>NZ_JAMYNE010000027.1:0-80492 GCF_040318915.1 Mesorhizobium sp. M0991
CTGGCCTCCACTCCAGCCAGCATCTTGAATCACAAAACAGATAAATCTGGAATCCCCTTTGATTCCGTCAAAGGGGGAACCGCTCAGAGCGGGCGGATCCAGGCGGTTCGTTGCCCGAAGGCTGCCTTGTTTTCTGATCCATAGGATACCAAGCCCAAAAACCCGCAGACCGCTGCCTGCGGGGTTGGTGCTTCGCTCCGGTGGAAAGAAGCTACTGGATGGCCAGGGGCGCCGGTTTGACCTTGATCACGTCCCCTGGCAGCACCGGCGTGTCTTCATCGGCGGTGATTTCGCTGGTCTTGCCGTCGACCACCCGCACCAGGGAAAATGACAAGGCCGCTGGTTCGTTGTTGCCATAGAATTGCGGCATGGGGCTGCCCGACAAGGCTTCGGACATCAAGGCCTTTTCCATATTCAGCTTCAGCGTCACCTCGTTGAGATCGGCTTCCGTCTGTTGCCGGTCGGTCGCGAGGCTGGAGTTCTGCGTGTTCTCCAGATCGATGGCGTCCTGGGTGGCCTTGCTGATCGACTGCTTGGCCGTGAGAATCGCCGTTTCGTAATCCAGGATCTGGCCTTCAAGGTCGGCGATGGTTTGCTGCGAGTTCAAAACCCGCGTGTTGACGACCAGGCCCTTTTGCGCCAGCGAGCCGATGCCGTTGAGCTGCTCCTTCGCAAGATCGACCTGCTTCTGCTGGTTGACGATCTTTTTCTGCAGCGAATCGATCTCGCTCTGCAGCAGCGCCTTCAAATCGTCGAGCGCCTGCAAGCGCAGCTTGAGTTTCTTCTGGTCGGCCGCCAGGATCGCCGTCTCATCGGCAACGATGCTGGGCAGTTTCGGATCGTCGGCCACCTCTTTCGGCACCGCGAATGTCGGCTTGTCCGCTAGTTCCGCTTCGACGCGGGCGCGCTTGACGGTCAGCCTGACCAATTGGTCTTGTAGTACGTCGAAATTGCCCTTGGCATTGATCAGGTCGCGGTCGAAGCGCTGCCCGCTCTCCGGGTTCCGCCGGGCTCCGCCGGCAATGCTCATCGCTTTCAGCACGGACAACCCAGGCACACAAGGGTACTGGCCGGGCGATTGCACCTCGCCAGAGATGTAGAATGGCCGGTACTGCGCCATTTCGACGGAAGCCTCCGGCTTGTCGGCCAGAGCGAGCTTGCGCTGCAGTGCCTCGCCGAGCGATGCCGCGATCTCCGAAGTCGTCTTGCCGGATGCGGGCATCTCGCCGACGAAGGGAACCGACAAGGTTCCAGCGGGGCCGACTGTGTATTCTCCATTGATGGCCGACCAGTCACGGAACGTGCCTTCGACGGTCTGCCATTCCGCCACGCGGATGGTCAGCTTGTCCTGTGCTCCAAGCCGATAGTCGTCGGCGAAGGCAAACTGTGGCAGGGCTAGCGACAGCGTCAGGCCGGTCGCCATTGTGAGGCAAGTCGTCAAAAGCCGTACTCGCCGCATGCGTCTGGAGAGAATGCCGGTGCAAAAGATATCGATTATATCTGCTTTCAACTGAGCGTTTCCGATCTGGTTTGCCCCGCCCGATGAGCTGCCGATGCCTGAGTTAGGGGCCTGAGTTCTAGGCCCGAATTCTGGACAGTCGCTCCTCGATGCACGGCCAGCAAGCGGCCGTCAGTAGCAGCCTCGCGACATCCAGACCGCAGGTACGGTCTTGATGATGATGCGAATGTCTTCGAACATCGACCAGTTCTCGACATAGTGCCTGTCGAATGCGACGCGGCTGTCGTAGGAAACATCGTTGCGTCCGCTGACCTGCCAGAGCCCGGTCAGGCCGGGGCGCGATTTCAGGTAATAGACGGCCGAATTGCCATAGATCTCCAGCTCATCGCGCACCACGGGACGGGGCCCCACCAGGCTCATATCCCCCTGCAGGATGTTGATGATCTGCGGCAGCTCATCGAGGCTGAGCTTCCTCAGCACCGCTCCGACGCGCGTGATCCGCGGGTCGTTCTTCAACTTGCGGGTCGCTATCCATTCGGCGTTGGCCTCCGGATTCGCGGCGAGATAGGCAGCAAGCACCCGCTCGCCGTCTGGAACCATGGTGCGGAACTTGAGGCACGGAAAAATCCGTCCTCCGCGGCCGATCCGGCTGTGGCCATAGAAAATCGGCCCGCCATCGGAAAACCTGACAAGCAGCGCTATCATCACGAACAGCGGGCTGAGAGCGATCAGGCCGATCAGCGAACCGGCAATATCGAAGCTGCGTTTGAGCAGGCCGCCGATCGGTGGCGGAAAATCGACGCCGGCCTGCGAAAAATCCGCATCGGCCGGCTTGGCTACGTCCCTCATGCGTAAACTCCATACGTTGAACGGATGGTTTACCGCACGATACCAAAAAAATGTTGCAGCGCAACACACAATTTCCCAGACGGCTGTAATAGTCGCGTCATGAACTGACTAAATAATAAACTCGTCCTGCACAAAATTTCGCCTTTATGTCGCAAAAGAGACAGATTATGGGCAATTTTGGAAAAGCTAGTCCAATTTTGGGGCTGATTTTAGGCGAATCGCTCTTTATACCCTGCTGTGGAGCTTTGCCATCATTTAGAATTTCAAAATATCGACTGATGTTATGCTAAAATACTGGCCAATATTATAAATCTTACTGGAGCGAGTCGATATCCGGCAATCAGTGGTGATGCCGACGTGTGCATTGCACCATGGCAGAGTCGATCCCGAGGATTCGTTTAAAATTATTCCGCAGCTGCCCTTGCCGCCTATTGCTCGGGTCAATAGAGTTGCAAATTGTTGCTGTCGGACTATGGACAGATTGGGCTAGGCCGGAAGCAACCGGCCAGATGCGGGCAACCTAAATAAGCTCGCAGAGTTTAAGGGAGGTGCTCGGGGTGGGCTTGTCGACATTTTTTCCCGAGCCGGTTGATGGGCTATCGGGTATGTCACTGCCAAAGTTCATTATCGGAATGTGTTTTGCGCTGGCGATCGTGATCGTCTGGTCGTATTTGGGCGGCGCCTCGCTCGGTACGACGGTTTTTCGCGTCATCGGCTGCGCTATAGTCATCCAACTGGGTTATTTTCTGCTGGTCTTTGCCATGATCGCCAGAAATGCCCCGACCCCGGCCGACAAAATTCGCGACGCTGAACGAAAGCTGAGTTCGAACGAAGCGGCCGAAGGCGAGAAATTCAGCGCCAGAAGGGGCCTTCACTGATTTCAGGCCTGGCCGCGGTCTGCGATGTCCATGTGACCTGTGGCTAAGCTTGCCGGTCCTCTGACGGGTTCCCCGCCTCAACAACACCGGCTGTCGGCATTCCTGTTCTTTCAATTGCTTGACACTGCCGGCCTCGACGCGCTCGCTCTGCGTCGCCGCCATCCGGTCGGCGAGGACCAGCAACTGGTTTCCGCCAATCGAACGCTCTGATGGAGCGTGTAGGAACGGCTCTGCCAAGCGGCGCATTTCTGGAGCCATCCCGATTGAGACTCGCCGCCCGCCCACCCGCGCCATGACACCAGCAAATGAAAAACTGGACTGCGCCGATGATTTTGGCGATGCTTGCTTCGCATTTGCAGCATAGGCGTTTGGGCCGATGCATTTCAGACGGGCGATGACGCATTGAGCGGGGAGGGCAAAGAAATCAGCAACGACTTCTGCAATCGAGAGGCATGTCCATGACATCATCCCAGGTCTGCGTGATCATCGCCGCCCGCAATGCGGCGCGGACAATTCCGGCTGCCATTGCATCGGCATTACGCGAGCCGGAGGTTGCGGAAGTTGTCGTCGTCGACGACGCGTCCACCGACGATACCGCGAAAGTCGCCCGCGCGTCCGACGACGGCACGGGCCGCCTTTCCGTCATCCGCTTCGACGTCAATCGCGGCCCCTCTTTTGCCCGCAACGCCGCGATAGCCGGTTCCAGATCGCCGTTTATCAGCATTCTGGACGCTGATGATTTCTTTTTCGAAGGCAGGTTTCACAGACTGTTCGCCAGCACCGATTGGGATTTCGCCGCAGACAACATCATGCTTGTCAGGGATGACGCGGCAACCGACGTTTCGAAAATCGTTGCTCCGCCGTTCTCGCCCGAACCGGAATTCCTCGATTTCGAGGGTTTCATCGACGCCAACATCTCCAGGCGCCGTGTGCAACGCGGGGAACTGGGCTTCCTCAAGCCAGTGATCAGCCGCGCCTTTCTTGATCGGCATGGGCTGCGCTACGACGAGAAGCTGCGCCTGGGTGAAGACTATGAACTCTATGCGCGCGCGGTTGCCCATGGCGCGCGCTTCAAGGTCATCAAATCCTGTGGCTACGGCGCGATCGTGCGCGCCGATTCGCTTAGCGGACGGCACAAGACCCAGGACCTGAAGCATCTGGCCGATGCCGACCTAGCACTGCTTGCGATCGACAGTTTGCCGGAGGCATCGAAGGCTGCGCTGAGAAGGCACGAGCGGCACATCCGCGACAAATACCGGTTGCGGAAGTTTTTAGACGTGAAGGCTGAGCGCGGGCTGGCGTCGGCCGCGGCCTACGCCTTGGCCGGCTCGTCCAACCTCACAGCCGTCGTCCGCGGCGTTGCCTCCGACAAGCTGGATGCGCTGTTTCGCCGCGCTGGCCTCGCCGCGAAGCGTCAGCATGTGCCGCCGCTGCGCTTCCTCATGGCCGGAACCAGCACGGCCAGCGAAAGCTAGGCCCGTCAACGTGCGATCGCGGTAGCCGCGCCCTTACCCTTCGGCCGGCTCGCACCATTTCAACGAGATTCATGAGTTTACGATCTAGGTGGTTGCCTATGCGCGCAGGGAATGGCAATCTATGTTGCGGTGCAGCAATTTTGGACGGCCAACCGAACTGGCCCGAGACATCCCCTGTCGGAGGAGCTGGACGATGCAAGAAATGTCGTTTGAATGTGGATTGGCGCCAAGGCCGGTCACCAGCTCGACGATGATGGGGCGCTGACGACATGGCCTCGATCTTTCGCTTCCGGTCGAGAGATCCGGCGCGCGACACGCAGACCGACACCTCGCGCCTCGATCGGTTGGCAAAGCTGCTGGACCAGATCGCGGCCGAAGTCGAGGCGGAGAAGAGCGGACTTGAGAACCGCTACAGGACAACGGCTACCAATGCCGCCTTTCTGGTCGAGGCCATGGAGAACGGAGCGGTCTCCTCTCGCAGGTCTTCCGAAGTCGGCGAACTGACCAGGTCGATCCTGAATTGCGAGCGGCGGATCGCAGCGCTGTCGCGCCAGATGCAGATGATGAAGGATCTCCGTCATTCGCTGGATGAAATCTTCGAGGAGAAGCGGCAGAACGGTCCCGACATAAGGACCGATTTTGTGAAGCCCGCCGATTCCGGCACAGGCTGAGCGAACACCCCGGGTCGGCGCAATGGTTTTAGGCACAACACGGAGCTTGGGAGCGACAAGGTCAAGATCAGGTTGTTTCGTCACGGTTCGAACGATCGCTTTGGGGGCGCACAGCACAAAGGTGAGTTTGATATGAACGCAGATCCTAAAAGCACGTCCGCCCCGGCAACCCGCGGCACCCGGTTCACGCGCCCGATCCCGGGCAAGCTGCGACGGCTCCGTTCAGACGGCGCGTTTCTGCTGCTCGTTCTCGTCAGCCTGGTTGCGGGCCTGGTGCCCGTCCGTGCCCAGGATCTCCCAACCGCGCCGTCCTTTGTCGATGATTTCACCAGCCTCAGTCGCGCGCGCTGGTATGTTTCCGACGGCTGGACGAACGGCAAGCATCAGAACTGTACCTGGTCCAAAAGCCTGATCGGGCTTTCCGACGGCATGCTGACGCTCGGTTTCGAGAAGCGCAAGCTGAAGGATCGCGAATTCGCCTGCGCCGAGATCCAGACCAAGCAGCGCTTCGGCTACGGCACCTACGAGGCGCGGATGAAGACCGACACGGGCTCCGGCGTCAACGCGGCATTCTTCAGCTTCGTCGGCGATGCCGACAAGCAGCCGCATGATGAAATCGACTTCGAGGTGCTGACCAAGGACACGTCCAAGGTTCAGGTCAACGCCTACATAGCCGGCAAAGGCAAGAACGAGAAACTGGTCGACGTCGCCGGCGGCACCGACAAGGCCTTCAACGACTACGCCTTCGTCTGGGAAAAGGACCGGCTGCGCTGGTACGTCAACGGCAAGCTTGTCCACGAGATCACCGATCCGGCGAAGCTGCCCACCCATTCGCAAAGGATCTATTTCAGCCTGTGGGGCAGCGATACGATGAAGGGCTGGATGGGGCCGTTCTCGGATCCCGGCCGCAAGCTCACCATGCAGGTGGATCGCGTCGCATTCACCGCACTCGGCCAGCCCTGCCAATTCCCCGAATCGCTGGCATGCAACACAAACTAGAAGCGCATCTGAACCGGCCGGGTCGAAGGTGGTCCGAAAACCGAAGCTCGAACAGGCCCGAAGCCTTGAACAGGAATGAAACCGAATGAATTTGACTGTCTTTGGAATCGGCTATGTCGGTCTTGTACAGGCGGCGGTGCTTGCCGAAGTCGGCCATCAGGTGGTCTGCGTCGACATCGATGCAAAAAAGGTCGAGCGGCTCAACCAGGGTCATGTCCCGATCTTCGAGCCCGGGCTCGAAAACATGGTCAAGGAGAACCATGCCGCCGGCCGCATCAAGTTCACCACCGACGCCGCCGCGGCGATCAAGCATGGCCAGATTCAGATGATCGCCGTCGGCACGCCTCCGGGCGAGGATGGTTCGGCAGACCTCAAATATGTGCTGGCCGTCGCCGAGGCCATCGGTCGTGAGATGGACGCGCCAAAGATCGTCGTCGGCAAGTCGACCGTGCCGGTCGGCACCTGCGAAAGGATAAAGGCCAGGATCGCCGAGACGCTGAAGGCGCGCGGGCGCGAGGATCTGGCTTTCGACGTCGCCTCCAATCCGGAATTCCTCAAGGAAGGGTCCGCTGTGAGCGACTGCATGAAGCCCGACCGCATCATCGTCGGCACCAGCAACGAGGACACCGAGGCGGTGATGCGCGAGCTCTACGCGCCGTTCAACCGCAACCACGAAAAGATGATCGTGATGGACGTGCGCAGTGCCGAGTTCACCAAATACGCGGCCAATTGCATGCTGGCGACCAAGATCAGCTTCATGAACGAAATGGCCAATTTGGCCGAGCAACTGGGTGCCGACATCGAGGAGGTCCGCAAGGGCATCGGCAGCGACCCGCGGATCGGCTACCACTTCATCTATCCGGGCCTCGGCTATGGCGGCTCGTGCTTCCCGAAGGATGTGCGTGCCCTGATCAAGACCGCCGAGGCCGTCAAGTTCGACGCCAAGCTGCTGCGTGCCGTCGAGGAGCGCAACAACCAGCAGAAGTCGGTCCTGTTCGAGAAGGTGGACCGCTATTTCAAGGGCAATCTCAAAGGCAAGACCTTTGCGCTGTGGGGCTTGGCCTTCAAACCCAATACCGACGACATGCGCGAGGCCCCGTCCCGCACGCTGATGGAAGCGCTCTGGGCCGCCGGTGCCAATGTGCAGGCCTACGATCCCGAGGCGATGCAGGAATGCCAGGCGATCTACGGGCTGCGCGACGACCTGCAACTGTGCGGCACCAAGGAGGCTGCGGTGCGAGGCGCCGACGCGCTTTTGATCGTGACTGAGTGGAAAAGCTTCAGCGCGCCGTCCTTCGATGCGCTGAAGAACGCGCTGACCACGCCCGTCATCTTCGACGGACGCAATCTCTACGACCCCAAGGTCATCGCCCGCCACGGCATCGAATACCACAGCATCGGCAGAATGGCGGCGTGACGCTAGGGCGGTCCAGCAAGGAGCCAGGTCCATGAAAGTTCTGTTTGCAGGCGGCAACGGCTACACGCCGCAGTTCAGCGGTGGCGTTCAGTCGAGCACGCACCATCTGGTCGAGCAGCTGCGCGAGCACGGTCATGACGCCTCGGTTCTGGCGGCGCTGTTCGGTGACGGCATGTTCGGCTTCAAGGCGCGTGCCAAAATGAAGCTGCTTCGTCAGCGTGCGGTCATCGACAGCTATCCCGGCTATCCGGTCGTGCGGGCATGGTTTCCCTGGGAGGCGGCGCGCTTCGCCGTCGAACGGCTCGATCCCGATGTCGCCGTCGTGCAGTGCCACAAATCGGTGCCGATCGGAAAGGCGCTGCAGGCGCTCGGCGTGCCGCTGGTGGTCTATCTGCGGAACGTCGAATTCCACGAATTGGCCGGCGACCTGCGCGAATTGCATTCGGCACTTTATATCGCCAACTCCGAATTCACCGCGCGCACCTATAAGGAAAAGTTCGGCATCGATTCGACCGTGATCCCGCCGACCATCAATCCCGGGCTCTACAGCACGCCGACGACCGGTGAATTCGTCACACTGATCAATCCTTACAATGAAAAAGGGTTCGAACTCGCCGTGCGCATCGCCGGCCAATGCCCCGAAATTCCGTTCCTGTTCGTCGAAAGCTGGAAGCTCGACGACGACCACCGGGCGCAGATCGAACGGATCATCGCGCCGCTGCGCAACGTCAGGCTGGAAAGCCGCACCAGCGACATGAAGACCGTCTATGGCCGCACCAAGATCCTGCTGGCGCCCAGCAAATGGGAAGAAGCTTGGGGGCGGGTGGCATCCGAGGCCCATTGCAGCGGTATTCCGGTCGTCGGGTCCCGCCGCGGCGGCCTGCCGGAAGCGATTGGCGCCGGCGGCGTGGTGCTCGACTACGACGCACCGGTCGACGACTGGGTCGCCGCGGTCAGGCGGCTATGGAGCGACAAGGCCGAGTACGACCGGCTGTCGGCGGCGGCGCAGCTGTTTTCGGAGCGGCCGCAGATGAATCCCGACATTCAGTTCGCGACCTTCCTCGGCGTTCTCGACAACGCCAGGCAAGGCGCACTGGAGCGTGCCGCCTGATGCATTTCGCCCAAAGCCATGCATGTCGCCCAAAAGCCAGCCTTCGCGCCTGACCCGAGTGGATGGCTTGGGACAACATCGCGCACAACACCGGACGCTTGAAGCGCCTCGCACTACGGCGACTGGCGTCAGCCCTCATCCGCGCGAGCAGATCGCCGACCGGCCTCGAAAGATCGTCCATTCGATGAAGATTTGCTTCGTAGTTGATAAGTTCCCCTCTTTGTCGGAGACCTTCGTCCTCGACCAGATAGAAGGGTGCCTCGAGCGCGGCATGCAAGTCGGCGTCGTCTGCAACGAGACGTCCTTCGGCAAGGACAGCAACATCGACGATCGCCGCTGGCAGGCGCTGCCTGGCAAGGTCGTCTGCTGGTGGGGCAGACTGGGGCGCTTTCGCCCGACGCTCAGGAGATGGTCGGGCAGGTTCTGGGATAAGCTCTCGACCGCAATCGACATCGCCTTTGCACGCAAATTGCAGAACGCCGACGTGATTGTCGCGCATTTCGGCAATAACGGCATGCGCGTCGCCCGTGCCATGAAACGAGGCCGGATTTCGGCTCCTTTGGTGACCATATTCCACGGCCGCGATGTCGGCGAACCGCTGCATGATAACACGCTCACGCGCTACAAGGTTGTCTTCGACAAGGGCGTACTCCAGCTGCCGGTGAACGCGTTTTTCCGCGACGCCCTGATCGGCGTCGGCGCACCCCCCGCGCAAGTCATGGTTCACCATATGGGCGTGCGGCCCGGTGAGATCGGCTACCATTGGCGTTCCTGGGACCGGGACACGCTGTCCTTCATCTCGGTCTGCCGGCTGACCGAAAAGAAGGGCATCGAATTCGCCCTTCGCGCCCTCGCCAGCCTACCGCGGCGCGACTGGGTCTATTCGGTGATTGGCGGCGGCGAATTGCTGGAGGAGTTGAAGAAGCTCGCCGCAAGTCTCGGCATTGCCGACCGGGTGACTTTCCTCGGGCCGCGCCCGCACGCCGAGGTCAAGCAGCGCCTGCGCAATGCCCACGTATTCCTCCTGCCCAGCGTTGCCGCACAGGACGGCGATCTCGAGGGTATTCCGGTGGCGCTGATGGAGGCTATGGCCGCCGGGCTGATCGTGGTCAGCACCTATCACTCGGGCATTCCCGAGTTGATCGAGGATCAGGAGACAGGCTTCCTCGCACCGGAGCGAGACGTTGCGGCGTTGGCCCGCAAGCTTGTCTGGGTGGCCGAGAACCCGGACAGATGCGAGCGCATCGCACGTGCGGCGCGCCGCAAGATCGAGCAGGATTTCAACGCGGACGTACTCAACGAACGTTTTGCGCAGATCGTTGCTCAACTGGCCGAAGCCAGGCGCCCGGCATGAACGCCAACCCGCCCCCCCAGTTCGGTCGCGTCGCCCTGCGCGGCGGCGTGGTGACGATCGGCGCGCAAGGCTTCAAGATGGCGATCCAGTTTCTCTCGGTCATCATACTTGCCCGTCTGCTCGTGCCCGAGGATTTCGGCTTGGTGGCTTCCGTCGGGCCGATCGTGGCCTTTGTCGGGCTGCTTCAAAATCTTGGCCTGCAACAGGCTGTGGTCCAGCGCAAGGACATCAGCACCGAGCAGCTCAACCAGGTATTCTGGATCAGTGCGCTGGTGGGGATGGGCAGTGCCGTGGTGGTTGCATGCCTGGCGCCCGCCATCGCTGCCTTCTATGGCGATCAACGCATGGTCGGGATCACCATCGGCTCTGCCTTGCCGCTGCTTCTTGGCAGTCTCGCCGCGGTGCCGCTGGCGCTGATGAACCGCCATTTGCGCTTTGGCCAGCTCGCAATGAACGATGTGATTACCGCCGCTGCCGGACTTGCGACCACAGCAATCGCCGCCTATGCGGGACTGGGCTACTGGTCGCTGGTCATCGGCCCGGCGGTTTCGGCTGTTGTCGCGCTGGCGGCGGCGTGGCAGGTGGCGCGCTGGACGCCGTCGCGGCCGGACCTGAAGGTCGATACCGACATATTGTCCTTCGGCGCCAATCTGACCGGCTTCAATCTGGCCAACTTCTTCTCGCGCAATCTCGACAACATCCTGATCGGAAAATATTCGGGCGCGATCGAACTCGGCTACTATGACCGCGCCTATAAGCTCCTGCTTTTTCCGCTGCAGAACATCAACCAGCCGCTGACACGCGTGATGGTGCCGCTGCTGAGCCGCATCCATGAGGACAAGGCGCGGTTTCGCGACATCTATGTGCGAACCAACTGGATGCTAGCGGCCATCACTATGCCCGGGATCGCGGCGCTGACGCTGACGTCGGACCAGGTCGTCGGGCTTCTCTTCGGCGGGCGCTGGACGGCGGTGGCGCCGATTTTCGCCTGGCTGGGCATCGCCAGCCTGATCCAGTCCGTCTCGAGCACCACAGGCTGGATCTTCATCTGCCAGGGCAAGACCAAGACCATGTTCCACTGGGGCATCTACTCGTCGCTGACGACGGTCGCCGCCTTCATCATCGGATTGCACTGGGGCGCCGTCGGTGTCGCGGCGGCCTACGCGATCAGCGGCTATGTGCTACGCGTCCCGGTACTCGCCGTTCTTGTCCACAGGGTCGGCCCGGTGACCGCAGCCGACTTCCTGATCATGCAGGGGCTTTTCATCGCGTCGTCGCTGCTTGCCTGGTCCGTGTACCGGGAGTTGCCGGCATCGCTGACCGGCCAGTCAGACCTGCTCGCGGTGGTCCTGGCGGTTGCCCTCAATTATTCGATCGGACTGGTACTCATGCTTGCCCTTCGCCAGTCGCGCAGCGCCCTGTTCACCACGCTTTCCAGCGCCATGCGCAACGCCCGCTAGGCCGGCAATCACCGGCCTCAAAAGCTCACCTGCCGACATCGCCGACGCATGCTCCTCAAGCACTGCCTCAAGGCTCGTCCTGCGATAGAGGTCGAGATTGGCGGTAAGTCTGCCGAGCTTCTCGCTCGCTTCCTCGGGCGTCACCGTGTCGATGTCGAGCAGCAGGTCGGCGACGCCGATCCGCTTGGCAAGTTCCTTGGTCTTGAATTCATAGGCGATCGGCAGCACCGGCGTGCCGACGCAGAGCGACATGATCATCATGTGCATGCGCGTTGCGACGACGAAGTCGAAGCCTTTCACCAGGGCCATCAGTTGCTCCGGCGTGTGGAACGAAGCGTCCACGCTTACATGCTTGGCGATCTCAGGATCGAGCTCGGCAACGATCGCCCGCGCCGTCTTGGAATCGTCATGGGCGTATTCCGGCACGCCCTGGCAGGTGGAGACGAAGGTGACCTCCTTGGCGTGGTCCCTGACCAGGATGGTCGCGATCTCGCGGATCGAGTCGATGTAGCGGCGCATGCCGCCCTCGCCGTCGCTGACATAGTTCCAGTGACGGACGGAAATGGCGACGCGGCCGGTGACGGTCGCCGACTGGCCAGAGGCCAGAATTTTTCCGATTCTGTCGGTGTCGGCCAGGGCAAAGACGGCATCGGCCACGACGTGGCATTTGCCGGGGTCTTTCACCATGTCCGCAATGTGGCCTCTCGAACGTTCGTCGCGCAGCAGGATAAGCGGGCTCCGATCGAAGATCGGGCTCAACTCCTGGCGATTGTAACTTTTGTTGAACGGGCCGAGCGATTGCGTGAAGAAGACCGGGTCCTTGCCCAGAATCGCGTCGATCCTGAATTGATTGAGGCGCCGCTCCAGATTGTAGGTCTCGACGAGATAGGTTCCGCCTGTCGTGACCACGAGGTCGGCATCTCTGTAGATCTCGAGACCACGGCGATTGCTTGAGCTGAACAAACGCCCGAGAACGCCGCGGATGCCGAACCGCCGCAGGGCATTGAGGACGAGCCGATTGTAGATCGGCTTGAACAGGTTCTTCAGGCCGCTGCCGTATTTGTAGCGGAACAGCGATTCCGACAGCAGCTTGTGGAATTCGAGATCAGGATAGTCCTTCTTCGTGTAGAGCCTCGCCGCTACCTCCGGCTGGCTGTCGAAGACGTAGAACTGGATGTCGTCCCGGACGATCGTCTTGAAAACATGGCGGATCGCCAGGAGAATCGCTGCATCCCCGGTATTCAGGCAGACGGTGTTTTCAACCGCGATCTTCATGGAATGACCTCATTTCGTGAGTAGTCCCGCGGTTCGGTCGACGGATGCCGAGGGGCGGGTTGGCCGAAAATGCTGCACGCCAGGATGGTCCTCGCGTCGTGATTATTGGCGCGCAGCCCGATGGCAGGCCAACGCGCGGTCCATGCGGCCCAAGCAGAGCGAGATTAACCCATCGATTTTGCAGTGCAACAAAAAATGTGGAACTTTGCTACGCTGCAACCAAAAATGTTGCGATGCAGCAAGAGCTGTACTAGCATCGTCGCGGGCGGGCCAACAGCGGTCGAGTTTTCATGCTGCATGTCTTGTACTTGGTACACGACGTCTCCGACCCGGCAGTGCGCCGGCGGATCATAATGCTCAAGGCAGGCGGCGCCCAGGTTACGCTGGCGGGCTTTCGTCGTACGGCAAGCGCAGTTGCTGATGTCGAGGGCTTGCAGCCGATCGATCTCGGCCCGACTCGTGATGGCCGATTCGCCCAGCGTCTGGCGGCGATCATGAAGGCGGTGGTCTCGACCGGCTCGAAGCTGGGCTCAATGCCACGGCCCGACCTCATTATCGCGCGCAATCTGGAAATGCTGGCGCTTGCCCGCCGCGCCAGGTCGGCCTTCCAGGCAACAGTGCCGATCGTCTACGAGTGCCTGGACATCCATCGCCTGCTGCTTCGCGACGATCCGCTGGGCTGGGCGATGCGCGGCGCAGAACGCTTCCTGGCCAGGGATGTGAAGCTTCTGGTGACCAGCTCTCCGGCCTTCATCGCCAACTATTTCAAGCCGTTCGGACAGATTGCCGCGCCGGTCGAGCTGCTCGAAAACAAGTATTTCGAGCCGGCCGCGGCTTCGCTGGATGACCGCATTACGGCGGAGAATCCCGTTGCGCCGCCATGGCGGATCGGCTGGTTCGGTGCGCTCCGCTGCCGCCGATCCCTGGAACTTCTGGCCGACTTTTCGCGCCGCCTCGACGGCCGCTTTGAAATCGTCCTCAGGGGCCGGCCGGCGCTGTCCGAATTTCCCGATTTCCATGGTTTCGTTGAATCGGAACCCTGGCTGTCGTTTGGCGGGCCCTACCGCAATCCCGAGGATATGGCGGCGATCTACCGCGAGGTTCACTTTTCCTGGGCCATCGACTTTTTTGAGCAGGGCCTGAATTCCGAATGGCTGCTGCCCAACCGGCTCTATGAAGGCTGCCGCTTCGGAGCCGTGCCGATTTCAATGGGCAACACCGAAACCGGCCGGTTCCTCGACCGACAAGGCATCGGCGTTCTTTTGCCAGAAGCCACGCCCGAGGCGCTTGAAGCTGCCGTCGGCACGATGGAGCAGCATCGGTTCGAGACATTGAGGGCGCGTGTTCTCGCCCGCAATCCGCGCACCTGGAGCCACGACCGCGCCGATTGCCGGGCGCTGGTCGAAAAACTCCGCGGCCTGGTCGCGGCTCCCGGTCCATATGCTGCCGAAGCATTGGCATAGGAAGACTACCGATGAGGCAAACCGAAACGCTCCCATCCTGCATGATCGTGGTTCCGTGCCTGAACGAAGCGGCCCATATCGGCGCGTTGCTTCGAGAGCTCCGCCCTGCGGCCGAGAGGCTGGGCGCCGTGATCATCGTTGCCGATGGCGGCAGTACGGACAGCACCAGAACGATCGTCGCAGATATCGCCGCAAAAGATCGGCGGGTGATCCTGCTCCACAATGAAAAGCGCTTGCAGAGCGCGGCGATCAATCTCGCCGTCGCCAGATTCGGGGACGGCGTCGACTATCTCATTCGCATCGACGCGCACGGCGGCTATCCCGCGGATTATTGCGACCGGCTGGTCGAAGAAGCGCAGGCTACCGGCGCAGATTCGGTCGTCGTCTCGATGCTGACCAGTGGCAGCGGCATGGTGCAGAAAGCAGCGGCAGCGGCGCAGAACTCCAGGCTCGGCACCGGCGGCTCCAAGCACCGGCACCTTTCGGCGGGGGAATGGGTCGATCATGGCCACCACGCACTGATGCGGATCTCGGCCTTCACCGCGGTCGGCGGCTATGACGAAACGTTCAGTCACAATGAGGATGCCGAGCTCGACTATCGGCTCCGCCAGGCCGGCTACCGCATCTGGATGACCGGCAAGACGCAAATGGTCTACTACCCGCGCTCCTCGCTGAAGGGCCTCTATTTTCAGTATCTCGGCTATGGCCGTGGCCGGGCGAAGAACGTTCTCAAGCACCGCATGATCCCGAAGATCCGGCAGATGGTGCCGCTTCTGGTGTTCCCCGTGGTTCTTCTCGCCGCCTTTTCCTTCGTCCACTGGCTGGCGGCCGTGCCGCTTTTGCTATGGGCGTCGGTCTGCCTCGGCTACGGCTTTTGGACCGCCCTCAGTCAGCGCAAACCCGACATTGCACTTGCTGGGGTCTCGGCAATGGTCATGCATTTCGGTTGGTCGGTCGGTTTCTGGCTGCAACTGCTCGCACCGCGACCGCAGCGCGGGGTAGCGTGATGGACCCGGTCAGGAAAAATCTAAGCATCGATATCTGCGTCTGCACATTTCGCCGGCCGGAGCTTGCCGACACGCTTCGCTCCGTAGCAGCCATGGATATTCCTGCGGGATACAATGTCGGTATCGTCATTGCCGACAACGACGATACGCCGACGGCCGAACCGCTGGTCGCCAAGCTGGCAGGGGAGCTGAAGCTGCCGGTGACCTACCGGCACGCCCCGGCCCGCAACATCTCGATCGCGCGCAACGCTTGCCTCGATGCCAGTGCGTCGGATTTCGTCGCCTTTATCGACGACGACGAGACGGCCACCGCTGGCTGGCTTGCCGAACTGGTGGCGACGGCGGAAGCAACTGGTGCTGCGGCGGTGCTTGGGCCGGTGCAAGCCCGTTACCAGCCGGATGCGCCCGCCTGGATGCGCAAAGGCGATTTCCACTCGACCTCGCCGGTCTGGGTGCGCGGCGAGATCCGCACCGGCTACACCTGCAACGTCGTGCTCAGGATGGGCACTGAGAGCCTGCGCGGCCGGCGCTTCAGCCTGGCACGTGGCCAGACCGGCGGCGAAGATACGGAATTCTTCGACCAGATGGTCAAGGCCGGCGGCCGCATCGCCTTTTCGCCGGAGGCTTGGGTCGACGAAGCGGTGCCATCTGCCAGGGCGGCATTCGACTGGCTCGGCCGGCGCCGGTTCCGCGTCGGGCAGACGCACGGTCATCTTCTGGGGCGCAACGCACACGGCCTTGCCCGGCTCAAGCAGGTCGGCATTGCCACGGCAAAGGCCGCCTACAGTTTCCTGTCGGCAATTCCGGTCGCCATCGACCCCGTACGCCGGAACCGCAGCGTGCTTCGCGGCATTATGCATGCCGGCGTCGTCAGCGGCCTCGTCGGGGTTCGTGAAATCCGCCAATACGGCCTGTCTTCGCCGCAGCAAGGGGGCAAGCGTGCAGCCTGACGTGAGCTTCGTGATTGCCGCCTACAATGCCGAGGCGACCATCGATCGGGCGATTGCCAGCGCCGTCGCCCAGCGCAATGTCCGCGTCGAGGTCATCGTCGTCGACGACAAGTCGCGCGACCGGACGCTCGACCTGGCGAGATCCTACCCCGAAGACATCGTGCGCGTTGTCGCGCTTGAGCAAAACCGTGGCCCCGGCGGCGCCAGGAACGCCGGCCTTGAGCTTGCCCGCGGCAGATGGGTCGCGGTCCTCGATTCCGACGACGCGGTCTATCCCGGGCGAATCTGCACCATGATCGAACGCGCGGAGAAAGCGGGCGCCGAGATCGCAGTCGATAATCTGCAGGTCGTTCGCGAGGATGGCGTTGCCGAAGAGACGATGTTCCCGGCCGACTATCTGGAAGGGCTCAGTGAAATCTCGCTGGCGGATTACATCGGCGGCAATGTCCTCTTCGAATCGAGGTTCAATCTCGGCTATCTCAAGCCGATCTTCCAGCGCCGGTTCCTGAACGAGAACGGGCTTCGCTACGATGAAAGCCTGATCATTGGCGAAGACTATATCCTCCTGGCCAGTGCTCTGGCCAAGGGCGGCAAATGCGTGGTCGAGCCGACGACAGGCTATGTCTATCACATCCGCACCGGTTCCATCTCCCGGGTGCTCGAACTTCATCACGTCGAGGCGATGCGCAGGGCCGATGCCACCTTCGCCGGGACCCATTCCATGGATGCTGCGGCCGCGGCGGCCTTCGTCAGGCGCGCTCGCAGCCTGCGGCGGGCGGCATCATTCCTGTCGCTGGTCCAGCACATCAAGGCGCGGTCCCCGCTCAAGGCGATATGGACGGCGCTCAGCGATCCGGCGGCGGTTCGGCATATGAGCATGCCGATCGCCGTCCGGCTGCGAAGGGTAGCGGCACAGTTTGCCGTGGTGGCGGGGAGGTGAAGGGCTGCAGGCGAATGAATGAAGACAGTTTTCGCCGCCTGCGACAGGTTGAAATCGATCTCCTCAGAAGGAACATGCAATGAAAAAAGTCAGGAAGGCAGTCATACCGGTGGCGGGGCTTGGAACGCGGTTCCTGCCGGCGACCAAGTCCATGCCGAAGGAAATGCTGCCGGTGGTCGACAGGCCTGTCGTGCAATATGCGGTTGACGAGGCGTTCGAGGCCGGCATCGAGCACATCGTCTTCGTCACCGGCCGCAACAAGGCGGTGATCGAGGACTATTTCGACCTGCATCCTGAACTGATCGGAACCCTGGAGCAGAGCGGCAAGAAGGCGCAACTCGAATCGCTTGAAACCCTGCTTCCCGTCGCCGGCGCGACGAGCTTCATCCGCCAGCAGTCGCCGCAAGGCCTCGGCCATGCCGTCTGGTGCGCGCGCGAAGTCATCGGTGACGAGCCCTTCGCATTGCTTTTGCCGGACATGGTGTCCTTCGGCGGGCGCGGTTGTCTCGCCGAGGTCGCCGATCTTTATGCGCAAACTGGCGCAAACGTTATCGCCGTCGAGCGTTGCGATCCGACCGAGACCAGCAAATACGGCATTGTCGGGCGCGGCGCGGATGTCGGCACGGGCTTCGAGGTGACGGCCATGGTCGAAAAGCCGGCTCCTGCCAACGCACCGTCGAACTTCTACATCAACGGCCGCTACATCCTGCAGCCCGAGATATTCTCGCTGCTGGCCAGCCAGCAGCGCGGCGCCGGCAACGAGATCCAGCTGACCGACGCAATGGTGCGCCTCGCACAGACGCAGGCCTTCTTCGCCCAGCCTTTCAACGGCCGCATGTTCGACTGCGGTTCGAAGGAGGGCTTCATCCAGGCCAATGTCGCTTTCGCGCTGGCGCGGGAGGACATGAAGGGTCCGATCTTCGAGATGCTGCAGGAATTCGTCCGGTCGCATCAGCGTCGGGAAGAAGCCGCATAATGTCCATTTTTTTGAGGCATTGTGGGTGCGGCTGATGACGCAGGACAGGCCGTTGCGCCGCGCGTAACGCGCACTGTCCGGCGCAAGGTTTGCACCCTATGTCCCGACCTTCGAGGCGGTAGCGCCTGCAAACTAGAATTGGACCGAAGATGAACTATGCCAATTTTCCTGTCGACAAGAGGACGCCATTGCCGGCTTCAAATGCGGCAAACGCCGAAGACTTCATCGACATCGAGCGCCTGCTTGGCATGGCCGCGCGGCAGGCGAAAGTGGTTGCCGCCTGCGCCGTCATCGGTCTCTTTCTCGGCGTGCTCTACTTGCAGACGACGCCTCCTACTTATGTGGCGACGAGCAGCGTGCTGATCGACGAAGGCTTGAACAAGGTCGTCGACGACATTTCGGCGGCGTCGGTCAGCATGCAGACCGACTCCGCCGTTCTGAGCCAGATCGAAATTCTGCAGTCGGCCAGGCTGGCGGGGGTGGTCGTCGACAAGCTGAAGCTCGATCAGAACGACGCTTTTATGAACCCTCCGACATCGGCCATGTCGAAAGTGTCAGGCTTTGTACGCAGTATCATCCAGTCGGTCCGCCCCAAGCGCGCCGCTGGCACAACCGATGTCACTCAGCTTGATGCTGCGACGCGTGACGCGATCACCGCATCCTCGTCGCCCCGCGACTATGCAATCTTCAAACTGCAGAACCAACTCGACGCCGAGCGGATCGGCCGAAGCTTTGTCATCAGCATCTCCTTTCAGGCGACGGATCCGGCGCTCGCGACCGCCATCACCAAAGCCTATGCCGACGCCTATCTCGCCGATCAGCTCGATGCCAGCTTCGACGCGACCGAGCGGGCGGCGGTCTGGCTGCAAGGCCGGCTGACCGAGCTTCGTGAGAGCTCCCAGGCGGCCGCACTGGCGGTCGAAAAGTTCAGGGCCGAACATGGATTGGCGGTCAATGACGGCCAGTTGATCAGCGACAAGCAATTGTCCGATCTCAACACCCAGCTGATCGTCGCGCAGGCCGATACCGCACGTGCCGGCGCCCGCTATCAGCAGTACAAGTCGATCGTCGAAAGCGGCTCGGATAATGCGTTCAAGGACGCCGCGATATCGAACGACCAGCCGAGCAGCTCCGTCATCACGACGCTGAAGAACCGCTATCTCACCGTCGCCAAGCGGCAGCAGGACGTCGAAGCGAATTTCGGCCCGCAACATCCGCAGGCCGTCGCGCTCGCCAAGGAGAAGGCCGACATATCGGCGCAGATTTTCGGCGAGCTGAAGCAACTGACCGAAAGCTACCGAAACGAATACGAGGTCGCTCTGGCGCGCGAAACCGCGCTCCGCGCAAATGTCGCCTTGGCGGCTGGCAAGAGCTCCATCGACAACCAGTCGCAGGTCAAGCTGCGTGAGCTGGACCAGAAGGCGACGGCGCTGTCGACGCTCTACCAGACGTTCCTGAACCGCTATGAGGAGGCCGCCCAGCAGCAATCCTTCCCGGTCGGCAAGATCCGGGTCATCTCGGACGCGACGATGCCGCAGTCGGCCGCAACCCCGCGAACGGCCATCGTGCTGGGGCTTTCGCTGGCGCTTGGCGTAATGATGGGGGCAGGGGTTGGTGGTCTGAATGAATTCAGGGAACGCTTCTTCAGGACCGGCGAGGATGTGCGCGACCGTGTCGGCCTCAAATTCCTCGGCTATCTCCCGGTCATCGGCAAGGCTGGCAAGGATGACCAGCGCAATGGCGGTCAGCCTGACGTCAAAGTCGTTGAATCCAAGACCGCCAAGTCCTCCAAATCCCAGCCCTCCAAAACATTGTCGGCAGCCGAAAAACGTGCGCGGATGCGGGTAACCGTCGATGCACCGGCATCGATGTTCTCCGAGACGCTGCGCAACGCAAAGATCGCCTTCGACGTCGTGATGGAGGGCCAGGGCAGCCGGGTCATCGGCGTGGTCTCGGTGCTTCCCGGCGAAGGCAAGTCGACGGTGGCGGCCAATCTTGCCGGGCTGCTTGCCGTCAATGGATCGAAAACGCTGCTGATCGACGGCGACCTGCGCAATCCCGGCCTCAGCCGCAGCCTCGGTATGGAGGCCGAACAGGGCCTGATGGAAGCGGTGGTGAGCGGGCAGACGTGGCAGTCGGTCGGCAAGATCGACCGGCAGACTAAGCTGGCGATCATCCCGGCCGTCCTGCGTGGCCAGTTTTCGCATACCAGCGAGCTTCTGTCTTCAGCCGGCATGCGGCGTTTCATCGATAACGCCAAGGAAACCTTCGAATACATTATCGTCGATCTGCCGCCGCTCGGGCCTGTCGTCGACGCCAAGGCCTTCGCTCCGCTTGTCGACGGCTTCGTGCTGGTCACCGAGTGGGGACGCACGCCGCGTGCGATGGTGCAATCCGTGCTCAGCTCGGAGCCCTACATCGCCAAGAAGATCATTGGCGCGGTGCTGAACAAGGTCGAACTGAAGAAGCTGGCCAAGTATGGCGCGATCGGCGGCTCGGAAAAATTCTTCGACAAATATTCGAGCTACTATCTGGAAAAATCGGAAGCGCGCACCAAGGCGGCTGCCTGAGTGCAGTCCGCGCGTTTCGACCATTTTGCACCCCAGCGGAATCACCCGGCGTCGCAAATATTTATTGGGGTGTTGACGTTCTGAGATGCTTGCTGATGAAGCCAAGCTTCTCCAAGCCTCTGCGCACTTCCGGCGCCCGCATGAAAAGCCGCCACAACAGCCCTGTACGATGGTTCTCGATCATCGCGATGATTGGCCCCTGATTGATGGCCAGATAGGTTCGGGAGTACCAGTTGCGGCTTTCGCAAAACGCGTCGACAAAGCCGAAGCGGCCCCATATGCGTTTCCGAGGCTTGGTCAGGAAGCCACGCAGTGCGCGCATCGCCTCCGCCGGTGCATAAGGGAAGCTCGACAGGGCAGCAGACGGAGTGATTACGCCAAAGTCCCTGTCGGGTGCATGCGCGACGTATCCTCGCGGCCCATGGCTCGCGGTCAGACCCCAGCAGTCAGGGCCGTATCCCAGATGGCTATGGGGATTGCGAACGCAGTGCCGATAATTGATCTGCGTATGACGGAGGTTCTGTTGCCAGTAGTCGGCGTAGCGGTCGCTTAGGCCCCGTGGATCGAGCCCACAGAAAGAATAGTGCGAAAAGAAGAGCGGACCACCAGAATCCATTCCCAATGGCAGGACGATCCCGTCATGATCGCGCCCGTTTCGAAAGTCGGATCCACCAGCAAAGCCTTCGTGATAGATGCCCGGATCAATGGGGTGGCGAGTTGATCCCGCCGCCAGCACGAAGGTGAGCATGCATTCGTTCCAACCCCTGATCGGGCTGTCCATCGCCCAGCCGTGGTTCGGGCTCCAGTGCCACATCAGTTGCCGGGCCCCGCGTGCGAACCAATTCCATTCGGCCGGCAGCAACAGCGCGTTCACGCGCTGGCGAAGGAGAACTTCCTCGGTTGCCATCTCGGCGAAGTACTCACGGGCGCAGATCAGACCTTGAAACAGGAAAGTGGTTTCGACCAGATCAGCGCCGTCATCCTTGCGACCGAATGGAATTGTCGCACCGGTACGGCCATTGACGAAATGCGGAAAAACGCCGTGGTAGCGCGGCGAGTTTTCCAGGAAATCGAGCATGCCATGCAGTCGCGGTAAAGCCGCAGCGCGGTCGATCCATTCCCGTTCGACCGCAACGATGATAGCTGCAATGCCAAAACCGGACCCCCCGATCGTCACCAGATCGTTGGCAGGATCACCTGTGGTCTTCTGCCGGTCGCGGGCAAGACCGCTGACGGGATGCGCGCCTTCCCAAAAATAGCGCACCGTCTGCCGCTGCACAGCATCCAACAGCGCATCATCGTCGAATTCGAAAGTATCTTCCGGAAGGTCGAGTGCTGGAATCATCGAGCCGGTGTTAGTGCCTCGGGTGCCCCAAGGCCATTCCTAAAACAATTGGGCACACGGACCGCCACTCACTGCTGCGTTTGGCCGATTCATTTCGCGACAGGTGGCTGGCAAACCGGTAGAAAGAAAATCAAGGGGACACGGCCCCTGGATTGGCCTCGAAGCCTATGTTCCACCCCATTGCGAATATCGAAGACGCGCAGACGCTGGCGCAGGCCATCGTCAATACGATCGTCGAACCCTTCCTCGTTCTCGATGAGAACTTTCGCGTGCTGGCGGCCAACCGCTCCTTCTATCAGACCTTCAGGGTCGACCCCGAGCAGACGCACGGCTCGCTGCTCTACGCGCTGGGCGACGGCCAGTGGGACATTCCAGCGCTTCACCTGCTCTTGGAGACGATCATTCCCGAGAAGACCGCCATGGACGGCTTCGAGGTCGAGCATGATTTCCCCGATATCGGCCGGCGCACGATGCTGCTCAACGCGCGAAAGGTCCTTTACGACCACAGTTCAGCCGCGACCATCCTGCTCGCCTTCAATGACATCACGGCGCGCCGCGCCATCGAAAGGGAAAAGGAAGAGCTTCTCGGCCGCACCGAAGACTTGCTGCGCCAGAAAGATGTGCTGCTGCGCGAAATGGAGCACCGGGTCGCCAACAGCCTACAGATCATCGCCAGCATTTTGCTGCTGAAGGCTCGGTCCGTCACCTCAGATGAAACGCGGCAGCACCTGAAGGATGCCCATCAACGCGTGCTGTCGGTGGCCGAAGTGCAACGGCATCTCCATGCCTCAACCGGTGCCGACGAAATCGAGGTTGGTTCTTATCTGTCGAAGCTTTGCAGCAGTTTGGCCGCTTCGATGATCGGGGAAACACAGGCTATTGCCGTCAACGTCATGGCGGAAAATGGAAGGATAGATTCCCAGAAGGCGGTGAGCCTTGGCCTGATCGTAACCGAGCTCGTTCTCAACGCCATCAAGTATGCATTCTCGACAGAAAAGGTCGATGCGCTGATCTTGGTGACCTATGAGACCGATGCTGAGGATTGGAAGTTGACCGTATCGGACAACGGGTGGGGCAAACCCGTTGGCGACATTCCATGTGCGGGACTGGGGACAGCGATCGTGGAGGCACTTGTCAAACAGCTTGAAGCACGCATTGACACCGTCACGGGCAACACTGGCACGACGATCGCCGTTACCAGAGCGACATTCACGTCGCGGATGCCGAAAGCAGCATAGCTTGGTCGCTTGGCGTAGGCTTTAAGCGGTTATCCGAATAGTGCCTCGAAGATCGTCCCATCATGTGGGTGTAGCTCGAATGTTTCGAAGCCGCTCGCGAGCGGCTGCCGCTGATGTTCCTATTCTGTGTGCTATAGGTTCTGTTTAATTGGAGAAAAACCGATGCAGCGGACCGTGACGGTAATCGAGAAAATTACGGGCCGGGTGATCGGCGCGTATCCGGTCGATCTTTCGGGCCAGGATCACCAGACTTCCGATGATCAGTATTTTGCCAAAGCATTCGAAGCCGCCGTCGACGGCGGCCTTATTACGGAGGCTGAAGCGCACGCTGTCGAATTCCGTCTGGAATAGACACTCAAGCCGAGATCCACGCTACGTTCGCCTTTCCTTCGCCGCCTTGGCGCCGCTACGAAAAACCCCGCGCGATGCGGGGTTTTTGATGCGGTAAAAAACCTTACGTCTCAGTACGGCGAATTACACAGCTGCCGAGGGCCATAGCTAGGCTGGAATGTATCGTCTGAAGCTCGATAGCTCCGGTATCGGTCATAGCACCACTGTACATGCGAATCGCCGCGACTGACCCGGTTCTGGTTGTTGTTGATGATCACGCCGCTGATCACCGCGCCGGCAGCGAAGGCCGCCAGCGGAAACCAGTAGTCACCATGGCGGCGATAGCCGCGATGGTATTCACGATAGCCGCGATGACCGTTCCAGTTCACGCCATCGTTGCGCGAAAAATTGCGATTGCGGTTGAATTTCCGCTTCATCCACGGCTTGTAGTCGACCGTCGCCACATCGGACGAAACGGAAGGTGTTTGCGGCAGGAACAGTTGAGCTGCGCCGGCTGACCCGGCTGCCGTCACGAATGAAACTGACAACGTGGCCGCGAGCAAACCCGATAATATCTTGTTCATAAATCTCCTTTGAAGGGATGGTTGATATCCCTCTTCGAATTTAAAACGATTTAAAGAGGTCAAGGTTCCATGGCGTGTCAGACAGCTTTCGACACCGCCAGCCAGGCTGTTCGAATCACTCGCCAGGTGCTACGGCTCGAGCAAGCATGGGCAATCTTCACGCAGCGCGGTGTTGCTGGCTTGTTTTTCTACGTTTCATACAGTGAGGGACAATGGCCGGCACTCCTTTGATCAGCATTCTGATCACTTTCCTTGTAATCATTCTGGTGCTGTATCTGGTCAACCGGCTGCCGCTTGATGGTCGTACTCGTCAGATTGCCCAAATTATCGTGATCATTATCGGCATCATTTCGCTGCTGAAGTACCTCGCAGTGTTTTAAGCCACCATGATTGCGATATGCGACGCTGCTGGCGTCCGACTGAGCAGGACAACCCAGCGCTTTGGGCCTACTCGTGCGTAGTAGGCTCGAGACCTTCCCGCTCAGGAAAATATCAGCCTGGCGCGCTTGTCGATGATCCTGAGGGCGGTTAGCCGGCCGCTTTGGAACGCGCCGGTGTCGATGCCAAGCCGGCGCCCCTCGAGCTGCGGAATGTCGACGGGCGTATGCCCATGCACGACGTAGCGGTCGAGAAGATGCGCGGCTTCGAAAAATTCCGAGCGGATGTTGAGCAGGTCGTTCTCGTCCTGCGCGGCCAGCTCGATGCCCGGCCTGATGCCGGCATGAACGAACACGAATTTCGCCGAACAGACCATGACCGGCAGCGCGCGCATGAAGCTGATATGGCCGGCGGGAATGATCTCCCGAATGCGCCGGTCGACCTCCTCGCTTGAACCGTAGAGATCGGCCATGCGCGACGGATCGACGCCGTAGGAAAACAGCGTTTGCAGGCCGCCTATCGCCAGCCACGACTCTCGCGAAATGATCCCGTCGACGTAGTTCAGCATCACGACTTCGTGGTTGCCGGCAAGGCAGATGCGCTGGAAGCCTTGGAGTGGCGGCGCCAGCAGATGATCGAGCACACGCGCCGACTGAGGCCCGCGATCGACGTAGTCGCCGAGCATGATGATGAGCTTGCGCCCTTCGAAGGATGCCGAATCGAGCAGGATCTTCTGCTCCAGCGCGCGGAGTTCCTTGTAGCAGCCATGCACGTCGCCGATCGCATAGACGACTGTGCCCCGCATATCGATCTCCAGCCGCTGGCGTGCCGCGGCCTGGGGCTTTCTCGATCGCTGGAACAGGGTCACGTATGGCATCTCGCATGGCTGTGGGTGCGCCTCGATTTCGGAACAACATGGCGACACACCGCGTGGATACCATGTCCGGCGCCGGTCGTTCCATACCGGAGCTTCGGACGCAACTCGGCTTCGGCGTCCCTACAGGCCGATGCCGCGGCGGTTCAGCGCGGCGGTGATCTCGTCGAGGATGGCCGGGTCGTCGATCGTTGCCGGCATGGCCCATTCCTCCTTGTCGGCAATCTTCTGCATGGTGCCGCGCAGGATCTTGCCGGAGCGCGTCTTCGGCAGGCGCTTGATCGTCACCACCGTCTTGAAGGCAGCGACCGGGCCGATCCGTTCGCGCACCAGCGTGACCGCCTCGTTTTCGATGATGCCGGCGTCGCGGTCGACGCCGGCATTCAGCACGACGAAGCCGAGTGGAACCTGGCCTTTCATCGCATCGGCAATGCCGACGACGGCGCATTCGGCAACATCGGGATGCGCGGCCAGCACCTCCTCCATGGCGCCGGTCGACAGCCGGTGGCCGGCGACATTGATGATGTCGTCGGTGCGGGCCATGACATAGAGATAATCGTCATCGTCCATCATGCCGGCATCCGCGGTTTTGTAGAAGCCGGGGAACTCCTCGAGATAGGCTTGGCGAAACCGCTCGTCGGCATTCCACAGCGTCGGCAGGCAGCCGGGGGGCAACGGCAATTTCACCACGACATTGCCAAGCGTGCCGCGCTTGACCTCATGCCCGGCATCGTCCAGCACGCGAATGTCGTAGCCAGGCATCGGCACGCCGGGCGAGCCGTATTTGACCGGCAAAAGGCCCAGTCCGGCGGGGTTGATGGTCATCGGCGAGCCGGTCTCCGTCTGCCACCAATGGTCGACCACCGGCACGTTCAATTTCTGCTCCGCCCATTTGATGGTTTCCGGATCGGCGCGCTCGCCGGCGAGGAACAGCGTGCGGAATTTGGACAGGTCGTATTTCGGGGCGAATTCGCCTTTCGGGTCCTGTCCTTTGATGGCGCGAAAGGCGGTTGGTGCGGTGAACAGCGCAACCACCCCATGCTCGGCGATCACGCGCCAATAGGTGCCGGCGTCGGGCGTGCCGACCGGCTTGCCCTCGAACAGCACGGTCGTGCAGCCATGCAGCAGCGGGCCGTAGACGATATAGGAATGGCCGACTACCCAGCCGACATCGGAAGCCGCCCAGAACACTTCGCCCGGCTTGACGCCGAACTCGTTTTCCATCGACCATTTCAGCGCGACCATATGGCCGCCATTGTCGCGCACGATGCCCTTCGGCTGGCCGGTCGTGCCCGACGTGTAGATGATGTAGAGCGGATCGGTGGCAAGCACCGGAACACAGTCGACATTGGCGCCGGCGGCCCGCTCACGCGCCACGGCGTCGGCATAGTCGATGTCGTAATTTTCCCTGAGCTCGCAGCGCAGCTGGTCGCGCTGCAGGATGAGGCACCTTTCGGGCTTGTGCCGCGACATCTCGATCGCCTTGTCGAGCAGCGGCTTATAGGCAACGACACGCCCGGGCTCCAGGCCGCAGGACGCAGAGATGATCAGCTTCGGCTTGGCATCGTCGATGCGCGTGGCGAGCTCATGCGAGGCAAAGCCGCCGAAGACAACCGAGTGCACGGCGCCGATCCGCGCGCAGGCAAGCATGGCGAAGGCTGCTTCCGGCACCATCGGCATGTAGATGATGACGCGATCGCCTTTTTGGATGCCGCGGTTCTTGAGCACCGAGGTCAGCGCGACCACCTCGCGCTTCAGCTCGGCGTAGGTGAATTTCGTGATTGTGCCGGAAATCGCGCTGTCATGGATCAACGCGATCTGGTCGGCGCGACCGCCCGTCACATGACGATCGACGGCATTGAAGCAGGTGTTGCACGAGGCGCCATTGAACCATCGGCCATAGACGCCGGCATTGGCGTCGAACACGGTCTCGAAGGGCGAGAACCAGGCGATTGCACTCGCTGCATCGGCCCAGAATTTTTCCGGGTCGCGTTTCCAGTCGTCATAGACCTCATGGTAGCGTGACGCCATCCAGCTTCCTCCCCAGGAATGTTTGCTGTCCTTGAAATAGCGTATGCTGGTTTGTGTAACCATGTATTTGTGCGTTTCGTTTGCCGTCGTTCTAACTTGGCCGCAAGTGCGGGTCATGGTGGTCTGGGGGCCGGTATCGGCCGAATTTTCGGCATTAGGGGCAGGGCGCGATGAAATTGCGATGCGAGCTTGGGTTTTCCGTGGTTGCGATGCTGGCGTTGGTGCTCGCTTCATCTGCTCAGGCCGGCGACGCGGCGGCCCGGCGCGTCATCGGCTTTTCGCCCGACGGCAACTACTTCGCCTTCGAACAGTACGGCACGCTCGATGCCGGTGCTTCGGATTCGGGCTGGTCGGAGATCGACATCATCGACACGCGCACCGATGAGTTCGTCGGCGGCAAGCCGATCGTCATCGTCGACGAGACGGAGGATGCGACACTGACGCTTGCGCAGGCGCGGGAGCGTGCCGCGGCGCAGGCGGCGCCCTTGCTGGCCAAATATGCCATAGCGCCGCGCGGCGAGCGGACGGGCTTAGACAAATTCACCTTTCCCGACGACTTGGTCGCCTACAACGACATTGCGCGCCTCGAGCAGGTTTCGCAGAAATGGCTTTCGCCGGCTTATGACGAGCTTGGCATTTCGACCATCCAGCTCGAGCAGATCCTTGCCGATAGTACTGCGGATTGTTCAGCGAGTTTCGACGGGACGCAGCAAGGCGAGACGATCGGCAAGGCGCTCGGCTTTCGCCTGACGCTGCAGGGTCAGGACGGCAAGCCGATCAAGCTGCTCCATGAGGACAAGGCGGTGCCCGGTTCGAGGAATTGCCCGACTTCCTACAGCCTGTCGGAATCTTACGCATTCACCCCGGATGGAAAACCGGGCGTGCTTGTCGTGCTCGTGCAGCGCTTCAGTCAGGGATTTGAAGGGCGCGACCGCCGTTTCATCGCCGTGACTGGCCAGGCGCGCTGAGGCAACGCGCTGAGAAGTAGTCCGCTACCCGAGTTGTTGTCCCTAGAGCGGGAGGGCAGCGAGCATAAGGCCGACCCCACCGGCGATCAGCAAGGCGGCTGCCAGCATCTTTCCATGGCGCTCGAAACCCGTCGGCGCCCGATCCCAATTGTAACGCATCCTCGAACTCCCCAAACCCGCAGATCCTTTATCTTACGCAGGGTGAGGAGGGCAACTGTCTGACGATGCGCGGCGTTGCCGATGTCGGTCCTATCACCGACTATTTCTGGGACATCCTGCGCCGCTACATGCCCCAGCGCAGCGCGGCCGTATGTACCGGTGCATCCCACCAAACAGCCGCCTCGTCGTCGAGCATGCTCAGCGTGATCGAACAGCCGGCCATGTCGAGCGAGGTCACATAGGATCCGACCAGCGAACGGGCCACCGTCACGCCGTGCTTCTCGAAGATTTTGCGGGCGCTGTTGTACATCAGATAGAGCTCCATCAACGGTGTGCCGCCAAAGCCGTTGACGAAGAGTAGCGCCTGGCCTCTGGCACCGTCGCCCAGGTCACCCAGGATTGCGGTACAGATCTCCTCGGCGATAGCATCGGCGCTCTTCAATGTGTCGCGCCGCCTTCCGGGCTCGCCATGGATGCCAACCCCGAACTCCATCTCGCCGTCGCCGATATCGAAGGTCGGCTTGCCCGCCGCCGGCACGGTGCAACTGGTCAGCGCCACGCCCATCGAGCGCGTCGCGCCGTTGACGCGCTCGCCCAGCGCCTTCAACGGCTCCAGTGGCATGCCTTGTTCGGCTGCCGCGCCGACGATTTTCTCGACCACCAGCGTACCGGCGACGCCGCGCCGGCCGGTGGTGTAGGACGAGTTTTCGACCGCGACGTCGTCATTGGTCACGATTTGCATCACGCCTTCCGTCATTTCAGCGGCCATGTCGAAATTCATCACGTCGCCCTCGTAGTTCTTGACGATGAACAGGCAGCCGGCGCCCGTATTGACGGCTTCGGCCGCCGCCATCATCTGGTCAGGCGTCGGCGAGGTGAATACCTGGCCGGGGCAGGCGGCATCCAGCATGCCATGCCCGACGAACCCGCCATGCAGCGGCTCGTGACCCGAGCCGCCACCGGAGATCAGCGCCACCTTGCCCGGCTTGAGCACCTTGCGGCGGACAAATTTGTGCTCCTCGCCAAGCGCCAGGATGTCGGCATGCGCGGCAACGAAGCCGTCGAGGCTCTCGGTCAGCACCGTATCGACCGAATTCAGAAATTTCTTCATGGCTGTCCTCCCGAAATAGCCCAGCGTCAGCTGCCCTTGCCGGCGATGCTGGTGATCTTCTGGATGAAATCGTTGACCGCCCGGTCGAGCGCCGCGTTCTGCTTGTCGTCGCCGAAATCGGGAACGATCAGCGAGACATGGCGTGTCTTGCGCATGCCTGCAGCCAGCGACATCTTTCCCGGATGCGCCCGATGATATGCGTCAAGGAAATGATCGCGTTCGGCCGAGCTGAAATGGCAGACCGAGAAGATAGCCGGCAAATGCTTCGATGGTATCGGCGTCGAATAGGCCGGGCTGGAAATCTGCGTGACGAAGCTGCGGTGCTTGCCCAGCGCGTCGGCGAGGCGCTGGCGCATGCCGGATGGGCGCTGGTCGATCACCTGCGACAGGATCGTCTTGTAGGCGCGGATCGCCTCTTCGGGGCCGGATTGCGACGCCTTGTCTGCCATGCCGGGGCCTAGATCGAAACGTCCGCGATGGCCGCCTTAGCCATCGCGAGTTGGGCGGGAGCGACGGAGAGGTCACGCAGGCCGGCTTCGAGCAGCGCCGGGATCGAGGCGGGGTCGCCGCCGGCATCGCCACACAGGCTGACCGGGATATTATGCTCGCGGCCGAAGGCGGCAACGGAGGCGATCAGCCGGAGCACGGCCGGGTGCCTGACGGAATTCAGATGTGCGACAGAAATGTTGTCGCGAGCGGCGGCCATCACGTATTGGGTCAAATCATTCGAACCGATCGAGAAGAAGGCGGCCCTGGCGAATGCCTCCGGCGCAATCGCCACCGACGGCACCTCGACCATGATACCAAGCGGCGGCATTTTTTGCGCGATGCCGCACGCCAAAAGGTCAGCCTGCTCCTCTGCGAACAGCGCGGTGGCGCGTCCATACTCTTCCGGGACGGCGATCATCGGGAACATCACCTTCAGATTGCCGTGCATGGCGGCGCGTAGCAAGGCGCGGATCTGCACGCGAAAGACCTCTGGGCGCGCCAGCGACAGCCTGATCCCGCGCAGGCCAAGGAATGGATTACCTTCCTCGACGGTCAGGCCCGGCACAGGCTTATCGCCGCCCGCATCGACGGTACGGATCGTTACCGGCCTGTCGCCTGCCCATTCCAGCACTTTGCGGTAGGCGCGATATTGCGTCTCCTCGTCCGGCAGTGTCTTGCCGAACAGGAATTCGGTCCGCATCAGCCCGACACCGTCGCAGGTCGCGACATCGATGGTGTCGACATCGGACGGATCGGCAATATTCACCTGCATCCGGACCGCTATGCCGGTCTTCGTTGCCGCCGGCCTTGTCAGATAGGCTGCCGCTTTGCCGCGATGCGCTGCGAAAGACAACGACGATCGCCGGAATATGGCGATCTCCGCTTTCGAAGGCGCCAACACGATGCCGCCATGTTCGGCATCGAGCAGTGCGATTCCGGTAAGGTGAGCCGGCGAAGCACCGGGCCCGGCCACCCCATGCGCCACGAGTCCAAGCCCCACCACCATTGGCACGCCGCGCGAGCGTGCCAGCATTGCGACATGACTTGCGGCACTTCCGGCTGTAAGTGCTATGCCGCCGCCGGCACTCCAGTCGGTTTCGAGGAAGCGCGTCGGTGCGATATCCTCGCCGTAGAAGATCGCACCCGCCGGTGCGGCAATGTCGCCGCCCCCGGTCAGCGCGCGCAGCACCTGGTCGCGTATATCGCGCATATCGGCCGCACGCGCCCGGAAATAGTCCTGGTCGGATGTTTCATAGCCGGCGATCTCGGCGTCGAGCGCTGTTCGCCAAGCCACATCAGCAGCCATGCCCTCGGCGATGTGCGAAAAAGCCGGGCCGGTCAGCGCGTCGTCCTCCAGTATGGCGAGCTGGAATTCGAGGATCCCGGCCGCCTCGCTGTCGCTGGTTTCGATCAATGTCGCGAGCCGGCCTGCGGCAATGGAGATGGCGGCCTCAAGCGCCGCTTTCTCGTCCGCGGCAGTCGCCTTGCGGACATAACGCACAGTAGCCTGGTCCAGATCGAACAGCGGCCCCTCGGCATAGCCGGCCGATGCCGAAATGCCCTGCAGCCTAAGCGGTTCGGGCATGGTCCTTGCCTTCGTCGAAATCGCGCCGCACCAGCTCGACCAGCGCGCCGACCGCCTCACCGGCGCCGTCCCCTCTGGCTCTGATATGCAGGACAGTACCTTTCGGCGCTTTCGCAGCCATTACCTTAACGATGCTCTTGGCGTCGAGCCACGGTCCGTTGGCGGCGAGCGCAATCTCGATGTCGGCCGAAAACGTCTTGGCAAGCTTGGTGAACTTCACCGAAGGACGCGCATGCAGTCCCACCTCATGGGTGATCAGGACGCTGGCTTCGGCTGCTGCGGACATGCTTGTCAAAATTCCCGTTCATTCACGACGGCGACAATTCGTGCGCCGTCGCCACCACTTCCTTGAGCGAGGCGCCGCCGGAAGCCTCGGTCGCCGCCATCACCGCGCCTTCGACGATCGGCGCATTGCAGACGATGATCTTCTGGGCGCGTGGTTCGCCGATCATCTCGACCGCCATCTCGCTATTGGTCTCGGCACCGCCGAGATCGACGAGGATCGCGACACCCGCCTCCGACCAAGCCTTGTCGATGGCGCCCATGATCGCCTCGACGTTGGTTCCCAGCCCGCCATGGCCGTTTCCGCCGCACCATGCAAGCGGCACTTCGTTGCCAACCATCTGCCGCACCATGTCGGCGGTGCCTTCGGCGACCAGCGGCGAATGCGATACGATGACGATGCCGACATTGCTCATGCGCGCCTCTCGATTGCTTCGGCTACGGCCCGCACCAGAAGCGCGGTCGAGCGTGCGCCGGCATCCATATGACCGATCGAACGGTCGCCAAGGAATGAGGCGCGCCCACGCAACGCCTTCATCGGCACGGTCGCCTCGGCTGCACTGTCGGCAATGTTGACGATGTCCGCTGCCGTCTTTCCCTGCAGGAGGGCCTCATGCACCGGCTGCAGCACGTCGAGCATGGTCTTTTGCCCGGCCTGCGACTTGCCTCTGGCGGCCACCGCTTCGATAGCCTTGCCGAAGGCCGCCGCCAGATTGGCGCGATCCGGCGCGGCGGAAATCTCGTTGCCGAGCGCCATGAACAGCGTGCCGAACAAGGGACCGGAGGCTCCGCCGACGGTCATCACCAGCTTGGTGCCGATCGCCTTCAGCGCCTCGGGCAACGGCTTTGCCGCGAACGCACCGGCCTCGGCTCGCACGGCCTCGAAGCCGCGTTTCATGTTGAGCCCATGGTCGCCGTCGCCGATCGCCTGGTCGAGCCTGGTCAGCTCTTCGGCATGGGCGGCGATGGTGTTTGCCGACGCCTCGATCAGCCTGGAGAGATCCGCTACCGCCATGTCACCCATGCTCCTGGCCCCTGCGCCGCCGGCAGTACGAGAAAATTGCATATCCGGCAATTGAAGCATTCTTTTCCCCAGTCAAGCGGGTTCGAGCAACGCGGCGAGGGCAGTGAAGACCTCGGTGACGGCAAAGGCGCCGGGGTCGACCACGCCGTCGAGCTGGCTGCCAATATAGGCGGACCGCCCGGCCTTGGCCTTGCGCATGGCCGCGGTGGCCTCGGCTCCGCGTTGCGCCGCGACCGCCGCATCTTCCAGACTCCCCCTATCCAGCGCCCTCAAGGCGGGTTCCAGGGCATCGATCATCGTGCGATCGCCGATCCTCGCTCCGCCATAGAAGGACATCCGATCCAGGCCGGCGAGAAGTGCCTTGGGAGGCGTTTCGCCAGACTGCAGCGCCTGCGCGGCGGCGGTGAAGAAGATCGACAACAGCACGCCGCTAGAGCCGCCCATGCTGGCGCTCAGGATGTCGCCGACGGCGGCGAGCGTTGCGGCAGGGTCGGCGAGCGGCAGTGTCGCAACGCGGCCAAGCACGCTGCGCGCACCGGCCGCCACAGTCGATCCGGTGTCGCCGTCTCCAGCCTTGGCGTCCAGTCCGTTCAACGCGCCTTCAAGCGAGATCAGCCGTTCGCAGACCGCGACCACCAGCCGCTCGGTGCGCGCGTCCTGGCTGGCTTTCGACGCGTTGTCCGGGCCGGCAGCTTTGGCCACCGGCACGACGCTCGTTGGGCGAACGGCTCTTGCCGGCAGCCAGGCGTGAGGGCCGACCGGCGCCCGCAAGGCTGCTTCGCGCGGCGCATCGAGCCGGATCAGCGACAGAGAAAAGCCGTTCATGTTGAGCGCGGTCATAAGCTGCCCGGGCCCGATCGTCAGCGTCACCTTTCGTGCCAGCGGTGAAGCCAACACCGCATTGGCGACAAGCAACATTTCCAGCGGTGGCACCGAACCGAGATTATTGATCAGCAAGGCGTAGTCGCTGGCGGGATCGAGCCGCGCGGCAAGGCGCTCCGACATGATCGCAACCAGCGCTTCGGCACTTTGCACCGCAATCCGCTCAACGCCCGGTTCGCCATGGATGCCGAGGCCGAGTTCAGCGTCCTCGGCGCCAAATCTTTCGTCATGGCTCTGGCCGGGGATCGAGCAGGATGACAGCGATATGCCGAGGGAAACGATGTCCGCCGCCGCGGCCCGCGCCGCCGCGGCAACCCCCGCCAGATCAACGCCTGCTTCCGACAGATGGCCGGCGATCTTGTGAACGAACAAGGTGCCGGCAACGCCACGCGGCTGGGCAATGTCAGGGAGGGCAATGTCGTCGGCGACGATCACCATCTCGACGCGGAAGCCTTCGGCGCGCGCCTTCTCGGCGGCCAAGCCGAAGTTGAGGCGATCGCCGGTATAGTTCTTGACGATCAGCAGGCATCCGGCGGGACCGGTCACCGTGCGGATGGCGGCCAATACCGCTTCCACGCTCGGCGAAGCAAAGATCTCGCCCGAAACCGCCGCCGTCAGCATGCCCATGCCGACGAAACCGGCATGCGCGGGTTCGTGCCCGGCCCCGCCGCCGGAAATGACCGCGACCTTGGTCTTATCCCAGTCCGCGCGGAGAATGACCTTGATCTCGGGATAGCCGTCGAGGCGAGCGAGATCGCCGGCGCCGGTCGTGCCGAGAAAGCCGTCCAGGGCCTCAGTTACGATCGTATCCCTGCGATTGAAAAAATGCTTCATCGAATTGGTCCAGTCCGGTGCCCGAAATTGCCGGTTGAAAGGTGCCAGGAAAACACTCGCGCAGCGCTCACATCAGCCGTCGCCCATCGGCGCCGAAATACAGCGGCGAGCGATAGCGGATCATGATCTTGTCGCCCTGCGCCAGGTCGGTGTCGGGGTCGGTCAGCGTCACCAGCTTCTTGGTCCCCACCGTCACGTGCAGATGGTTCTGGTCGCCGAGATGCTCGACCCAATCGACGACGCCGTCGGCATGGCCGTTCGCGGCCTTCTCGATCGAAAGATGTTCGGTACGCGCACCGATTGTCTTGGTTCCCGCCGGCGCGCCGCCATCCGGCAGCAAGCCGACCGGCAACAAATTGATGGCCGGTTGGCCGAGCCTTGCCGCGACGTGAAGGTTTGCCGGCTCAGAATAGATCGTGCGCGGGGAACCAATCTGCACCAGCACGCCGTCGGCGAGGATGCCGATGCGGTCGGCCATGGTCATCGCTTCGATCTGGTCGTGTGTGACGTAGAGCATTGTAGCGCCGAGTTCGGCCTGGATGCGCTTCAGCTCGAGCCTGAGATCGGCGCGCAGCTTGGCGTCGAGCGACGACAGCGGCTCGTCCATCAGGTAGATCGACGGCTTGCGCACCAAAGCGCGGCCGATGGCGACGCGCTGCATCTCGCCGCCCGAGAGTTTGGTCGAGCGATTATTCAGCTTGTGGTGGATGCGCACCATCTTGGCCACATCCTCGACGCGGCGGCGGATCTGGTCCTCCGGCATTTTCCGCGCCGGCGAGCGCAGCGGAAAGGCGAGGTTGTCGTAGACCGACAGATGCGGATAGAGCGAATATTGCTGGAACACGAAAGCGGTGTCGCGCTCGGCCGGCGACAGCGTCGTCGTGTCGTGGCCGGCAATATGGATCGAGCCCGCTTCGGGCCGCTCCAGCCCGGCGATCAGCCTGAGCGTCGTCGTCTTGCCGGCGCCGGTCGGCCCGAGCAGCACGACGAATTCGCCGTCGGCGATATGCAGGTCGAGATTGTCGACGGCGACATGCTCGCCAAAAACCTTGGTCACGCCTTTGATGTGAACGTCAGCCATGATGCGCTCTCCCCTGGGAGGCCGAGTCATGGATTTCGGTGCGCACCGCACGGCCGGATCCTTTTGCGAACAGCGACAGCCGCGCGCTGCTCAGCGCCAGGCCGACATGATCGCCCGGATTGAGCCGGATTTCGGCCGGCACCCTGGCCTTGATGATGCCGTCTGCCGTCTCCACCGCCACAATCTGCGTGGTGCCGAGATATTCGGTGCCATAAATGGCGCCGCGCAGCTTCGAAGCGTCGTCGAAACGGATGTGCTCCGGCCGGATGCCAAGCGCCATCTCGGCCGGCGCAACATCCTCGCGCACCTCCGGCACGGCCACCTTCGCGCCTTGCACAACAATTTCCCTGGTACCCTTTGAAAGCCCGCCGCCGAAGCTGAGGAAATTCATCGGCGGCGAGCCGATGAAGTCGGCGACGAACATCGTTGCCGGCCGATCGTAGATCTCACGCGGCGTGCCGAACTGCTCGATGACGCCATGGTTCATCACCGCGATCTTGTCGGCCATCGACATCGCTTCCATCTGGTCATGCGTGACATAGACGGTGGTGGCGTGGATGCGGTTGTGCAGTTCGCGCAGCTCATGGACCATCAGGTCGCGGAATTCGGTGTCGAGCGTGCCGAGCGGCTCGTCCATCAGGAAACACTTTGGCCGCCGCACGATGGCGCGGCCGAGCGCAACGCGCTGGCGGTCGCCGCCGGCAAGCCCGGAGACGGATTTGTTAAGCAGATGGTCGATCCGCAAAAGCTTCGCCGTCTCTTCCACCCTGGCCCGGATTTCGGCGCCTGGCATGCCTTGCGCCAGCAGTGGAAAGCCGATGTTCTTCCGCACATTCATGTGCGGATAGAGCGCGAACAGCTGGAAGACGAAGGCGATGTCGCGCTCGCGGGCACGCCGCATGGTGACGTCCTCGCCGCCAAGCAGGATCTTGCCGCCGGTCGGCAGTTCGAGCCCGGCGATCATGCGAAGCGTCGTCGTCTTGCCGCAGCCCGACGGCCCCAGCATGACGAAGAATTCGCCGTCCTCGACGACGAAGTTGGAATCTTGCACGGCGACGAAATCGCCGAATGCCTTCCTCAGATGTTCCACCCTGATCTCGGCCATCGTCTACTCCGGAAATTTCGAGACGATGATGAACATCGCCGTGCCGGCCAGCATGGTGATGAAGGAATAGGTGTAGAGCGCCAGCGCGAAGGGTTGGAACAGCATCAGGAAGCCGATGGCGATGATCGCGGTGGCGACGTTTTCCATCAGCCCGCGCCTGGCCCAGACGGGCCAGCGCGATTTGCGTTTAGTGGTCAGGTTCATTTGCGCACCGCGCCGAAGGTGATGCCGCGCAACAATTGCTTGCGAAGCAGGATGGTGAAGACCAGGATCGGCACCAGGAAGATCGTCGTGCCGGCAGCTACCGCCGGCCAGTCCTGGCCGCCTTCGCCAATGATGGTCGGGATGAAGGGCGGCGCGGTCTGCGCCGTGCCCGAAGTCAGCAGCGCGGCGAAGGCATATTCGTTCCAGGCAAAGATCAGGCAGAAGATGGCTGTTGCGGCAATGCCGGTGGTCGCCTGCGGCAGCACGGTCCGCCAGAACGCCTGCAGCCTGGTGTAGCCGTCGATCATCGCCGCTTCTTCGTATTCGCGCGGGATCTCGTCGATGAAGCCTTTCAGCAGCCACACCGCCAAGGACACGTTGACGGCCGTATAGAGCAGGATCATGCCGAGCGCCGTGTCCGACAGGCCAAGCTCGCGATACATCAGGTAGATGGGAATCGCGACCGCGATCGGCGGCATCATGCGCGTCGACAGGATGAAGAACAAAAGGTCGTCGGCGAGCGGCACTTTGAAGCGCGAAAAACCGTAGGCCGACAGCGTGCCGAGGAACACCGCGCAGAAGGTCGAGCCGAAGGCGATGATCAGCGAATTGACGAAGCGCGGCATGAAGTTCGACGGGCCGGCGATGACCATATTGCGCTTGCGCACCGTCGCATCGCAGAGGCCGGCCGCTGGCCCCAGCGAGTTGATGTATTCCGGCGTCTGCCTGGTCCGCGTCGTGAACAGGTTGCAATAGCCTTCGAGGCTGGGCTGGAACAGGATCTTCGGCGGGTAGGCGATCGAATCCGGCGGCGTCTTGAAGCTGGTGGCGAAGATCCACAGCAGCGGCACGATCGAGATCAGCGCGTAGACGACGATGATCGTGCCGGCGACGCGCTTCGACGTGGCCGACGGTGCGACAACGGAGTGGGCTGACGTCAGGCTCATCTCTGCTTCACCTTGTTCAGCGCCTTGACGTAGATGTTGGCCAGCCCGAACACCGCGACGAACAGGATGATGGCGAAGGCCGAGGAATAGCCCGTCCGCCAGCTTTCGAAGGCCTGCCGCTTCAGCGTGATCGAGGCCACTTCGGTGGTCGATCCCGGCCCGCCGCCGGTGAGCAAATTGACCATGTCGAACATCTTGAAGTTCTCGATGCCGCGAAACAGCACCGCCAGCATGATAAAGGGCAGCGCCATCGGCAGTGTGATCGACCAGAACTGCCGCCAGTTGGAGGCGCGGTCGACCTCGGCCGCTTCGTAGATGTATTCGGGGATCGAGCGCAGGCCGGCGAGGCAGATCAGCATCACGTAAGGCGTCCACATCCAGGTGTCGACGATGATGATCGACCATGGCGCCAGTGACACGTTGGAGAGCATGCTGATCTGCGTTGCCGGGATGCCGGTGACGAACGAAACGGCGTAGGCGAACAGCCCGATCTGCGGCTCGTAGAGGAAGCGCCAGAAATTACCGACCACCGCCGGCGACAGCATCATCGGCACCAGGATGATTGTCGTCCAGAAGGCGTGGCCACGAAACTTACGGTCGATCAGCCAGGCCAGCGTGAAGCCGATCAGCGTCTGCAGCAGGATGGTCCAGAACACGAAATGCGCCGTCGTCTGCATGGCGATCCAGATGTCCTGGTCGGCGAGGATGCGCTTGTAGTTGGCCAGCCCGAGATTCTTCACAACCTCGTTGGGGCGATTGGCGCGAAAATTGGTGAAGGACAGATAGATTGCCCAGAACAGCGGAAAGATGTTGATGGCTAGAAGCAACAGGATCGTCGGCGAGATGAACAGCCAGGCGAGGCCCTTGTCGCTGATGCCCCGGACCTTGCGGGCCAACGGCTCGGGCGTAGCCCGGGCAACGCTGTCCGCCGTCCGATTGAGCATGGTCAGTCCCGCTTCGGTCACTTGGTTCGTCTCGACAATGGAATTTATCTGAACTGTGTCCCGTGCCAAGGGTGGCACGGGACGGTTCGGTCATGGGCTCGGGAGGAGCCGGTTACATTTTGCCGTCGTCCTGGAAGACCTCGGTCCAGTCCTTGACGAGGCCGTCGAGGGCATCCTTGGCCGAGCCTTGCCCGGCGACGACATAGTCGTGGAAGCGCTTCTGCGACGCCTGCAGCAGCGGCGCGTAGCTCGGCTCGGCCCAGAAGTCCTTCACGATTGCCATCGAGTCGAGGAAGGTCTGCGCATAGGGCTGGCTGGCCGGGAAGCCCGGGTCCTTGACAACCGCGTTGAGGCAGGAATAGCCGCCGAGCGACCACCATTTGGACTGCACGTCCTTGTTGGCGAACCATTTGATGTATTTGAGCGCGGCTTCCTGCTTGTCGGAATAGGAGACCACCGAGATGCCCTGGCCGCCGAGCTGGGCGAACTGGTCGCCGTCCGGACCTTTGGGATTGACGAAATAGCCGATCTTGTCGCCGCCGACATTCTCGTCCTTCTGCAGGCCTGGCCAGGTGAAGGCGAAGTTCATGTGCATTGCCACCTGGCCGGATTTGAAGGCATCGACGCCTTCGCCCATGTAGCTGTTCGAGGCGCCGGGAGGGGTGCAGCAATCGTAGAGGGCTTTGTAGAACTCCAGGCCCTTCACCGATTTATCGGAGTTGACGAAGCCTTCCATCTCGTAGGGCTTTTTCGGGTTTTCGTACTGGAAGCCGAAGCTGTAGAGCACGTCCATGGCGCCCATGGTGATGCCTTCCGAGCCGCGCTCGGTGTAGATCGACGCGCCATAGACGGTCTTGCCGTCGATGTCGCGCTTCTGGAAGAATTCGGCGATCTGCTTCAGCTGGTCGAAGGTCGTCGGCGGGCCAAGATCCCAGCCGTACTTTTCCTTGAATTCCTTCTGCAGCTCCGGCTTAGAGAACCAGTCCTTGCGGTAAGTCCAGCCGACGACGTCGCCCATGGCCGGCAGCGCCCAGTAATTCGGCGAGTTCTTCGGCCATTCCGAGTAGCCGACGACGGTCGCCGGCACGAAATCGTCCATGCTGATCTTCTCCTTGTCGAAGAAGTCGTTCAGCTTGACGTAATGGCCGTTCTCGGCGGCACCGCCGATCCACTGGCTGTCGCCGATGATGAGGTCGCACAGCTTGCCGTGCGAATTCAGCTCGTTGAGAAAGCGGTCGGCATAGTTGGTCCACGGCACGAATTCGAATTTCATGCCGATGCCGGTTTCCTTGGTGAAGTCCTTGGACAATTCCACAAGCGCGTTGGCTGGGTCCCAGGCTGCCCAGCAAAGCGTCAGATCTTCTGCCTGCGCGACGTTCGAAACGGCTGTCGACGCAAAGAGTGTCGAGGCCAGTCCCAACGTCAGTTTCAAGGTCGATTTCATGCCTTCCTCCCATTTGCGAAACGCGTCCGGATGACGGTTTCAAGAGCCCGCTAAACCCCTCCTCCGGGGCCCAAACACAACGACGCGGCGGCGCACCGGATGTTTAGTAATTTGTTTAGTGATGCAATTTTTACTAAACAAGGCAAGCGAATTCGTTGCTGCATCGCAGCATGCTGGATAGGAAAGCAACGTGAGAAGTTGCGGCGACCTGCCTAGGTCACCGTCTTGTTGCTGACCGCCACCGGACGGATCACCGGGGCCAGCGGCACCAGCGCGCGGATATCGGCGAAGGGGAAGACCGGCTCGAAGCGGAAGGCCTCGGCGAACGATCCGGCTGGGCCGTTGCACTGGCCGGCGCGAAAGGCGTTCTGCGTGCGCGCCGCGTCGACGAAACGCTCGGGATCCTGCGACTGGTGCGCCCGGATCGCCTCCGCCTTGAGATCGAAATACCTGGAGGTATCGACGTAGTGCGTTGGCGAAAACCCGGTGCCGGCGAACGTGTCGGCATGCAGCACCGGCACGGAAAATGATGCCGCGATGCGCATGCCATCCGACAGCGCGCGGTGGTCGCCATGATAATCGTTCGGCGCATGGGTGATCGCCAGATCCGGCCCCATCTCGCCAATCAGTGCTTTCAGCGCCCCGATCAGCGCGGCATCCGCCACCAGCGCGCCATCGGGAAAGTCGAGGAAGCGCGGCGTCACGCCAAGCAGGCCGGCCGCCGCCGTCGCCTCTTTGCGGCGCGTGCGGGCAAGCGCGGCCGGATCGCCGTAGCCGCCCCTGGCGCCATCCGTGGCTATGGCAAAAAAGAGTTCTGCGCCTTGCGCGGCATAGGCCGCCATCGTACCGAACATGAAGATCTCGATGTCGTCCGGATGCGCGCCAAGCGCCAGTATCTTCACTCTCATCTCTCCCGGAAACGGAAAAACGTGCCCAACGGAATTCTGCTCGCTCTCATCGCCTATGCAAGCTATTCGTGCAGCGACGCCGTTGTCAAAAGCCTGGGCGGGCAGTTCAACGTCTTCGAGATCGGCTTCTTCTCGACATTGTTTGCCGGCTGCTTTCTGCTCTTTGCCAGGCCGCCAAGCGAGCGCTGGCGCGATTTCTGGCGCACGACCCGGCCGTGGGCGGTACAGGCCCGCGCCTGGGCCGGCATCGCCTCGGGCGTGCTCAGCGTCTATGCCTTCACCACCATCCCGCTGGCAGAAGTCTATGCGCTCATCTTCCTGGCGCCGCTGTTCGTCACCATCCTGGCTACGCTGGTCCTCAAGGAGAAGGTCGGCCCATGGCGATGGCTGGCGGTCGTCGCCGGCTTTGCCGGGGTCATGCTGGTCGTCAGGCCTGGGTTTCGCGAGTTGCAGCTTGGTCATCTGGCGGCGTTCATCATCGCCTTCCTGGCCGCCACCAATGTCATCCTGATGCGTTCGCTGGCCGCGCAGGAAAAGCGCACGACGATGCTCGGCGTGCTGATCGGCTACGGCCTGCTCTTCAACGGCGTCGGTGCGGCGGCCACCTCGTTCTCGCTGCCGGATGGCAGGCAATGGGCGTGGCTGGTGCTCGCCGGCGCCTTTACCGCCGGCGGTCAGCTGCTGCATCTGCTGGCGATCAAATACGCACCGGCCAACCGCATCGCGCCAACGCATTATTCGCAGATCGTCTGGGCGGTGATTCTAGGTGCGCTGTTCTTCAGGGAATATCCCGATTTTCTGTCGCTGGTCGGCTTGGCCGTGGTCGGTGGTTCCGGTCTGCTGACGATGGTGCGCGAGGAGGTGCGGCTCGGCACCGTGCGCTGGAACCCGTTTTCGCGGACCAGGCTTTGAGTCGGCGCGGAGGTTGCGCCGCGACCGCCACCGCTGATATGCGGTCGCTGCCAACTGGCTGCACATCCTTGGGACAATGACCACAAAACCTTTGCCGGAACTGCCGGTCTCCGCTGTCTTGCCGGCGCTCAATGAAGCGCTCGGCCATGGCAATAGCGCCGTGCTGGTGGCGCCGCCCGGTGCCGGCAAGACGACGCTGGTTCCACTGGTGCTGCTCCACGCTGAATGGCTCGGCGCCGGAAAAATCATTCTGCTCGAGCCGCGCCGCCTCGCCGCCCGCGCTGCCGCCCGCCGCATGGCCGAATTGCTTGGCCAAGAGCCCGGCGAAACCGTCGGCTATGCCATGCGCATGGAAAACCGCACTTCCGCAAAGACCAGGATTCTCGTCGTCACCGAAGGCGTGCTGTCCCGCATGATCCTCGACGATCCCGAGCTGCCCGGTGTTTCGGCGGTGCTATTCGACGAGTTCCACGAGCGCTCGCTCGACGGCGATTTCGGGCTGGCGCTGGCCCTCGACGTGCAAAGTGCGCTGAGGCCCGACCTCAGATTGCTGGTGATGTCGGCGACGCTCGATGGCGCGCGTGTCGCAAAATTGCTGTCCGGCGCGCCGGTGATCGAGAGCGCAGGCCGCGCCTTCCCGGTCGACATCCGCTATGACGAGCGGCCGGCCGGCGTCACCATCGAGGATGCGATGGCCAGGGCGATCCGCTCGGCGCTTGCCGGGGAGGAGGGCAGCGTGCTCGCTTTCCTGCCCGGCCAGCGCGAGATCGAGCGCACCGCCGAGCGGCTGGCGGGCAAGGTAGGCGCCGACACCGACATCGTGCCGCTCTACGGCATGCTCGACAACAAGGCGCAGGACGCGGCGATCAAGCCGGCGCCGCCCGGCCGCCGCGAGGTGGTGCTGGCGACATCGATCGCCGAAACCTCCATCACCATCGACGGCGTGCGCGTCGTCATCGATTCCGGCCTGTCGCGGCTGCCGCGCTATGAGCCGGCGAGCGGCCTGACGCGGCTGGAGACGGTGCGTGCTTCCCGCGCTTCCGCCGACCAGCGCGCCGGCCGTGCCGGGCGCACACAGCCGGGCGTCGCCATCCGGCTATGGCGGGCCGAGCAGACGGCGGCCCTGCCGGCCTTCACGCCGCCGGAAATCCTCGAGGCCGATCTTTCCGGCCTGTTGCTCGATTGCGCCGCTTTCGGCGTCGCCGATCCGACCAGCCTGTCCTTCCTCGACCCCCCGCCGGCTCCGGCGCTCACCGAGGCGAGGGCGCTGCTGCGCGCCCTCGATGCTGTCGATGCGGCAGGACGCCTGACGGATGCCGGTGCCGCGATGCGCAGGCTGGCGCTACCGGTTCGGCTCGCCCACATGGTCGCCGAGGCGGCAAGGACCGGCCAGGCGCTCGAGGCGGCGATGCTCGCCGTGCTGCTCACTGAGCGTGGCCTTGGCGGCGACGGCGCCGATCTCGAACGGCGACTGATGCGCTTTCACGCCGAAAAATCGCCGCGTGCCACCGCTGCCCGGCAGCTGGCCGAGAGGTTGGCAAAGCAGGCTTCACCCTCCCCCTCGAGGGGAGGGTCGGCGAGTGAGTTGAGCGCAGCGAAGCGAGGGAGACGGGGCGGGGTCGCCGATGGCGTGCCCGGACCGACCCCACCCCGATCCGCTACGCGCATCGACGCGCCGGGGCGAGCCGCGGGTCTCGCCCGTCCTTCGGACCCCCTCAAGGGGGAGGGCAGCACCGCCGGGGCGCTCCTCATCCATGCCTGGCCGGATCGGGTCGCCAAAGCGCGCGGCGAGCGTGGTCGCTTCGTGCTTGCCAACGGCTCGGGCGCCATGCTCGACGCCTCCGATCCGCTGGCCGGCGAGATCTGGCTCGTCGTCGCCGACCTGCAGGGCAAGGCGCAGAACGCCCGCATCACCGCAGCGGCAGCCATCGATGAGACGGATATCCGTGCCGCGCTGGCGGAAAAGATCGAGACCCGCCGGGAGGTGAGCTTCGACCGCGACAGGCGCGCGGTGCGGGTGCGCGAAACGGTTCGCCTCGGCGCCATCATGTTGTCCGAACGCATGCTGCCGGCGCCGACCGGTGCCGACGCAGACAGCGCCATTCTCGGCGCCTTGCGCGAACACGGCCTGTCCCTGTTGCCGTGGAACAGGGAGGCGGAGACGTTGCGGCAGCGGCTCGGCTGGCTGCATCGCGGCCTTGGCGCACCATGGCCCAATGTCTCCGATGCCGCGCTCGTCGAGCGCCTCGACGACTGGCTGCTGCCATTCCTTTCCGGTGCCAAATCCTTTGCGGCAATCGATCCCAGCGTGCTTTCGCAAGGCCTGATGACGCTGGTACCGCACGAATTGCAACGCAAGATCGACATATTGGCGCCGACCCACTTCGACGCTCCGTCGGGCAGCCGGCTGCCGATCCGTTATGACGGTGAATGGCCGGTGCTGGCGATCCGCGTGCAGGAACTGTTCGGCCTCGACCGGCATCCGGCGATCGCCAACGGCACTGTGCCGCTGACGCTCGAATTGCTGTCGCCGGCACATCGGCCGATCCAGACGACGCGCGACCTGCCCGGCTTCTGGCGCGGCTCCTGGGCCGATGTCCGGGCAGAGATGCGCGGCCGCTATCCCAGGCACGTATGGCCGGAGAACCCGCTTCTCGCCGCCGCCACCAGCCGAGCCAAGCCGCGCGGTACCTGATGCTTCCAGACTGTCATCCTGAACCGAGGGCCAGCTTCGGCGGTTTTCGGAAAAGACCTCCGGCTGTTTCCCCTCTATAATCGTCGGCCATGATAAACATCCTGCACGCACCCGACTTCCAGCAAAGCCAGCGGCTGCGCCTCAACACGCTGATCAGGTTGCGCTGGCTTGCCATCGTCGGCCAGAGCCTGACCGTGCTTGTCGTCGCTTACGGGCTGAAATTTCCGCTGCCGGTCAGCATGTGTTTTGCGCTGATCGCCTGTTCGGCCTGGATGAACCTTTTGCTGACCTTCCGCTATCCGGCGGCGCATCGGCTTACACCGTTCTCGGCCTTCGCCATCCTGACCTTCGACAGCCTGCAGCTTGCCGGCCTGCTCTACATGACCGGCGGCCTCACCAATCCGTTTTCGCTGCTGATGACCGTGCCCGTCGTCGTCTCGGCGACGTCGCTGCCGCTGCGGCTGACCGCCATGCTCGGCGCGCTGGTGATCGTGGCGGCGACGCTGCTGGTTTTTTACCACCTGCCGCTGCCCTGGCATGAGGGCGCGCCATTGGCGATGCCGTTCGTCTATGTCGCCGGCATGTGGATGGCGGTGTTCTGCTCCATCGCCTTTACCGCGATCTATGCCTTCCGGGTGGCCGAGGAGGCGCGGCTGCTTGCCAACGCGCTTGCCGCCACGGAATTGGTGTTGCAGCGAGAGCAGCATCTCTCGGCCCTCGACGGCCTCGCCGCGGCCGCCGCGCACGAGCTCGGCACGCCGCTCGCCACCATCACGCTTGTCGCCAAGGAGATGGAGAAGGCGCTTGGCGAAGATCCGAAATACGGCGAGGACGTGAAGCTGCTGCGTTCGCAGAGCGAGCGCTGCCGCGAAATCCTGAAGCGCCTGACCAGCCTTTCCTCCGAGAGCGAGGTGCACCTCTCGCGTCTGCCGCTGACCTCGCTGGTCGAGGAAGTGACGGCGCCGCACCGCGATTTCGGCATTTCGATCAAGCTTCGGCCGGGCGAGCGCATTGGCCCGGAACCGGTGGGCCGGCGCAATCCCGGCGTCATTTACGGCCTCGGCAATCTGGTCGAGAACGCCGTCGACTTTGCCCGCAAAAACGTCACCATACGCTGGAAATGGAATGAGGCCGCCGTCAGCTTCTCGATCATCGACGACGGGCCGGGCTTTCCGCCGGAGATCATCGACCGCATCGGCGAACCTTATATGTCGACGCGCCAGGGCACCGAAGCCGGCGGCGGCCTCGGCCTCGGCCTGTTCATCGCCAAGACCTTGCTCGAACGCTCCGGCGCGACGCTCGATTTCCGCAATTCAAGCGAGCCCGGCGAGGGCGCTATCGTGCAGATATCGTGGCCGCGCAGCGTCTTCCTCAATCCCGAGCAGGCTTCGGCCACCATGTTCGACACGGCCTAAATTGGACAATACCGTTGCGAAACTATATTTGCGTAAAAATCAGGCAGCAGGATTTTCAGCACGATGAGTACTGACGAAACGATTGGCGCAATGGTCGAAGGCGAGGACACCTCGCTGCTGATCGTCGACGACGACAAGCCGTTCCTGACGCGGCTTGCCCGCGCCATGGAAACCAGGGGTTTCGTGGTCGAGACGGCGGAGAGCGTCGAGGAGGCGGTTGCCAAGGCGCGCGCCAATCCGCCGGCTTATGCGGTGGTCGACATGCGGCTGGCCGACGGCAACGGCCTCGACGTCGTCGCTGCCATTCGCGAGAAGCGCGACGATGCCCGTGCCATCATCCTCACCGGCTACGGCAACATCGCCACTGCCGTGACGGCGGTAAAGCTCGGCGCCATCGACTATCTGTCGAAGCCTGCCGATGCCGACGACATTTTTGCGGCTCTGACCCGCACCGCGGGCGAACGCGCAGCGCCGCCCGAAAATCCAATGTCGGCCGATCGCGTGCGCTGGGAGCACATCCAGCGCGTCTACGAAATGTGCGACCGCAACGTCTCGGAAACCGCACGCCGCCTGAACATGCATCGCCGCACGCTGCAACGCATCCTCGCCAAGCGCGCGCCGCGCTAAAGGGCTCTGACTACAGGCTTGCCCGGCCAGCGCTGTTTGCGCATCATCGCTTGGCGGTGTCGGACCTTGCCGCTGATACGACGGAGGCGACATGCAGGACGAAAAGCGGCTGGTCTCCATGCTGCGCGAATTCCTCGACAGCGAGGCGGCCGGCGGCCTCATCCTGATGGCTGCGGCGGCCTTGGCCCTGATCGTCGCCAATTCGCCGCTGGGCGAGGCTTATTTCTCCGCCCTCCATGCCTATCTCGGACCGCTCAGCGTCTCGCACTGGATCAATGACGGCCTGATGGCGGTGTTCTTCCTGCTGGTCGGCCTCGAGATCAAGCGCGAGATGCTCGACGGCCAGCTCTCGACCTGGCCGCGCCGCGTGCTGCCCGGCATCGCCGCCGCCGGCGGCATGGCAGTGCCGGCACTGGTCTACGTCGCCATCAACCGCAACAATCCAGCCGCTCTGTCCGGCTGGGCGATTCCGACCGCCACCGACATCGCCTTTGCGCTCGGCGTGCTGTCGCTGCTCGGCAGCCGCGTGCCGGGCTCGCTGAAGATATTCCTCACCGCGCTCGCCATCATCGACGATCTCGGCGCCGTGCTCATCATCGCGGTGTTCTATACCAGCGGCCTGTCGCTCGCCTATCTCGGCGCCGCCTTCGCCGTCATCGCGCTGCTGGTGGTGCTCAACCGCATGCGGGTGCTGACGCTGCTGCCCTATATCGTGCTCGGCATCGTTCTGTGGGTTTTGGTGCTCAAATCGGGCGTCCATGCGACGCTCGCTGGCGTTGCGCTGGCCCTCACCATCCCATTGAAGATATCGCCGGGCAGCGGCCACGATCTCGACCATTCGCCGCTGCACCGGCTCGAACACGGCCTGCACAAAATCGTCGCCTTTTTCGTCATCCCGATTTTCGGCTTTGCCAACGCCGGCGTCTCGCTCGGCGGTCTCAGCGCTGCCGCGCTGGCCGAGCCGCTGACGCTCGGCGTCGCCGCCGGTCTCGTCGCCGGCAAGCTGGTCGGCGTCTTCGGGTCTTCCGCACTCGCCATCCGGCTCGGCTTCGCCGATTTGCCGGTCAATGCTGGCTGGCTGCACATGGTCGGCATTTCGCTGCTCTGCGGCATCGGCTTCACCATGAGCCTGTTCATCGGCCTGCTCGCCTTCGCCAGCGACGTCGCTCTGCAGGACGCGGTCAAGGTCGGCATCCTCGCCGGCTCCTTCATCTCCGCGATCCTCGGCGCCGCCGTACTGCTGGTGGCGCCGGCCGCGGACGGGACGGACGAGGCCGAAGAATAGTCGCGCCAACACTTCCGGCCTTCAGGCCACCTTCCCCCGCATCTGGACCCTACCCGTGCGCAACCATGACGTGGCGGACGGCGGTATAGTCCTCCAGCGCGTAGAGCGACATGTCCTTGCCGTAGCCGGATTGTTTCAACCCGCCATGCGGCATCTCGTTGGTCAGCATGAAATGGGTGTTGATCCAGGTGCAGCCATATTGCAGCCGGGCCGCCGTCGCCATGGCGCGCGAAACGTCCTTGGTCCACACCGATGACGCCAGGCCGTAGTCAGAGTCATTGGCCCAGTTAACGGCCTCGTCGACTTCGGAAAAGCGGGTGACCGAGACCACCGGACCGAACACTTCGCGGCGCACGATCTCGTCCTCCTGCAGCGCGCCGGCGACGACGGTCGGCTGATAGAAAAAGCCGGAGCCTTCGCCGGGCTTGCCGCCAGTGGTGATCTCGATGTGCTTGAGCTCCGAGGCGCGCTCGACGAAGCTCGAGACGCGGTCGCGCTGGCGGCGCGAGATCAGCGGCCCGATCTCGTTCTCGGTGTCGTCGGGGCGATCATACTTGATGGTCGAGACCGCAGCGGAGAGGTCGGCGACGAGCTTGTCGTAGATCTTCTTGCCGGCGTAGATGCGGCAGGCGGCGGTGCAGTCCTGGCCGGCGTTGTAATAGCCAAAGGCGCGCAGGCCGTTGACCACCGCACCGAGATCGGCGTCATCGAAGACGATGACAGGCGCCTTGCCGCCGAGCTCGAGATGCGTGCGCTTGACCGATTTGGCGGCGGCCTGCAGCACCTTCTTGCCGGTGGCGACGTCGCCGGTGATCGAGATCATGTTGACCTTCGGATGGTTGATCAGCGTGTTGCCGACGCTGTCGCCGCGGCCGAGCACGACGTTGACGACGCCTTCCGGCAGGATCTCGGCAAGGATTTTTGCCAGCTTCAGCGCAGTCAGCGGCGTCTGCTCCGACGGCTTGAAGACGACGGTGTTGCCGCCGGCAATCGCCGGCGCCAGCTTCCAGGCCATCATCATCAGCGGATAGTTCCACGGCGCAATCGACGCCACGACGCCGATGGCGTCGCGGCGGACCATCGAGGTGTGGCCGGGAATATATTCGCCGGCGACCTGTCCGGGCATCGAGCGGACCGCGCCGGCGAAGAAGCGGTAACAGTCGACGATCGCCGGGATCTCGTCATTGAGCACGGCATTGATCGGCTTGCCGCAGTTCAGTGCCTCGAGCGCCGCGAAATCCTGTGCAGCAGCTTCGATGCGATCGGCGATCTTCAGGAGATAGCCGGCGCGCTGCGCCGGTGTTGTGCGGGACCAGGTGACGAAGGCATTTTCGGCGGCAAGCACTGCCGCCTCGATCTGCGCCGGGCTGGCCTCGGGCAGATTGAGGATGGTCGCCCCGGTCTTCGGGTTGAGGATCGGTTCCTCGGTCTCGGTGCCTTTTTCGAATTTCGAGCCGATCAGCATCTGCGTGTCCATGGAAGTCTCTCCCTTATGAACGAGATCATTTGCCCGAACCGGCGATCTGGTCGCCGTCGCGGGTCAGGTAATAGGCAGCGAGGATGGGAAGCAGCGTCACCAGCACCACGACCATTGCCACGACATTGGTGACCGGACGCTGGCGCGGACGGATCAACTCTTCGAGCATCCAGATCGGCACCGTTTGCTGCTGGCCGGCGGTGAAGGTGGTGACGATGACCTCGTCGAAGGACAGCGCAAAGGCAAGCATGCCGCCGGCCAGCAGCGCGGTTGCGATGTTGGGCAGCACGACATGCCGAAAGGTCTGGAAACCGTCGGCGCCGAGGTCCATCGACGCCTCGATCATCGAGCCGGACGTGCGGCGGAAACGGGCGACCGCATTGTTGTAGACGACGACCACGCAGAAGGTGGCGTGGCCGAGCACGATCGTCCAGAACGAGAACGGGATTTCGGCCAGCGCGAAGGCCGAGCGCAGCGCAATGCCGGTGATGATGCCGGGCAACGCGATCGGTAGGATGACCAGCAGCGAGATGGTTTCGCGGCCGAAGAATTTTGTGCGGGACACGGCGGCGGCGCACAGCGTGCCGAGGACGAGCGCGATGGCGGTCGAGATCGCCGCGACCCGTACAGACAGCGATAGCGCCTGCCAGACGTCGGGCCGGTTCCAGGTGATGGCGAACCATTGCGTCGTCAGGCCCGGCGGCGGCCAGACGAAGCTCTTCTCCTCGGTGGTGAAGGCATAGACGAAGATCAGCAGGATCGGCAAATGCAGGAAAAGCAGGCCGCCGGTGGCAGCGAGCTTCAGGCTGATCGGCGCGGATGGGCCACGGTCAGAGCGCATCGAAAGCCCCCATGCGCTTGGCGCCCCAGAGGTAGAAGCCCATGATGACAATGGGCACCACGGTAAAGGCGGCGGCGAGCGGGATGTTGCCGGCGGTGCCTTGCTGCGAATAGACGGCCTGCCCGATGAACAGCCGCGAGGTGCCGATGATCTGCGGGATGATGTAGTCGCCGAGCGTCAGCGAGAAGGTGAAGATCGAGCCGGCGACGATGCCGGGCAGCGCCAGCGGGAACAGCACGTTGCGAAAGGTCTGGCCGGGCGAGGCTCCGAGATCGGACGAGGCCTCGACCAAATTGCCCGGCACGCGCTCGAGTGCGGCCTGTACCGGCAGGATCATGAAGGGCAGCCAGACATAGACGAAGACGATGAAGGTGCCGGTTGAGGAGACCGACAGCGAGTTGCCGCCGACGATCGGCAGCGATAGCCAGGCATCAAGCAGCCACAGAAGATGCAATTTGGCCAGCAGCCACGTCAGGATGCCTTCCTTGGCGAGGATCAGCTTCCAGGCATAGATCTTGACCAGGTAGCTCGACCACAGCGGCAGCATGACGCCGAGATAAAACAACGCCTTCCAACGGCCACGCGGATAGCGCGCCGCGTAATAGGCGATGGGAAAGGCGATGACCGCCGACGCGAGCGTCACCAGCGCCGCCATCGTCACCGTGCGCAGGATGATGTCGAGATTAGCGGCCTGCAGCAGATCGCCATAAGTCTTCAGCGTGAACTCGCGGTTGATCAGGCCGGAGAATTCATCGATCGAGAAGAAGCTCTGCAAAAGCAGCGCGAACAGCGAGCCGATATAGACGATGCCGAGCCACAGAACCGGCGGCAGCAGCATGAGCAGAAGCAGCAGTTGCGGCCGGCGCCAGAAGATGTCGGAGAGCGCGCCGCGTACGCCGCCGCTGCCCGGCAGGATGGCGGGGGCCGTGGCCCGCGGCATGGCAGCGTCAAGGCTCATCCCAGCTCATCCATCAAATGCAAATGCTCGCGGTTGAAGGTGAGCACCACCGCCTCGCCTTCCCGGGGCAAGGCAGCACCCGCCGGCACGATGGCATGTAGCCGCAAGCCCTCTGCATCGAGCGCCAGTCTTGTCGTGGCGCCGAGATAATTGGTCGAGACCAGGCGGGCGGCAACGCCTTCGCCCTTGGCCGCCCTGCCAATGCGGATGGATTCGGGCCGCAGGCTGCCCCAGCGATGCTGGCCGGCATAGCGCTGGACGAAGTCCGGTGGCAGCACGTTGGACGAGCCAACAAAATCGGCGACGAAGCGGGTCTTGGGGCGCTGGTAGATGTCTTCCGGCGTGCCGATCTGCATGATCTTGCCGTCGTTGAAGACGGCGACGCGGTCGGCCATCGACAGCGCTTCGCCCTGGTCGTGGGTGACGAACACGAAGGTGATGCCGAGCGCCTTCTGCAGCGATTTCAACTCCTCCTGCATGTTTTCGCGCAACTTGAGGTCGAGCGCGCCGAGCGGCTCGTCGAGCAACAGCACCTTGGGCTGGTTGACCAGCGCACGGGCGAGCGCGACGCGCTGGCGCTGGCCGCCGGAAAGCTGGCCAGGGCGACGGGCCCCGTAGCCGGGAAGCCGCACCAGCGACAGCGCTTCTTCCGCCGCCTTTTGCCGCTCCGGTCTGCCGACGCCCTTGACCATCAGCCCATAGGCGACGTTGTCGAGCACGTTGAGATGCGGGAACAGCGCATAATCCTGGAACACGGTGTTGACGTTGCGGCGATAGGGCGGCACGCCCTCGGCGCGTTCGCCGAAGATCGAGATCGACCCAGCCGTCGGCTGCTCGAACCCGGCGATGAGGCGCAGGCACGTCGTCTTGCCCGAGCCGGAAGGCCCGAGCATGGCGAAGAACTCGCCCGGCACGATGTCGAGATCGACCGCGTCGACGGCACGCACGCTGCCGAAATGGCGGGAGACGTTTTGGAAGGAAACGGCGGAGGTCATGGGGCTGTCCTGATCTGTCAGGCTCATTAAATTTCAGGCAGTTGCGCCGCCCCTCATCCGCCTGCCGGCACCTTCTCCCCGTATAGTGGACGGGGAGAAGGGAGGCGCTCCAACGCTGGCGACCCCCCGTTCTTCACGGGGAGAGGGTAAGGGTGAGGGGCAGCGCCGAGCTTCGTAGGTGAGGCGAACTCACCGCCCGCCGATGACGCCGATATAGTCCGACACCCAGCGGTAATAGGGCACGCACTGGTCGTTCTGGGTGGCGCATTTCGAGACCGGCGTCTTCCAGAACTTGATCTTGTCGAAATTGTCGTAGCCGTTGGTCTTGCATCCTTCTTCACCGAGCAGTTCGTTGCCCTTGCAGGCGGCGGGCACTACCGGCAGCGACCCGAACCAGGCGGAGACGTCGCCCTGCACTTTCGGCGACAGCGAATGCTCCATCCACATGTAGGCGCAGTTCGGGTGGGCAGCATCGGCCTCCATCATCGTGGTATCGGCCCAGCCGGTAACGCCCTCCTCGGGGATGGTCGAGGCGACCGGCTTCTTGGCCGCGATCAGCGTGTTGACTTGGTAGGGCCAAGAACCGGAGGCGACGACGCCTTCGTTCTGGAAATCGTCAACCTGGATGGCGGCGTCATGCCAATAGCGTCCGACCAGTGTACGCTGGACCCGCAGCAGGTCGAGCGCGGCCTTGTACTGGTCCTCGGTCAGTTCGTACGGATCCTTGATGCCGAGCTCCGGCTTGTGAGCCATCAGGTAATTGGCGGCGTCGGCGATGTGGATCGGCCCGTCATAGGCCTGGACGCGGCCCTTGTTCGACTTGCCGTCGGGCAGCTTCATTTCCTCGAACACGATGTTCCAGCTCTTCGGTGCCTCCTTGAACACTTCGGTGTTGTACATCAGCACGTTCGGCCCCCACTGATAGGGGACGCCGTAATGGACACCGCCGACGGTGAACCAGGGCGCATCCTTCAGCCGGTCGTCGACCGTCTTCCAGCTCGGTATGAGGTCGGTGTTGATCGGCTGGACGCGCTTGCCGGCAACCAGGCGCAGCGAGGCGTCCCCCGAGGCGGTGACAAGGTCGAAACCGCCTTCGTTCATCAACGAGACCATCTCGTCGGAGGTGTTGGCGGTCTTGACGTTGACCTTGCAGCCGGTCTCCTTCTCGAACGAAGTGACCCAATCGTAGCCTTTGTCGGTTTCGCCGCGCTCGATATAGCCGGGCCAGGCGACGATATTGACCTCGCCTTCACTCTTGCCGAGCTCCTTGACCTGGGCGATGGCCTGGCCGGAGAAGGTCAGCGCGACCGTCAAGGCAGTGCATGATTTCAGCAATGAATTCATCGTCGATCTCCCATTTTGCATGACCCCGAAACCGGTTTCGGTTTTCGGAAGAAGATCATGCGCCCGTTCAAAAACGTTGGATGCGCGGCTCTGAAGGGCCGTGCTCCGGCGGCAGCTTTGTTCCCTGACCGAAAAGTGCTGCGAAATTTCCGGTTTCGCAAATTCATTTATCAGAAAGCCGATATCGGTTTTTCCGATACGTCAGCGGCCGATCTTCTCGGGCCGTTGGCGCACCATGCGCTGCGACTGGGCAAGCCCGATGAAGTCGCGCGCCGCCTGCGGCAGACTGGAGCCGCGCCGCCAGACCATGCCGACCTGGACGACCGGCAACGACCCCGAAATATCGCGCGATTCGATGCGATCGCCTTCCAGCGACCATGGCCGGTAGACGAGGTCGGGCAGCAGCGCCACGCCGGCGCCGGTGGCGACGAGGCTGCGCACCGCTTCGACCGAGCGGGTGCGGAAGGCGACATGCGGCTTGGCGCCGATCGCCGTCAGCAGCTTTCCGGTGTTCTCCTCGATCTCGTCGACGGTCAGCATGATCAGCGGTTCCGAGGCGATGTCACCGATGCCGATAATGTCGGCGCCGGCCAAGGGATGGCCGAGCGGCAGCCACAGCCGGTAAGCCGAGACTTCGAGGATTTCGGACTGCAGTGCCGTGCGGTCGCGCAGGTTCGAGGTGACCATGACGGCAATGTCGAGCTTGCCGCCGATCAACAGGTGCTCGAGATAGTCGCCATTGTCCTCGATCGCCGAGACCTCGACACCGGGATAGGCGCGGCGGTAGCGGGCAAGAAGATCGGACAGCACATAGCCGGCGACCAGCGAGGTGACGCCAAGTTGCAGCCGCCCGCTTGCCGCGATCTGTTCGCCGAAGAAGGCGCGGCGCGCATCGGAAACGTCGGCGAGGATCTTCCTCGCATGGCGCAGGAACTGATGGCCCTTGTGGGTGATGTTCAGTCCGCGCGGGTGGCGCTCGAACAACTCGACGCCGAGATCGTGCTCCAGCTCCTTGATCGCCTCGGTGACCGAGGATTGCGAGATCGACAGGTTCTGGGCGGCGCCCGATACCGTGCCCTGCTCGGCGACGGCGATGAAGAACTGCAATTGGCGGATGGTGAAAGCCATGGCTGGACTAAACACGGCAGAGGCGGCGCTGGGAAGTGGGATGCTGGTAGCCGATCTGCCGATAGAACTCAGCCCTCGCTCCCGCCATCGGCAATGCTGAGCCGCGCGCCGGCCTGGGCAAGGGCAGCGGCGATGTCGTGCGGTGGCGGCCGGTCGGTGGCGAGTTCGGAAAAGCCGTCGAATCCGCAGACCTGAACCAGACCCTGGCGGCCGAATTTGCTGTGGTCGGTGACGACAAGCGAACGCTGGCCCCGCGACAGCACCATGCGGGCGAACTCGGCCTCTTCCAAATCATAGTCCATGACGCCGGTGACGGCATCGACCGCACCGGTCGATATCACCGCATGGCTGACGGAAAAGCGGCTGACGAATTCGATGGCCGAGACGCCGAAGGCAGCACCGGAATCGCTGCGCAGCTCGCCGCCGGCCATATAGACCTTGTTGCCGTTGACGGTGGCCAGTGTGCGGGCGATGTCGGAGGAGTTGGTGACGACCGTCAGCCGCCGGTGGCCGAGCAGTTCCCGGGCCAGGAAAGAGGTGGTGGTGCCGGTGTCGAGCATGATCGATTCGCCGTCGCGGATGGTGGCGGCGACCATGCGCGCTATTGCCCGCTTGGCGTCGGCGTTCTCGCGCATGCGCCGCTCGAACGGCGCTTCGCCGGCAATCGACGGCAGGCCGACGGCGCCGTGCATCTTGAGGATGGAACCGTCGTTGGTCAGTGGCTTGACGTCGCGGCGTACCGTCTCCAGCGAGACGCCCAGCCGGTCGGCCAGGCTGGCAATGGTGACAGTGCCTTCCTCCTTGAGGAGGCGCAGGATTTCGCCATGCCGCTTCGAGTGGACCATCGGTTCCATCCGGTCGGATTGTTGCACTGTTGACCGTTTCTACGGCATAAATGCCACTAACTCCAAGGAATTTAGCAAAATTCGGGCGAAAAACCAGAAAACACCACAATTTCGCGTTGACAACGTCTCCAGCGTGGCGCGACATTATCGCTGTGACAGGCTCGGAACGGAGGACGGGGCTGAGCCGCACGAAAAATCGCCTGCCCGAACGCCCGGGAAACTGTCGGGTGCAAGGGTGCCGAAATTCAGGATCCGCGGGGGCGGATGCCGGCGTCGAAGAACCCGGCACAAAGGGGCTCGTCGGTGCGGTGCGGGATACCGATCCCGAGATCTGCACCGACGAGATCTTCGCGTTGCCTCCATTCCTCGGTCCGATTGTCATCGCTGGCCAGCCGTGACATGCGTGGAAAATTGACCCAATGTTGGACGAGATCGTGACTGTCGAAGACCGCATCCGCGCGCTGCCTTGCTGGACCGGCAGCATCGACATTGCGCCGCTGCCGGGCGGGCTGAGCAATGCCAATTATCTGGTCAAGGACGCGGCCGGGCGGCATGTCGTGCGCATCGGCCAGGACTATCCGTTCCACCATGTCTTTCGCGAGCGCGAGATGATGACCGCGCGGGCAGCGCACGCGGCAGGCTTCGCTCCGGCCGTCCACTACACCGGACCCGGCGTCATGGTGACGGAGTATCTCGGCGCCAAGGCCTATGTCGCGCAAGACGTGCGCGCCGATCTCGGCCGCGTCGCCGCGTTGCTGCGCGGCTTCCACCGGGAAATGCCCAGTCATGTCTCCGGCGCCGGCTTCATGTTCTGGGTATTCCACGTCATTCGCGACTATGCGCGCACGCTGGAGGAAGGCGGCAGCCGCAAGCTGAGCGAATTGCCACGCCTTTTGACGCTGGCGGACGAGCTCGAGCGCGCGCAAAAACTGCTGCCGATCGTCTTCGGCCACAACGACCTTTTGCCGGCTAATATAATCGACGACGGTCACAGGCTTTGGCTCATCGATTTCGAATATGCCGGGTTCAACACGGCGATGTTCGACCTTGCCGGCGCGGCTTCGAATGCCGGCATGAGCGACGAGGAATCCTTCGCCTTCATGACCGCCTATTTCATGAAGGAGCCGGACCCGGCAATACGGCGCTCGCACGCCGCCATGCAATGCGCGTCGCTGCTGCGCGAGGCGATGTGGGGCATGGTTTCCGAGCTCTACCTCGACGCGCCCGGCATCGACTACGCCGCCTACGCCGACGAAAACCTGGCGCGGCTCGAAACCGCCCTGGAGAACTACAGGACAAAATACGGGACGCGGACATGACCCTGCCCGCCCAGGCCGAGATCGTCGTCATCGGCGGTGGCATCATCGGCTGTTCGACGGCCTATCATCTGGCGCGCGACCACAAGGCCGAAATCGTGCTGCTCGAACAGGGCAAACTGACCTCGGGCTCGACCTGGCATGCTGCCGGGCTGGTCGGCCAGCTGCGCTCGTCGGCGTCGATTACGCGCGTGCTCAAATATTCGGTCGATCTCTACAAGGGGCTGGAAGCCGAAACCGGCCTCGCCACCGGCTGGAAGATGACCGGCTGCCTGCGGCTAGCCACCAATGCCGACCGCTGGACCGAGTATAAGCGGCTGGCAACGACGGCAAAGAGCTTCGGCATGGATATGCATTTGCTGTCGCCGGGCGAGATCAAGGAAATGTGGCCGCTGCTGGAAACCGGCGACCTCGTTGGCGCGTCCTGGCTGCCGACCGACGGTCAGGCAAGCCCTTCCGACATCACCCAGTCGCTGGCCAAGGGCGCGCGCATGCACGGCGCAAAATTGTTCGAGGAGGTGCGGGTCACCGGCTTCGAGATGAGAGACGGCCGCATCACCGCGGTGAAGACCAGCAAGGGCGATATCGCCTGCGACAAGGTGGTGAACTGCGCCGGGCAATGGGCGCGGCAGGTGGGTGCGCTGGCTGGCATCAACGTGCCGCTGCAGCCGGTGAAGCACCAGTACATCATCACCGAGAGGATCGACGGCTTAGCGACCGACTCGCCGACAATTCGCGACCCCGATCGCCGCACCTATTTCAAGGAGGAAGTCGGCGGGCTGGCGATGGGCGGCTACGAGCCGAACCCGCAGGCCTGGACGACCGGTCTGCCGGGCGGCGATGTGCCGGAGGATTGGGAGTTCCGGCTGTTCGACGATGATTACGATCATTTCGAGCAGCATATGAGCCAGGCGATAGAGCGTGTCCCGGCGCTCGCCAACGTCGGCGTCAAGCAGATGATCAACGGGCCGGAGAGCTTTACGCCGGACGGCAATTTCATCCTCGGCGTGGCGCCGGAATGCCCCAATATGTTCGTCGGCGCCGGCTTCAATGCCTTCGGCATCGCGTCCGGCGGCGGCGCCGGCTGGGTGCTAGCGCAATGGGTCGTCGACGGCGAGGCGCCGCTTGATTTGTGGGTGGTCGACATCCGCCGCTTCTCCGATCTGCACCGCGACAGGCAATGGGTCGGCGACCGCACGCTGGAAGCCTACGGCAAGCACTACATGATCGGCTTCCCGCATGAGGAATATCTCACCGGCCGGCCGCGCATCGTCTCGCCTCTATACGAGCGGCTGCAAAAACATCGCGCCGTGTTCGGCTCGAAGCTCGGCTGGGAGCGACCGAACTGGTTCGCGCCGGAGGGCGTCGAGCCGAAGGACGTCTATTCGATGGGCCGGCAGAACTGGTTTTCATCCGTCGGCGACGAGCATCGCCATGTACGCGAAAAGATCGGCATTTTCGACCAATCGTCGTTTGCCAAATACGAAATGACCGGAGTGGACGCGCTGAAGGCGCTGGACTGGATCTGCGCCAACGACGTCGCCAAGCCGGTCGGCCGGCTGACCTACACGCAGCTCCTCAACACGCGCGGCGGCATCGAGGCCGATTTGACCGTGGCGAGGCTCGGTGAGGAGAAATTCTACATCGTCACCGGCACCGGTTTCCGCACGCATGATTTCTCCTGGATTGCCGATCATATCGGCAGAGAGTTCGACGTGACGCTGACCGACGTCACCGAGGATTTCGGCACATTGTCGCTGATGGGGCCGCGTGCCCGCGACGTGCTGTCAGCGGTGACCGATGCCGACGTCTCGAACGCCGCCTTTCCGTTCGGCCATGTTCGCGAGATCGCCATTGCCGGCCACGCCGTCCGGGCGCTGCGCGTCACCTATGTCGGCGAGCTCGGCTGGGAACTGCATGCGCCGATCGCGGCGACGGGCGAGGTTTTCGACGCGCTGATGGCGGCGGGCGCTGTCCACGACATCCGCCCGGTCGGCTACCGGGCGCTGGAATCGCTGCGGCTGGAAAAAGGCTACCGCGCCTGGGGCGCCGACATCACACCCAACGACACGCCGCAGGAGGCCGGCCTCGGCTGGGCGGTGAAGCTCAGGAAGAACACCGATTTCCTCGGCCGGCGGGCGCTTGAAAAGCTCGATGGCTCCACGCTCAGGAAACGTTTTGCCGGCTTCACTGTCGAGGATCCGGATGTCGTCCTGCTCGGGCGCGAGACCATCCTGCGCAACGGCGAGGCGGTCGGTTATCTCACCAGCGGCGGCTATGGCTACACCATCGGCACGAACATCGGTTACGGCTATGTGCGCAATGCCGATGGCGTCAGCGATGATTTCCTCACCTCCGGCGATTACGAGCTGGTGGTGGCAATGGAACGGACGCCGGCTAAGATCCACCTCGAGCCACTTTACGATCCGACGGGGGCAAAGGTGAAGGCCTAGAGCCTTCCGGTTTCAGCCTCAGTTCACGATGAGCACCAGCCCCCGGCTCGGCACCGTATCGGCCTCGCCCGGCATCGAGACATAGGGCGGCGTCTCCTCGGCGCGGGTGACGGTGCCTTGCGCCTCGAGCTCGGCGATCCGGGCGGCAAACCCGGCATCCCACAGTGTGTTCTTTACCGTCAGCACGATCACCCCGCCCGGCCGGCAGATGCGGATCAGCTCGTCCAGACCCTCGGCCCCGACATGGCCGGACGTGAAGACGCCGGCTGAGATGATCCCGACGTAGGCATCGTCCACGAAAGGCAGCGGTCCGCCAAGCGCCAGGCAGTGCAGCGCCGAATAGACGCCTTTGCGCGCAGCTTGCGCCAGCATGCCTTCCGAGATGTCGAGGGCCTCGACCTGCGGATAACCGGTGATGGCAAGCCATTCGCCGATGAGCCCGGTGCCGGCGCCGGCATCGAGCAGAGGTGCCGCGCCGCGCGGCAGATGGCGGGCCAGCAAGGCAAGGCAGATGGTCGGATGGCGATAGCCGGCCGCCGACATGTCGGCGTCATAAGTGCCTGCCCAGCTGTCGTAGAGCGCCGCGACGTCTTCCGGTCGCTTCGCCGCATAGGCTGCGGCGAGCGCGCTCTGCTGTTTGCTATCCGTCATCGCTTTCCGTCGCCTGGTATCGATCCGCAACGCGATCATAGCCAAACGGCGAAAACTGTGGAACCGTCGTCGTCGCAATAACACGGGGAAAGGAGCGAAAGCCATGGCGGATGACCAGGCACGCGCCGCACTTGCGGCCATTCCGATGCTGGCCGGCTATGACGGTCCGCTGGAACGGCTCGGTGGCCTCACCAACCTCGTCTTCAGGGGGAAAGATTTCTGCCTGCGCATTCCCGGCAAGGGTACCGAGGAATACATCAACCGCGCCAACGAGGCAGTGGCGGCGCGGGAGGCGGCGAAGGCCGGCGTCAGCCCGGAAGTGCTGCATGTCGATGCCGAGACCGGCGTGCTGGTGACCCGCTTCGTTGCCGGCGCCGAGACGATGTCGCCGGAAAAGTTCAAGACCCGACCGGGCAGCCCGGCACGCGCCGGCAAGGCCTTTCGCAAGCTGCACACATCCCGCGCGGTGTTCCCCTTCCGCTTCGAGCTGTTTGCGATGATCGACGACTATCTGCAGGTGCTGTCGACCAAGGATGTCGCTCTGCCTTCCGGCTATCACGATGTGGTCCGCGAGGCGGAGGCAGTGCGCTCGGCACTTGCCGCTCATCCTTTGCCGCTCGTCGCCTGCCACTGCGACCCGCTATGCGAAAACTTTCTCGACACGGGCGACAGGATGTGGATCGTCGACTGGGAATATTCCGGGATGAACGATCCGCTCTGGGATCTCGGGGACCTCTCGGTCGAAGGGCAATTCGACGCCGCGCAGGAGGAGGAAATGATGCTGACCTATTTCGGCGGCGAGCCGAGACCGGCAGAGCGCGGCCGCATCGTCATCTACAAGGCGATGTGCGACCTGTTGTGGACGCTGTGGGGCTTGATCCAGCTTGCCAACAAAAATCCGGCCGACGACTTTCGCGCCTATGCCGACGGCCGGTTTGCGCGCTGCAAGACGCTGATGGAGACGCCGGAATTTTCGCGGCATCTCGCAGCGGTGCGCCGGGGTTAATTCACACCCTTCGGCACGTTTTCTGGCGGCACGGTGTCGACCACCTTCTGGCGGTGGAAGATGAACAGGCCGGCCAGCACGACGATGGCCGAGCCGATCAGGATGCGCGGCCCAGGCACATCGCCGAAGAAGGCGAGGCCGAAGACCACTGCCCACAATAGCAGGCTGTAATGCAGCGGCGCCAAGGTCGAGGCCGGCGCCAGCTTCAACGCCCTGGTGATCATCAGATGCGCGCCGCAGGAGACGATACCGAGAAGCAGCATGGCGCCGAAATCGAGCGAGGACGGCGTCTTCCAGGTGCCGATGGTCAACGCAGCGCCGACCAGCAGCGTGCCGATGGTCTGCCAGGTCACAAGCGCCGTGTCGCTGGTGCCGCGCAGGCGCCGATTGAGGATGATGGCGAAGGCAAAGGAAATGCTGCCGGCGAGCGCGAACATCGAGGACAGCGAGAACGCGGCCGAAGACGGCTTCAGCATGATCAGCACGCCGCAGAAACCGACCAGGATCGCCGCCCAGCGGCGCCAGCCGACCCTTTCGCCGAGCAAAAAGTGCGACAGCGCCGCCACATAGATCGGCCCGGCCATGTAGAAGCTCATCACATCGGCGAGCGGCAGATAGACGACCGCCGCGTAGAACAGCGCCGTGTCGAGCGTCGTCATCACCACGCGCAGCAGCTGCAGCTCCGGCCGCTCCATACGAAACAGCTTGGCCGCACCCTGATGTGCAATCATCGGCCCGAGTATGAAAAAAGCGCCGATCGAGCGGATCAGCACGACCTGGCCTACGGAAAAACTGGCGACCAGCCACTTGCCCATCGCGTCGTTCAGCGCAAACAGGAAATCGCCGGCGAGCATCAGCAGGATACCGGCCAGCAGCACGTTCCTGATCGTTGAGTTCTGGGCTGCGGGCTGCGCCATTCCGTTACCGGTTCCTTGCCGTGGATACGGTGACCCGCGTCGTAGTCGCAAGCGGTGGCCGTGACGAGGCGGAAATCAAGAATTCGGTAAGACCAGCGCCGGAAATCGGCTGGACTAAGCGTGGCGCCGGTTCACCGTGCCCGGCCTTCCGGCGATCGAAAGCCGCGTGTCCTGCCGGCTGCGCTCGGCCACCACCTTGCCCCTGGCAATGACGCAGAGACGCTCGGGGCGCAGGCGCAGCGCCTCGACCGGATTGCCGGCATCGAGAACGACCAGGCTGGCGCGCTTGCCGACGGCAAGGCCAAGGTGGTCGAGGCCCATGATGGCGGCATTGACGTTGGTGACCATGTCGAAACAGCGCGCCATCTCGGCCGGGCTCGACATCTGCGCGACATGCAGGCCCATGAATGCGACGTCGAGCATGTCTGCCGTGCCCAGCGAATACCAGGGGTCGAGCACGCAATCCTGGCCCCAGCCGACGCGGATCCCATGCGCCAGCATTTCCTTGACCCGCGTCAGGCCGCGGCGCTTGGGAAAGGTGTCGTGGCGGCCCTGCAGCATGATGTTGATCAGCGGATTGGGGATCGCCGAAACGCCGGCCTCGGCAATCAGCGGCAACAGCTTCGAGACGTAGTAATTATCCATCGAATGCATCGAGGTGAGGTGCGAGCCGGCCACTCTGCCCTGCAATCCCAGGCGCTGCGTCTCATAGGCTAGTTGCTCGATGTGGCGGGACAGCGGATCGTCAGTCTCGTCGCAATGCAGGTCGACCATCAGGCCGCGCTCGGCCGCGATCTCGCAGAGCTCGGTGACGGAGCGCGTGCCGTCGGCCATGGTGCGCTCGAAATGCGGGATGCCGCCGACGACATCGACGCCCAGGTCGAGCGCGCGGACGGTGTTCTGGTGCGCTGTCGGCGAGCGATAGAGCCCGTCCTGCGGGAAGGCGACCAGTTGCAGGTCGATATAGGGGGCAACCGTCTTCTTCACGTCGAGCAGCGCTTCGACCGCCAGCAGGCGGTCATCACAGACATCGACATGGGTGCGGATGGCGAGCAGGCCCATCGACGCCGCCCAGTCGCAATAGGCGAGCGCACGGTCGCGCACCGCCTCGTGGGTCAGAAGCGGCTTCAGCTCGCCCCACAGCGAAATGCCTTCGAGCAGCGTGCCCGAGACATTGATGCGCGGAATGCCGAGCGAAAGCGTGGCGTCCATATGGAAATGCGGATCGACAAAGGGCGGCGAGACCAGATTGCCATGAGCATCGATCGCCGTGCCGGCGCTGACGTTCAGCTCGGGTTCTATCGCTGCGATCGTTTCGCCGACGATGCCGATATCTGCGATCCTGCCGTCGGGCAGCGTCCCGCCGCGCACCACAAGGTCGAAATCCATCTATCGCCACCTCGTTGAAGAATGATGCCTATTCCGGCACATACCGCACCGCCCCCTTGGCGGCACTTGTCGCCATCGCCGCATAGGCGCGCAAAGCCGTCGTCACCTTGCGCTTGCGCTTTTCCTCGGGCTTCCAGGCAGCCATTCCCTTGGCCTCCATCGCCGCGCGGCGGGCGGCGAGCTCCGCGTCGTCGACGGCCAGCCGGATGGTGCGGTTGGGGATATCGATCTCGATCGTGTCGCCTTCCATGACCAGTCCGATCAGCCCGCCTTCCGCCGCTTCCGGCGAGACGTGGCCGATCGACAGGCCGGAGGTGCCGCCGGAAAAACGACCGTCGGTGATCAGCGCGCAGGCCTTGCCGAGACCCTTCGATTTGAGATAGCTGGTCGGATAGAGCATTTCCTGCATGCCGGGGCCGCCACGCGGCCCTTCATAGCGGATGACGACGACATCGCCGGCCTTGATCCCGTTCGACAGGATCGCCTTGACGCTGGCGTCCTGGCTTTCGAACACCCTTGCCGGGCCGGTGAATTTCAGGATCGATTCATCGACGCCGGCAGTCTTCACGATGCAGCCGTCGAGCGCCAGATTGCCTTTCAGCACGGCAAGGCCGCCATCCCTGGAGAAAGGATGTTCGGCCGAGCGGATGACGCCGGTTTCGCGGTTCGTGTCGAGCTCGTCCCAGCGGCGATCCTGGCTGAAGGCGACCTGCGTCGGCACGCCGCCGGGTGCCGCGAGGAAGAAATCGCGGACATTTTGGCTGGTGGTGCGCGAAATATCCCAATGGTCGAGCGCTTCGCCGAGGCTCGCGGTATGCACCGTCGGCAGGTCGCGGTTGATCAGCCCGGCGCTATCCAACTGGCCGAGGATCGCCATGATGCCGCCGGCGCGGTGGACGTCCTCCATATGAACGTCTGCCTTGGCCGGAGCGACCTTGCACAGCACCGGCACCCGCCGCGAGAGCCGGTCGATGTCTTCCATGGTGAAGTCGACCTCGCCCTCATGTGCTGCGGCGAGGATGTGCAGCACGGTGTTGGTCGAGCCGCCCATGGCGATGTCGAGCGTCATGGCGTTCTCGAAGGCGCCCTTCGAGGCGATGCTGCGCGGCAGCGCGGTGTCATCGTCCTGCTCGTAATAGCGCTGGGCTAGATCGACGATCAGATGGCCGGCCTCGACGAACAGGCGCTTGCGGTCGGCATGCGTGGCCAGCGTCGAGCCGTTGCCGGGCAGCGAGAGGCCGAGCGCCTCGGTCAGGCAGTTCATCGAATTGGCGGTAAACATGCCGGAGCAGGAGCCGCAGGTCGGACAGGCCGAGCGCTCGATGGTCTTGACGTCCTCGTCGGAGATTTTGTCGTCGGCGGCCGCCACCATGGCGTCGACCAGGTCAAGCGCCTGGCTCTTGCCGGCGAGCACCACCTTGCCGGCCTCCATCGGACCGCCGGAGACGAAGACGGTCGGGATGTTGAGGCGCAGCGACGCCATCAGCATGCCGGGCGTGATCTTGTCGCAATTCGAGATGCAGACCATCGCGTCGGCGCAGTGCGCGTTGACCATGTATTCGACGGAGTCGGCGATCAATTCGCGCGACGGCAGCGAATAGAGCATGCCGTCATGGCCCATGGCGATGCCGTCATCGACGGCGATGGTGTTGAACTCCTTGGCGACGCCGCCGGCCTTTTCGATCTCGCGGGCAACCAACTGGCCGAGATCCTTCAGATGGACATGGCCGGGCACGAATTGGGTGAAGGAATTGACCACGGCGATGATCGGCTTGCCGAAATCCGAATCCTTCATCCCGGTGGCACGCCACAGGCCGCGGGCGCCGGCCATGTTGCGGCCATGGGTTGTGGTGCGGGAACGGTAGGCGGGCATTGAACTGTCCTTGCTGTCTGCGTCGCGCCCAAAGGTGCGGAAAACCGGAATTGAGCCGCAGGCCTTATAAACGCCACGCTCTGGTCTGGCCACAATTTTGCGCTGCGCCAGGGTGTGGAACGAGCGGCCAGCCAAAGACGCAGCCGGTCCAGGCCGTAAAAAAGTCAGAAGTGCTGTCGGATCGTGTTTTGCTCGAGCGTCCTTGGGCAGACGGCGGCACCGGGCATCAATCGCCAGCCGGCCGTTTTGCGAGTGAAAACAAAGCCAAAACCAGCCCGAGGAGCAAGAGAATGCAAAAGATCACCACCTGCCTGTGGTTCGAGGACCAGGCCGAGGAGGCCATGAACCATTATGTCTCCATCTTCAAGAACTCGAAGGTGCTGAGCGTGATGCGCTGGCCCAAGGGCAGCGGCGATCGTGAGGGCAAGGTGCTGATGGTCTCATTCGAGCTCGACGGCGTTCAGTTCCAGGCGCTCAACGGCGGGCCGCAATTCAAGTTCACCCAGGCAGTCTCGCTCTCCATCGACTGCAAGACGCAGGAGGAGGTCGACTATTTCTGGGACAGGCTTATCGCGGGCGGTGGCGAGCCCAGCCAGTGCAGCTGGCTGAAGGACAAATTCGGCCTCTCCTGGCAGGTTGTTCCCGAGCAGCTGCCCAGGCTGCTGCTGGACCCCGACGGGGAAAAGGCCGGCCGCGTGATGCAGGCGATGATGCAGATGACCAAGATCGACATCGCCAAGATCGAAGAGGCAGCCAAGGGGTGAACGAACGCGCTCTTGCCTTCTCCCCCCTGTGGGAGAAGGTGGATCGGCGCGAAGCGCCGAGACGGTTGAGGGGTGCTGGACGGAATGAGACGTTGCTGTTTCCTGGAACACCCCTCATCCGTCGCCTTCGGCGACACCTTCTCCCACAAGGGGAGAAGGAACGCGGCGCATCAGGCCGCTCTGTCGCGGACCTGATAATCCTTGACTGCCGCGAAGCGGATCGCCTTCCAGCGCTCGGCCTCGTAGTTGAGCGAGAAGGCGTGCTGGGCGAGGAACACCGGATCGTTGTCGAGATCGCGGGCGATGTCGCCGCGATGCGCCTCGATGAAGCGCTGGAGCTCTGCCCTGTCGTCGGCTGATATCCAGCGGCAGACGGAAAAGCGCGACATCTCGAAATCGACCGGCAGTGTGTATTCGAAGTTCAGCCGCTCTTTCAGGACATCGAGCTGCAGGGCGCCGACGACGCCGACGATGGCCGGCGAGCCGTCCTCCGGCGAGAACAATTGCACGACGCCTTCCTCGGCCATCTGGTGCAGCGCTTCCTTGAGCTTCTTAGCCTTCATGGCATCGCCGAGGCGAACGCGGCGCAGGATTTCAGGTGCGAAATTCGGCACGCCGCGAAACAGGATCTCCTCGCCCTCGGTCAGCGTGTCGCCGATGCGCAGCGTGCCGTGGTTGGGGATGCCGACGACATCGCCGGCGAATGCCTCGTCGGCGGTGACGCGGGTGCGGGCGAAGAAGAATTGCGGCGCCGACAGGCTCATCGGCTTTCCAGTGCGCACCAGCTTGGCCTTCATGCCGCGCTCGAGCTTGCCGGAGCAGACACGGACGAAGGCGATGCGGTCGCGGTGGTTGGGGTCCATATTGGCCTGGATCTTGAAGACGAAGGAGGTCATCTTGTCCTCGGTCGCCTCGACCTTGCGGCTGTCGGCCTCCTGCGCGCGCGGCGGCGGCCCATAGGCGCCGAGCGCCTCGATCAGGTCGCGCACGCCGTAATTGCGCAGCGCCGAGCCGAAATAGACCGGCGTCAAATGGCCTTCGCGGAAGGCTTCCAGATCGAGCGGGCGGCAGGCCTCGCGTGCCAGCTCCAGCTCCTCGATGAAGGCCTCCCGCTCGTTCTCCGGCAACAGGCCGGCGACCCGGTTGGAATCGGGTCCATTGACCGGCGTGCGCTCCTTTTCGGCGTCGCCCTTGCGAACCGCGTTCAGCGCCAGATGGTAAGTGCCGGAAAAGGTCTTGCCGCGGCCGATCGGCCAGGTGATCGGTGCTGTATCCAGCGCCAGCTTCTGCTCGATCTCGTCGAGGATGTCGAACGGGTCGCGGCTTTCGCGGTCCATCTTGTTGACGAAGGTGATGATCGGGATATCGCGCAGCCGGCAGACCTCGAATAGTTTCAGCGTGCGCGGCTCGATGCCCTTGGCGGCGTCGATGACCATGACGGCGCTGTCGACCGCCGACAGCGTGCGATAGGTGTCGTCGGCGAAATCCTCGTGGCCGGGCGTGTCGAGCAGGTTGAAGACGGTGTCCTCGTATTCGAAGGTCATCACCGACGTCACCACCGAAATGCCGCGCTCGCGTTCGATCTTCATCCAGTCCGACCGGGTCTGGATGCGGTCCTTCTTGGCTTTGACCTCGCCGGCAAGCTGGATGGCGCCGCCGAACAAAAGCAGCTTTTCGGTGAGCGTGGTCTTGCCGGCGTCGGGGTGGGCAATGATCGCGAAAGTGCGGCGGCGCGATACCGCTTGTTCGATGTCTTCAGCCAATTTCATGGAATCCTGTCTGTGGCGCGGGCTTCTAGCAGCGCTTTTCCGGCCTGTCGAACGGAAACACCCTTCGCCCCTCAATGCCAGATGATGCAAATGTCACTGCGGGCCGCGAGTTCAGTCACGGATCACAGCCGCTTCAGTGACCGAACCGGCATCATCCGTGCGGATGGCGAGCCACTCATAGTCGATCGAAAGCAATCCCCTTTCCGGGCCGAGGACATAGACCAGGCTCCAATCGGAAAACTTGTCGGTCTCAGGCGGCGGGCCGAGCGCCGCAAGGACTTCTGCGCGCGATTTCCCAACCAACCACCCGGTCAGCACCAGGCTGTCGGCGATGCGATGGCGTTTATGCAAGGGATCATACCAGCTGTAGTCACCGACTTGCCACCACGATCGAATGAACGGCAGTGGGCCGAAGAAAACGGCATAAGCGATCATGACCATGGCAGTGCCAAGAGCCAGACCTCGCGTCCAGCGGCGCAAACGAGCCCTTTGTGGCTGGGGCATGATTTCTGGTCGGGAACTCAACAGCGGAAGCTTTCTCGCAAAGACAATGTCATCGACCGTTTCGAGAACGGAACACCACGACGCACCAAGGGTGAGCATGTATCACGACGGCAGGAGGGTATGAAGTCCTGCCGTTTAAGGTGGAGGCCGTGAGCAAAGACATCCTCGTCATCGGCGCTTCCATCGCCTGGAACCTGAGTGCAGAGCTGTCGACCTCTCCGGCTGCCGCGGTCTCCGGTTCACGTCCCAACGTCAGGCCGGTTCGGCGGCATGGCTCTCGAAGGCCACCTCGGGAATCCACTCGGCAATTGCGGCGCCGATCCTGTCGGCATGGTCCTCCTGCAGATAATGCGCGCCGGGTCCGAGATCGATCAACCGGCAGTTCTTCAGGCCCGCCGCGAATTCCCGTGCCGCCTGCGGCGAGACGACGGCGCCCGGATCGCCTGAGAAAAGCAGCTTCGGGTAGGCGGAAAGCCGGAGCGCCCGATGGTCGTGCTCGCTGATGGCGGCGACATCGGCAGGCTGACCTTCGATCGGCAGGTCGCGCGGCAGCCGCAGGATCGGCTTGCGCGATTGCGGCGTCGGGAACGGCGCCCGGTAGGCGGCCATTTCCTCATCGCTCATCGTGCGCAGCACAGCGGCCGGCAGCACCTTTTCGACGAAGACGTTGTCTTCCAGGACAAGCTTTTCACCGACGCCCGGCGTGCGCATTGCCTTGAACAATTCGCGCGCCTGCGGACGCTGGTGAAAATCGTCCCAGTTCTCGAAGGGGCGGATGAATTCCATGAAGGCGAGGCCGAGGATCCGCTGCGGCCGCCGGGCCGCGAGATGGAAGGCGAGTGCGGTGCCCCAGTCCTGCGCGACGACCACCATGTCGGTGATGCCAAGCGTCTCGATGAAGGCGTCGAGATAGCGGACGTGGTCGAAGAAGCGATAGTCGATGTCCGGCTTGCCGGACTGGCCATAGCCGATCAGGTCGGGCGCGATGCAGCGGCCGCACGGCGCCACATGCGGGATGATGTTGCGCCAGATGTAGGACGACGTCGGGTTGCCGTGCAGGAAGAGCACAGTCGGACCGGCCGTGCCTGCCTCGACATAGGAGATGGTGGAATCGAGTACCGCGACTTGCGAGCGCGGCAACATTGTGCGGGATTGCTGCTTTTCGAGTTTCGGGTTCATCGGATCAGCTCCTTTTTGCGAAGACTGTTTTGAAAACGATGTTCTTGAAACGCTCGAGCGGTTCGGGACTGCGCTCCACCTTCATGCGCAGCATCGCGCCTTGCCAGGAACTCAAAAGGAAATCGGCGAGATCCTCGGCATCGAACGCGTCGGTGATATCGCCGGCCGCCTGGCCCTCGGCGATGCACTCGGCGAAGGGCTTGCGCCAGCGTTCGAAAATGGCGACGAGTTGCAGCCTCAGCGCCTCACTGTGAGCCGCCGTCTCGAGGCTGAGATTGCCAATCATGCAGCCCCGTGCCCAATTATGCGCCTCCAGCTTCGACGTGATGATTTCGAGGTAGCGGCGCAAGCGCCCGACCGGGGGCGTGCCGTCCCGGGCGAGGGCCTGCTCCACCAAACCGCTCACATAGGCGAAATAGCGGTCCAGCACCTCGCCGGTGAACGCCTCCTTGGATGCAAAATGATTGGTGAAGGACCCCGGGCGGGCATCGGCCGCGGCGACGATGTCGCGCACACCGGCGGCCGAATAGCCGGAATTCCAGATGGTTTTGAAACCGGCGTCGAGGAGTTTTTCGCGAAGTGAATGTCTAGCCATCGCGATACAATACGTACGTACGTATTAAAGTCAAGAGGCATATTTTGATACCGCGCGCTCTTGGCAGAACCCACGGGCAATGGCATCGCAGTGGTGGCGTTGGACCGAGGAGTGAAGCATGACAGCGGCGAAAGAAGTGATTGTCATCGGCGCCGGCATCATCGGCGCCTCCATCGCCTGGCACCTGACCAGGCCGGAGCAAAGGTGACGGTCATTGCCGGCAGCGGCGCCGGCGGCGTCGCGACACCGAATTCCTTTGCCTGGATCAATGCCAGTTGGGGCAATCCGGAGGTCTATTTCCGGCTGCGCATTCGGTCGATGGCCGAATGGACGCGATTGGCGAACGAGGTGCCCGGCATCCCGTTGCAATGGTGCGGTGGCCTGTGCTGGGACCTGCCACGTGCTGAGCTCGAAGCCTATGCGGCCGAGCATTCCGCCTGGGGCTACGGCATCGAGCGTGTCGACCGTGCCGGAGCGGCGCGCATTGAGCCCAATCTGACCGAGCTTCCCGATTTCGCCCTTTATGTGCCTGGGGAAGGCGTTGCCGAGCCGGTCGCTGCCACGCAAGCACTGCTCGCCGACGCCGAACGGCGCGGCGCGCGGCTGCTGACGGGAGTTACCGCGACCGCGCTTGTGCAGGCCAACGGCAGGATTGCCGGCGTCGATACATCCGGCGGGCGGATTGCTGCCGACGAGGTGGTGATCGCGGCCGGAGCCGGCTCTCCGGCACTAGCGGCAACAGCCGGGATAGAACTGCCGATCGAGACGCCACCCGGCCTGATCGTGCATTCGCGCCCCACCGAAAAGCTGCTCAACGGCCTGGTCATCGGCGACCGCCTGCATATGCGCCAGACGGCGGAAGGCCGCGTCATCGCCGGCTCGGATTTCGGCGGCGCCGATCCCGGCATGGATGCCGAGGCAACTGCCCGCGAGTTATTTGCGGCGATGAAGGCGATGCTGCGCGGCGCGGACGGGCTGGAACTCGATTTCCACACGGTTGGCTACCGGCCGACGCCGATCGATGGCTTTCCGATCATTGGCCGCGCCGAAGGCACGAGCGGCATCTACCTCGCCGTCATGCATTCCGGCATCACGCTGGCACCGGCCGTCGGCCTGTTCGCTGCCCGCGAAATCCTCGACGGCGAGCGCGATCCGCTGCTTGATCCCTACGGGCTGGCGCGGCTTACTCAATAACCGGGCGGGCGGCGAAAGCCGCTGGTTAGCGGGTCGATTGCCCTGGCGATCCCGAGCAGGCGCGACTCCGACCAGCGTTTGCCAACAAGCTGTAGTCCGATGGGCAGGCCATTGCTGTCCTGTCCGCAGGGCAGCGACAGTGCGGGGTGGCCGCTGTAGTTGAACACCGCACCATAGGCCGGCAGCATCCAGTAGCTTTGCTCCCTGCCGTCGACCTCGATCGGCGTTCCCGGCTCGCAATGCGGGAAGGCGGTGACCATGGCGACGGGGCACAACAAGGCGTCGCAGCCGTCCAAGAACCGTTCCCACGCCAGGATGGAGCGGTCGCGGCGGGCGAGCGCCTCGAACCAGCGCGCGACCGGCGTCGGCTTCTCCGGTGGTCCAGGCTGCGCCGCCTCCAGCATCATGCCGATCAGCGCACCGCTTTGCTCCAGGTCGTCGTGCAGGTCGAGCTTCGGCAATTCGGCTTCCTCGACGATGGCGCCCGCAACCTGAAGCTCTTTTGCCAGACTTTCGACCGCCGCGCTGATCTCGCCGGCCACCGGAAAGCCCGGAAAGGACGGCGCGACGGCAATGCGCAAATTTTTGAGATCCAGTTCCTGCAGGCCTTCGAGCGGTACCGGCGCAAGGTCGGTATCGCTTCCATCCGGCCCGGCAATGAGGCCGTAGATCAACGCCAGGTCCTCGACGCTGCGTGCCATCGGTCCGAGGCAGGAGATCAGCCGCACGCTGCGCGGCGCCCCGCCTGGATCGGGGAAAGCACCGGCGAGCGAGACGCGGTGCTCGGTTGGCTTGACGCCGTAGATGCCGCAAAAGGCAGCGGGCAGCCGGATCGAATCCTGCATGTCGGTGCCGACCTCGAACGGCGTCATTCCGGCGCTGAGCGCCGCCGCCGCACCGCCACTGGAGCCGCCGGCGGTGCGCTGGAGGTTCCAGGGGTTGCCGGTGCGGCCGAACAGCGGATTGCCCGACTGCCAGTCACCGAGCATTGTCGCCACGTTCGTCTTGCCCACCAATATGCCGCCTGCCGCCTTCAGCCGGGCAACGACCGGACTGTCTGCTCTCGGGGCATAGTCGGCGAAGGCCGGGAAGCCGACGGTGGTTCTCATGCCAGCGGTTTCGTGCGTGTCCTTTAGTGTGAATGGCACACCGTGCAGCGGCCCAAGTGCCTCGCCGCGCGCCTGCGCTTCGTCGGCCTTGCCGGCGCGTTGCCGCGCACCGTCCCGATCGAGGATTACGACGGCATTGACCGCCTCATTGTGCCTGTCGATCTGCGCCAGGTGCTCGTCCAGCACCTCTATTGCGGAAACCGTACGGTCGCGGATGGCCGCGGCCAGTTTGGTGGTCGACGAAAAGACGATATCCATCCTGAATGCTCCGGGCTATCGCGCCGCGCTCCTCAAAATGGCGGATTGCGGCGCGGCTTCAAGCCTGGCTCGGCATTTCGACGACGGCGGCGCTTGATCGGGATTGCGCTGCCGGGATCCGTTGAGGGTCGGCGCTGTCCAGCGGCCTCGCCGCGATCGGCACCTCTACGGCTTACCGTCCCCTGTTGTGCGTCCGCTCGTAGAGCTCACGGATGATGCCGCTTGCCGTGGTCTCGAACAGAAACGGCAAGAAAGCGTGAACGAGCGCGGCAAAAGCCGCCATGAACAATCGCGACGAGAACCATGCAGCGAAAGCCATATGGCCGAAATAGCTCTCGCCGACCGCGGCCGGGTGAGAGGTGAAAAGTCTTGCGAGCCGTGCTGTCATGTCGATCCCTCCTGCCGGCATGAAGAGCCGGCCATGAATATCCTGCCACGGCTGTTCGGTTGATCGGTCTCAAATTGTCCTTGTATCAAGCCAAGTTTTGGGACAATCATCCCACATGATGCCGGAAATCGACGAAATAGACCGGAGATTGCTGGCCGAGCTGCAACGCGACGGAACTCTGTCCGTCGACCAGCTCTCGGCAAGAATATCGCTGTCGCGCAATGCCTGCTGGCGCCGGGTCAAGCGGCTGGAGGAAGACGGCGTCATCACCGGTCGGGTGGCGCTGGTCGACGCCGACAAGCTTGGACTCGGCCTTTCGGTGTTTATCATGATCCGCACCTCGAACCACGATCCCGACTGGCTGCAAAGATTCCGGGCGGCGGTGACCGGCTTTGCCGAGATCACCGGCGCCTACCGCATGTCCGGCGATCTCGACTATGTCCTGCGCGCCCGCGTCGCCGATGTGAAGGCCTATGACCGGCTCTACCAGCGGCTGATCGCCAAGGTGGCGCTGTCGGACGTTTCGGCCTCCTTCGTCATGGAGGAGATCAAGGAGACCACGGTCGTTCCGATGGAACTGCGCTGAAGCGGAACTGTGCTGAAAGAAAGCCGTTGATAGCATTGCCGCCGAGTTGACTGAACCGGCGTTCGCGACGATAGGATCAGCCTCATGCGCGCAGCACTTTATCCCTCCTCCGTCATCGGTCCGGCTGTCGGCTTCGTCAGGCTACCGCATGGCGAGGGGTTGCCGCTACCCGCCTATGAGAGCTCGGGCGCCGCCGGCATGGACCTGCGCGCCGCCGTCCCGGACGACAGGCCGCTTTTGATCCTGCCGGGAAAGCGCGCGCTGGTGCCGACCGGGCTGGTCCTGGAAATTCCCGAGGGCGTCGAAGGCCAGGTCCGGCCGCGTTCCGGCCTTGCCTTCAAGCACGGGCTCACCTGCCTCAACACGCCCGGCACCATCGACAGCGACTATCGCGGCGAGGTCAAGGTGCTGCTGATCAATCTCGGCGACGAGGATTTCGCGGTAACGCGCGGCATGCGGATCGCCCAGATCGTCTTCGCCCCGGTGACGCAGGCGACGGTCGAGGAGCGCACATTGGCCGGCGGTACAACGCGCGGCTCGGGCGGCTTCGGATCGACCGGCACGGCCTGATGAGCGCTGCGAAATGAAGATACCCAAACTCGTCATCTTCGATTGCGACGGGGTTCTGGTCGACACCGAGAACCTGGCCAACCGGCGCCTCGCCGAGTGGCTGACTGCGGCCGGCTTTCCGGCCAGCTTTGAATATTGCCGCAAGAATTTTTCCGGCCGCAGCATGGTCTCTGTGCAGAAGGAAGTCGAGGCGACCGGCGTCAGCCTCGGCGCCGATTTTGTCGAGCGCTGGAACGCCGGCCTACCGGACCTGTTCGCGCATGGCGTCGAGGCCATCCCCTACGTTCGCGAGTTCATCGAAACCGTGCACGCCGCCGGCATCGCCACCTGTGTCGCCTCATCGGCACGGGTATCGAAAATGCACATCACACTCGGCCAGACCGGGCTGCTGCCGCTGTTCGAGCATGCGCTGTTCAGCTCGACCATGGTCTCGCGCGGCAAGCCGTTCCCCGACCTCTTCCTGCATGCGGCAGCGACGATGGGCTTCGCGCCCGCCGACTGTATCGTCATCGAGGACAGCGTCGCTGGGACGGCAGCCGGCATCGCCGCCGGCATGCGCGTCTATTCCTACCGCGGCGACCCGCTTTCCGACCGTGACGGACTGAGCGAAGCCGGCGGCATCCTGTTCGACGACATGCGCGAACTGGCCGGGCTGGTGCCGATCCACTGATCGGGCCTTTGTTCAAGCTGCGCTGTATGTTGCAGCTGCTTGTGCTAGCTTGCGCGCGCCCGACATAACGAGCGCGCGCATGACCTTCTCCCTGGTTCGGTTCCTCTTTGCCTGCCTGCTGCTGCCTTGTCTCTGGACGACGGCCAGCGCTGAGGCCGTCAGCTCCCCGGAGCTCGGCAGCGCCGTCTCCGGCCACGGCGATGTCACCTATCTCGACCTCGCCAGGATGGTCATTCCAGATCTGGCCGCGGACAAGGACGGCTTCTACCGGGGTTCGATGCCGATCGAGATGCGTCACATCGCTGGACCGGACTACGGCGGCTCGCCGCCGGCGGTGTCGGGTCTTTCCAATGCCGGCGTGCTCGGCATCAAGGCCGGCGGCAAGGAGCGGCTGACCATGCTGTTCGACCTTGGCGACTCGCCTGACAGTGCCGAGGGCTATGCCGTGCTGGCGCTCTACGACGTCACCGGCAAGCCGGCCCTGCTCGACGCCGTCAATGTCGCCGTCGACCGCATCACCTATCTTCGCGATCCGGGCACGCTGCCGATCGGGCCTGGTGACGACGCCATCATCAGCATGAGCATGCATTTCAATTCGAGCCAGGGCTATGGGATCACGCCGCTGATCATGGTCCGTAACGACAGGTTCGAGCTGATCGACATGATCTATACGTTCGACGAAAACCTCTGCACTCATAGGAGGACGCAAAATGCGGCGTTCCAGGCGGTCGCCGACGGCCAGCCCTATGCAGCCATCAAGGTCACGGTGACCGACGCGGCGCTACCGGGGGAAGAAAGCTGCGACGGCCAGCCGCCGCCAGAGGCGTCTTCGCGCGACATTTCCGTCACCTATCATTGGGACAAAAACGCTTCGCACTACGTCAAGGATTCCGATGCGCTGGACCGATTGGCAGATGAGAACGCCAAACGCTTCTGAGCCAACCGCATTTGTTTGCCCGGCGCGTTCCGCCGGGCTAGAATTTGCCTCACATTCTGCACTGGAGGGGAGCATCCATGGACAAGGGCAAGATTTTTCGCGACCTGCATGCCTCGATCTTCGTCATGGCCAATTCCTGGGACGTCGGCACGACCAAGCTCTTGGCCTCGTTCGGCTTCAAGGCGCTGGCGACGACCAGCGCCGGCTTTGCCTTTTCGCGCGGCCTGCCCGATGGCGCGGTGACGTTCGAGGCGATGATCCATCATTGCCGTGAAGTGTCGGCGGCGACCGGGTTGCCGGTTTCGGCCGACCTCGAAAAGGGCAAGGGCGACAGCGCGACAAGTGCCGGCGAAACCATCTTCGCCGCCGAGGCGGCAGGCCTCGCCGGCTGCTCGATCGAGGACCATACCGGCGAGCCCGACAAGCCGATCTATGATTTTGCGCATGCCGTCGAGCGCGTCGCGGCGGCGGCGGAAGCGGCACGGGCACTGAAACGCGATTTCGTCTTCACCGCGCGGGCCGAGAATTTTCTGTGGGGCAAGCCCGACCTCGACGATACGATCAAGCGGCTGCAGGCCTTCGAGAAGGCCGGCGCCGACGTACTCTATGCACCGGGGCTGGGCGACATCGAGATGGTGCGAACCGTCTGCTCGGCCCTGACCAAGCCGGTCAACGTCATGGCCAGGCCCGGCTTCACCATCGCCGACCTGGCCATGGCGGGAGTAAAGCGCGTCTCGCTCGGCCCATGGCTCACCAATTTCGCCTTCGGCATGCTGGAGACCGCGGCGCGCGAGATCCAGCAGGACGGCACCTTCGGCTTCACCCGCGCCGCCATGCCGTTCGGCAAGCTGCAGGCGCTGTTTGCCAAATCGTCAGCCTAGGTCGGGCCCGGCGAATGACGCTCACCGTCGTCGACATGCACACCGGCGGCGAGCCGCTGCGGATCGTCACCGGCGGCTACCCCGACATTCCCAAGGGCACGATCCTCGAAAAGCGTGCCTATGTGCGCGACCATCTCGATCATCTCAGAAAGATCCTGATGTTCGAGCCGCGCGGCCATTACGACATGTATGGCGCGCTGCTGGTGGAGCCCGACCTGCCGGGCGCCGACCTCGCCGTGCTGTTCATGCACAATGAGGGCTATTCGACGATGTGCGGCCACGCCATCGTCGCGCTCGGCCGCTACGCCGTCGAGGAGCGGCTGGTGGCGCCACGCGAGCCGCTGACGACCGTCAACATCGAGGCGCCATGCGGGCTGATTTCGGCTGCGGTCGAGGTAAGGGATGGCAAGGCCGGTGCGGTGTCCTTCGAAAGCGTGCCGGCGTTTCTGTTCGCCCGCGACCGGCGGATCGAGCTGCCAGGCTATGGTCCGGTCGGCTTCGACATCGCTTATGGCGGCGCCTTCTATGCGCTCGCCGACTGCCGCCAGTTCGGGCTGGAATTCGGCAGGAACCGGGTGCGCGATTTCGTCGATGCAGCGACCGCGCTGACCAATAAGCTCAAGGCCGAATTGCCGCTGTCGCATCCCGACCATGCCGATCTCGCCTTTCTCTACGGCACCATCCTCACCGACGGACAGGATGCGTTCTCCGATACGCCGACCAAAAACATCTGCGTTTTCGCCGAAGCCGAGGTCGACCGTTCGCCGACCGGCTCGGGAGTCACCGCGCGGCTGGCGGCCATGCACGCCAAGGGGCAAATCGAGATTGGCCGGACGCGGCTGTTCGAGAGCATCGCCGGCTCGCGCTTTTCCGGTGCGGTCGCGCGCACGGCCACAGCCGGGCCGCATGACGCCATCATCGCCCGCGTCGGCGGCCGTGCCTACTACTCAGGGCGGGCCGAATTCATTGTCGAGGACGACGACGAACTGGGGCGCGGCTTTCTGCTGCGCTAAGGCGTGTTGATGTTCAACTGCCGGCGAACGGCGGTGCCTCGAGCCCAGGACAAAAGGGCCGGATGCAGCTGTTCAACGCCGCGATGCTCGTGGGTCACGGCATGGATCCTAGGGTCTTCGCCGCGTCGCTTCGCTCTTGCTCCGCCCTAGGATGACGAAATGAGGGAGGCCGCAGCTAACTTCCAAGGGTTGTGATTTGCCGTCCGCTACCACCCTCTACACTGCGACGCAACGGCCAATCTCCGACGTCCGCGACTTGTCTTGAACCCCCGCGCCTTCGTCATCCTAGGGCGGAGCAGGAGCGAAGCGATGTCGCGGAGACCCTAGGATCCATGCCGTTACTATGGCTGAAGAGTGCAGCGCTTCTGTGCGCCGGACTTGCACCAACAAGGGCGGTCAGCTCCCTTCCCGTGCCGAGATCGCCTTGTGAAGATGCACCATCATGGCGGCGGCGAACAGCGGCGTCAGAAGATTGAGCAGCGGCACGGCCAGGAAAGCCGCGACCACCAGACCGGCGAGGAACACGGTGACAGCGTGCTTTCTGCGCAGCGCCTTGGCCTCAGCCTCCGGGCGAAAGCGCATGGCGGCGAACTCGAAGAACTCGCGCCCGAGCAGATAGCCGTTGACGATGAAGAAGGCGGCAATGTTGATGCCGGGCACCAGGAGAAGCAGCAGGGCGACGATATTGCCGAGGATGACGACGCCGAAGAACCTGATCGCCAGCACCAGCGAGCGCAGCGCCGGCACGGCGCGGCCGGGCGGATCGTTGGGATAATCGGTGCGCTCGACCACTTCGGCGACGTCGTCGAGGAACAGGCCGGCGATGATCGCCGTCACCGGCGCGATGAGCAGCGCCAGCCCCAGCGCAAGGCCGATGCCGGCGACGACGGCGCCCAGCCATCCGGCCCAGGAGGGAAGGGCGGGCAGCCATGCATCGATCCACGGCCAGGCCAGCCATTCGAACAGCCCCTTGATCCCGAACCAAAGCGCCGCCAGCGCCAGCAAGGTCAGCCCCAGCGTCTTCACGAACACGGAACGGAATTCGGGCGAGAACAGCCGGCTCAAGGCGGCGCGGGCGGCGTCGAGGATCACGGCGTTTCCAATCCCATGTCAAACGTGCCCGTGGCTGATATCTCCGAATAGGCGGAGATCGCCCAAGTCGCAAGCGCGGCTTCCTAGCGCGCGACCTTCGCCTGGGGAATGGTCATCGCCGCCACGCCGGCGACGACCAGGGCCATTCCCCACCATGCGCTCGGACCAAGGCTTTCGCCAAGGAACACGGCTCCGATAGCAACGCCGATCGGCACCCGCAGATAGGCTTGCGAGGTGGTGCCGACGGAACCCAGCGTATGGAGGAGGCGGAAATAGATTGAGAAGGCCAGCGCGGTTGAAAACACGGAAAGCCCGAGCAGCGCAAGGATCGAGGTCGTCGATGGCGCCAGCGTCCATGGCTGATCGAACGCAAGGCTCAAGGGGATCAGCATCGCGGCGCCGCAGAGCATCGAACCGGCGGCCGGCACCATCGGGTCGAGCCCCCTGAAGCCGCGACCGAAAACGGCAGCGCCGGCATAGCAGATCGTCGCCGCGACCACGGCAAGTTGCGGCAACAATTGCTGTCTGAGGCCGCCTAGCGCCGGGACGCCGATGACGAGGCATATTCCGGCGATTCCCGCCCCGACGCCGAACAGCTTGCGCATGGTCGCCGGTTCATGGCGGGTGATGAGGGCGGTCAGCAAGAAGGTGAAGATCGGCGAGGTCGCATTCAGGATCGTGGCCAGCCCGGCATCCAGCGAGCGCTCGGCCGAAGCGATCAGCGTGAACGGCACGACGCTGTTGAGGCATGCCTGGAATGCAAACCGGCGCCAGCTTGCGGCATCACCCGGCAAGGCCAGCCCGCGCCAGCGGATCAGGGCGAGCAGGATGCCACCCGCGATCAGGGTTCGCGCGGCGATCAGCGTCACCGGCGGGATCGTCGCGACGCCGATCTTGATGAAGCTGTAGGATGCGCCCCACAGCACCGCCAATACGACGAGCAGCACCAGCTCGATCCTCGTGTCGGTTTTCATGGACATGGCCGGCTGGAACCTCTGGGCATCGCTCATCTCAGCCATGCTTGTAAGCCAGGCACGCGGGAAATGCTTCGGCCGCCATCCAACGATGGTCGCTATGCTGACATTCGTCGGATCGCGGCATTGTCGACTAGGCAAAGCCGCATCAAACCGCTAGACCCGCCCGCGCCCGGCGTGGCAGAAAGCCGGTAGTTTTTTGGCGGAGACATGAATTGATGCCGGACTATGACGTGCTTTGTATCGGAAATGCCATCGTCGACATCATCGCCCAGTGCGAC
>NZ_JAMYNE010000028.1:0-68848 GCF_040318915.1 Mesorhizobium sp. M0991
GCCTCCACTCCAGCCAGCATCTTGAATCACAAAACAGATAAATCTGGAATCCCCTTTGATTCCGTCAAAGGGGGAACCGCTCTAATATGGCGAGCTGGAGGTGCCGCTCGTGGCATCGCGACTTAACGCGAATCGTCGCAACAAGGCGCTTCTAGCCACACTCGACGATGAGCAGCATGTTGGCCTTGGCGCGCCCCAAGCTGTCCATCGGCCCCGCTGTGGTCATTTCCGCGTGGAATAGTCCTCCGGGAGTGGTAGAAGACCAAGGTTCGGCACGCGGTAGTCAGGCTCCTTCTCCGCGACAGTGGCCAGACCTCGTGCAATTTGTCGACTAGCCCACAAAGTTGCCAAAACAACGGGCCGTTTGCTTTCAGGTTGAGTTGCGCAGAAAGCACCGCGTCGCGGCGGCTTAGTGCCTCCCTTATGATCTCCTCAGCGTGCCGAGCAACAGTCTGTCATACCGGCTTTTTCGTCTGCCCATGCGGCTCTCCTTGGCTGTAAGCACCCGCCCCACACGCCGTCAAAATAGGAATCTATTCCTCGTCGAGTCAATTCGCTCTTGACATTTTTGTTCCGTTTTTGTTCACTTCGCAAAGAGAAGGTTTGGAGCAACGGCCGTGGACCACATTGTGAGACTGGACAGCAAGAAGCTGCGCTGCAGGCGATCGCCGACAAATTCATCGCCCAGCACAAGGGCGACGCGGTGAAGGCGCTCAAGGAAATGATCGTCCTCAATGGCTGTCTCTAAGGCCGTCTTGACGAACTCTCGGCTCCGCGTCGGGCAAACAGTAGGAGGAACGACAATGGGCATTATTCGCCTGGACGCTGAAGCGAAAGCCGAACTCCATTCTGAAGCGGTCAAACTCATCGCCCGATACGACAGCCCCCTTGAGACCGTAAAGGCGCTCATGGCGTATAACTGCGAGCTTGAGACTCAAATTCTGGCCCTCGCTCACCGGCACCCTGGACTCGTGGCGTTCGGTTACGACGACACGCCGCCAATCTTGGGATGAGCCATGAAGGTTGGGACCATGCGGCCCGATGGCTATGGTGACGACGGCGAGCTGCTCAGGTTTTTCGAGACGCACATGAACCCGGATGATTCGCGACAAATAGGCCAACCACGGCCGAGCGAGCCGGTGACGATAGCTCGCTTGTTCGCAGCATGATGAGGTCGAGTTGACGATGCAGGATCTTATCAGCTTTTTGGAAACTAACTCCGCGCTGATGCTGGCCAACCCAGCCGCCTTTGCCAGTTTTGCCGTTCTTTTCGGAGGAGGCGGATTTGCGGTCGGCCGCTATTTGTTGACCGAGCGTCTCGCAAATCTGGAAAGTCGCATTTCCAGGCGTGACGAGGAAATCGCGGAGTTAAAAACCAGGAAAGTACAAGATGACGAACCGTCGATGGTGCCCATAGTCGGCACTGCTGCAATAGGCCCAATCAGCCGAAGCGACCCTGTAGCTCTGGCCATCAGACGAGCCCGACGCACCGGCCCGGCAACCGCAAATGAAGGACGATGAGCGTACTGAAGGCCAGCCATCCTCTCCAAAAAGCGCCGAAAACCGAGCAGCAGGGCGAAGGCCGGATGCCATACACCGAGTGATACCAATGACACGCCGATCTGTTGCTGAAGATCTCGAAAGCGCAACTCAGCGCATAGCCGACATGTCTCGCGCGGATTTGCAGATCCTCCTGCGTCGCGCTGCTTTGATGCTCCGAAACGTCGATGGCGTGCCGCTGGAGTCCGCGACCGCAGATGCACTCGATTCCATAGCAGCTGAGATGAAAATCGGCAGGCCAGACCTTATTCAGATCATTTTGGGAGAATGGCTGGAAACGAATGCCTATTTGCCGGTTCGGGCGATCGACGAGGAAAGCGAGACGGACGGGAGCGCGTAACTACCCTCAGCTAACGTCGACGTCCGATCGCTACCGATTTTCCGTGTCTTTCGAAGTGTCCTGTTCAAAGCGACCGAGAAGTCGAACGCGCAAGCTCTCACCCTGCTGCCGTTCCAGTCCACATAGGAGGCGAAAACGCGATCGAGCCTGTCAGGCTTGGTCCAGCCATTGGTTCAGCGAGGTTGCGATTGCCTTCGGAAAGACCGTCAAACCAGCTTTTGGCGACAGGGGCGGACCCGTTGTCTCAGTTGGCCGGTGGCCGCGCAAGGTGCCCGCTGGTGGCACGCTGCCGCGCGAAAAGAGGCAGCATGACCGGAGAGAACGAGGCCGCAGATCTCACCTTCGATGGCTCGAACATGTTCGAGCCGCCATTCCGCGGGCAGCGGGACCCGTTCCCAGGACGAGTGGTGCGATGGGCCGGAAGAACCGCCGTGTCTCGCCGTGTCGAAGCTAGCACTCCACCTGATCCACAATCTCGAGGTCGGAGAGACAGATCGCTTCAGCGACATTTTCGATCTCGTCGAGCGCTGGAACGTCGAAGGCAATCGCCACGTGAGGGAAGCCGCGACGGGTTGCTCGAAGATCTGCAGAACGCGAGCCTGCATCGCAGCACACCCCGACGATCTCAGGCCATGGCTGCGGCCTCAGTCGGCTATCTGGTGAATGAAACTCTACGCCATTCTGGTCCGACAGAACGCCATTGGTCTAAGCCAAGCGGCCTCAGGCACTGTCGCCCCAGTTCCCCCAGAGTAGTGTAACCGGCACCGGCTCATTGAAGGAGAAGACGGTTCGGTAGGCGCCGCCCTGCCCGATCGTCCTGGCGGTAAGCCCCGCCTGGCGGGGCACGGCCGGCTTCTCTGGCGGCGGCACGCGAAAGCGTCCGGGGAAGACCTCGGGTCATCTGGTTTCTCCATTTTTGAGGAATTTGAGGAAGGTTCAACTGGACCGCGGCATGTAATCTGCGGCAAATCTCATGGACATTTGGGTCAGCTGTGTGTATATATACACAACATGAAGAGCGCCGATGTCATTCACAGGCTGTTGGCGGATGGCTGGTACGAGGTGGCTCGAAAAGGAAGTCACGCCCAGTTCAAGCACAAAGCCAAATCGGGCCGAGTGACAGTACCGCACCCTAAGCGAGACATCCCGATCGGCACTCTCAAAAGTATTGAAAAACAATCCGGCGTGAAGCTGAGGTAGAGAAATGCGCAACTACATCGGATTGATCCACAAGCAAGCGGACAGCGACTTCGGCGTCTCCTTTCCCGATTTTCCGGGCCTGGTGACGGCTGGCGTCAGCCTGGATGATGCCCGCGCTATGGCCGAGGAAGCACTGGCCTTTCATGTCGAGGGGTTGATCGAGGATGGCGAAGCCATTCCCGAGCCGTCCTCCCTCGAGGAAGTGATGTCGGACAGGGACAATCTGAGCGGTGTCGCCATTCTGGTTCCCTTGAAGGCCGAAGCGGCGAAGGTCGTGCGTGTCAATGTCACCATTCCGGAAGATGTCCTCGACCAGATCGACCAATATGCGGTGCGCCACGGCTACAGCCGATCGGGATTTCTGACCGCTGCGGCAAAAAAGGTGATGCAGATCGAGGCAGCGTAGCGCCTCGAAAGTCGACTTGGGATGAAGCTCTGTGGTCTTGTTCGGTTACATTTCTTTCCGAACCGGAGTTGTCAGACAAAAACAACCATGTCTCATTTCGTGAGGCACGGTGCCTATGTTCCGCCGCAAATGCGACCGTACTTGGCAAATCAGCCTGCGTATTAGTTCATAAACTTCAAGGGAGTATCAGACGATGACCATGTCCAGAGCCATTGCCGCCATGTTCGTAACCGCCGCGCTGGCAGGCTGCGCGCAGACCGAAGCACAGCAGAGAACCAGCACCGGTGCGCTGCTCGGCGCCGGCGCCGGCGCGCTTGCCGGCCAGGCGATCGGCGGCAACACCAAGAGCACGGTCATCGGTGCCGGAGCCGGCGCCTTGCTGGGCGCCGTCGTCGGCAACGCCACCACGCCGCAGCCGCGCAGCGAACAGCTTTGCCGCTATCAGGACCGCACCAGCGGCCGCATCTACACCGCGCCCTGCGACGAGCGCTATTACAACGGCGATTATTGACCGTTAACGCTTCTCCCCCGTCACAATTTTGGGGAGAGCGCCCCACCGGGGGTGAGGGGAGGCGCGGTTCTGAAATGCTGGCACCGCCCTCACCTGCTTGTCGGCAGATCTCTCTCTGATCGAGGCTCTCGATTGGGGCCTCGTCGAGCACGGCGAGCGCCATATTGGCGATGTCGAGCGGGGTGATGGCCATGGCTCAGGCCTCCGGCTGTGTGGTTGGTCGGGGAAAACGGGGCATGGTGCCTCCACGGCAAAAAGCCGCTTCAATGCGGCTGGGGATTTCTTGTGATTTTGGGTTGGGCAGAACGTTGCACGTCTCGTGCTCGGGGGCCGTCACGACGCCAACCGCCCGTCAGGAAATGGCGTGGCAGATGCTTCGTCAGCCGTCTTTTTCCCATTCGAGCAAGGAAGACGGCAATGCTTCGGCAGTTTCAGGGCACCGCCGCGCAACGCGGCGATGTCTTGCTTGGATTGTGTCAGCCGATGCGTGCGCTGGTCGAGATCCCTGTTTCGGCTGACTTGGCAAAGACGCTTGCTTTCACCCTTCCGGCACCTCCCGCCATAGCCAAGCCCTTTTCCAGGGCATCCTGAAGAGCTGGTGTGTAGTAGGCGGTGTTTTCCAGGCCGCTGAAGAAGTTTATGCGATGAACTTCCCCCTTCTTGCTCATGACAATGCCCGCTTTTCGGAGCACTTCCTGAACTGTTTTGTACTTCACGTTCATAGTTACCTCCCCTGCCGAGACAGTCAGCATCGCCCTTTCTTGTAACTGTTTGGTGCCGCCGATTGGCCAAAGGGCAACATGAATGTTGTAGCGAACCCCAAAATTCACATCACTCTGATGCAGCGCAGCGGGTGAACTTGGGATTCCCCACAGTGGCCGACCTGGCGTCCCGAAAGAGTGGGACGTCTGACGCCCGCCCCTTCGCCCGATCACGCCTCGGTCGTCTTCAGCGCGATGAACGTAATGCGCTTGAGGCTCGAGGGCGTGCGGTCCCAGTTTGCCGCCAGTGCCAGCTCGGCATCGGTGGCGAATTCGCCGAACCCAACGATCGGGACGCGCGGTTCAGCGAAATGCTGGTGGCGGCGCTCGCCATCAAGATGGCGCATCCGTTGACTTACAAGGCCAGTATGATTGACGTCGCCCGCAGCCCCAATGACAGGGCGCTGGTGCAGCTCGAAACCCCCGTCTGGCGGCTGGTCATGGGCCGGGCTTGACCGCCTCGAGCGCCGGGGTCCGCCCAAAGCGCTGCACGACGAAACGGCCCATCTTCTGGCCGGGCACTTCGATCAGCGTGTAGGTGATCCAGGACAGCAGGCACACCACCGGCAAGACGACGGCAACAACGATCGCAAACCGCACCGGCGCCGACAATTCGTGGCCGAACCGGGTGATGACCAGAGCCGCCACCGGCTGGAGAACCAGCAGATGGATCAGATAGATGCTGAAGGAAAGCTCACCCATCAAATGAAAGAACCTGTTGGCGAGCGTCATGGCGATCTTTCTGGCCACGATGCCCATCATTCCCGGCAGCATCCGGTAGAGAACCAGGGCAAAGAAACCCACGACGAGCGCTTCGCGCATCAAAAACTTGCCAAGCCCGTAGCCGCCGCCGAAGGGCAGCGCGGCCAGAGCCATGGCCAATGCCAGATATGCGAAGGGCCGCTTCTGCCTTTGATGGACGACGCCCGCCAGCAGCATCCCGCACAGGAAAATCTGCATCTTCAGCGGCAGGAACGACGGCATCGGAAAATGCACCGATAATTGTCCCATCAAGAACACGATCGCGCTGCCGATCGCGGCGACAAGGATGGCGCTCCATATCCAGTCAAGCCTGCGCACCAGCAGCATGACCGCCGGGAAGAGTCCGTAGAACTGCATCTCCAGCCCCAGGCTCCAGTCGGGCAGCGGCGTGCGATAGGCGAAATTCGGCACCAGGCCGAACAGGAACAGCAGATGGGCGCCGATATTCTTCAGGCCGCTGTCGAGATAACGCTCGGGCGCCTGCGGCGACCGCAGCAGGAACTCGTCGATGACCATCCTCGACTGGTAGAGATAGGGGCCAAGCGCCAGGGCAGCGAACAGCATGACATAGAACAGCGGCGCTATCCTGAAATAGCGGCGGGTCCAGAATTTCAGCCAGGTTTCCGGCCTTTGCCAGGGCTCCTTGTCCTGGCGCAGCTGGTAGTGGAACACCATCAGGAAGCCGGACAGCATGATGAAGAGATCGACGCCGAGATCCGGTTCGCCGAGGATGGGAATCTGCCAGCCGGTCAACAGCAGGCAGTGCCCAATCAGCACCCAGATCGCGGCGAGCGCCCGAAGCCCGTCCAGGCACTCGATGCGCGATGACCGGCCTTCCGTCATGCCGAACTCCTCGATGGCCATGTTGCAATGCAGCATGGCGGCTGAGGGAGGAATGTCAACCGTGCGGAAGGAACACGATTTGCGCTGGGTTGTTACGGAAAAACGTCCAACGCCATGATTTGACTGCCATCATCTATAATGACGATCAAGTTCGGTCATAGAACCAATAATCGGAGCTGCACTTGAATGACGTGCCGGGCCAAAGCGCCGATCGGACGTTGAGCCGGACGCCAATTGCCTCGCTGAAAGGCAATCGTGCCGGACAGTATTCGATCCGCATCAATGATCAATTCCGTGTCTGCTTTCGGCGGGTAGATGGGGCGGCAGAGGATGTAGAAATCACCAACTATCACTAAGGATATCGCGACTGTCGATGCCCTTGGCAAAGAACTAAAGCAAACCAACTTCTCGCTCACTGCCAGGAGCTTAACGATGTTGAACCTCGACACCCCGATCCATACGGGAGAAATCCTTCGCGAGGAATATCTCGCACCGCTTGGCCTGAAGCCCTATACGCTGGCGAAGAAGCTGCATGTACCGCGCACCCGCATTGAGCGCTTGACGCACGAGGCGACCCCGGTCACTCCAGATACCGCTCTGCGCCTGGCCAAGTTCTTCGGCACCACGCCGCAGTTCTGGATGAACATGCAGGCCAGCTATGACCTCGCTGTCCAAGGCCGAGCGAAGCAGGCCGAGATTGCTGAGATCGAACAGCTCAAAGTCGCGGGCTGAACAGTTTTGCGGTCGCGGCACCCGACTGGAGACGAAGCGGCCTGGAGCCGGCATGGCGACGAAGGGCCAAGCAGGCGAGGCCGCATCTTGGGCACAATATTCACCCTTCCGGTCTGCAACAGCCGTCAACGACATCATCGGTCAATCCAGCGCGCGCAGATAGCGGATGGGGCGCCCACCAGCAATCCGGTCGGCGGCTGTCGCTATCGAATTGGCGTCGATTCCGAAGTGCCGGTAAAGGTCACCGATTGTCCCCGACTGGCCAAAGTGCTCGACGCCGAGACTACGTGTGCGATGGCCGTAGACCGAGCCCAGCCAGCCGAGTGCCGCTGGGTGGCCGTCGGCGACGGTGACGATCGCACAATGGGATGGAAGATCGGCGAACAGCCGTTCGACATGGCTCCTGGCATGAACAAGGCCGCGTTCGCGTGCGCGGCTTGCCGCCGTCCAGCCTGCGTTCAACCGATCGGCCGAAGTCACTGCCAAAAGTCCGACGTCGCGACGATCCTCCGCCATCATACCGACCGCCTCGATGGCTTCCGGCGCGACGGCGCCTGTATAGGCCACGATCACCTCGGCATTCGGACCTGGAGGCCGCAGCCAATAGCCGCCGTCGACAATGTCCTGCTCGACGTCCTGCGTCATCGTTCGAATGATCTGCTCGACCGGGCGCGTCGAGAGCCGCAGATAGACGGAGCCGCCGGTCTCGTCGCGCAGCCAGGTGCGCTCCGACTGCACGGCGTCGCCGTCGCGCTGAATGTAGTCCAGTGCAAAACGCATGATGACGCTCAACTCATCGACGAATGCCGGCTCGTAAGCGGCCAGCCCGTCCTGCGCCATGCCGATCAACTGGGTGGCAATTGACTGATGCGCGCCACCCTCCGGCGCCAGCGTGACGCCCGACGGGGTGGCAGCAAGCAGAAAGCGCGCATCCTGGTAGCAGGCATAGTTGAGCGCATCGAGACCGCGCTGGATGAACGGATCGTAGAGCGTGCCGATCGGCAACAGCCGTTTGCCGAACACCGAATGCGACAGCCCGAGGGCCGACAGCAGGATGAACAGATTGTTCTCGGCAATGCCGAGCTCAATGTGCTGGCCGGAGGGGCCGAATTCCCATTTCTGCGGCGAGGCTATGCGTTCACTGCGGAACGTATCGGCGAGCGAGCGACGCGCAAACAGGCCGCGCCGGTTGACCCAGGGTCCGAGATTGGTCGAAACGGTGACATCGGGCGATGTTGTGACGATAGCGTCGGCAAGCGGCCCGCCGGCCCGCGCAATCTCGTCCAGGATCCTGCCGAAGCCGACCTGGGTGGAAACGCTGCCCTTGGCTTCCGGGCCGAGACGATCGGGGACGAGGATGCGTTGGGCTTGCCGGCGGCGTTGGCCTTTCGCGGCAAAAGGCACCGCATTGAGGAAGCGTCGGAGATCAACCTTGCCAATATCCAAGCCTTCGAAGGCATCCCACTCCCGCCCCTCACCGATCGACATCGAGGCGCGAAAGACTGCCATCTGATCCTTGGTCATCAGCCCGGCATGGTTGTCTTTGTGGCCGGCCAGCGGCAGGCCGAAACCCTTGATGGTATAGGCGATGAAGCAGGTCGGCCGGTCGTTGCCGCGCGCCGTCTCGAAAGCTTCGATCAGGCACTGCAGGTCGTGACCACCGAGATTTGTCATCAGCGCGGCGAGTTCGGTATCGGATCGCCGGTCGAGAAGCGATTTCAGGCCCGGCTTTTCGCCGATATCGTCAAGCAGCCGCTTGCGCCAGGCGCCGCCGCCTTGAAAGGTCAGTGCCGAATAAAGCTGGTTCGGGCAGGCGTCGATCCAGGCCTTCAGCGCCTCGCCGCCCGGCTCGGCGAAGGCGGCCTCGAGCAGCGAACCATATTTCAGGATGACCACATCCCAGCCGAAATTCCTGAAGATGCTTTCGAAGCGTTCCCAAAGTCCTTCGCGGACAACGGCATCGAGGCTCTGGCGATTGTAGTCAACGATCCACCAGCAATTGCGCAGGCCGTGTTTCCAGCCTTCGAGCAGCGCTTCGAAGATGTTGCCTTCATCCATCTCAGCATCGCCGAGCAGCGCGACCATGCGGCCCTCGGGCATGTTTTGGTCGCGAGCGCCGAGATAATCCTGCACAAGGGAGGCAAACAGCGTCTGCGCGACGCCGAGACCTACGGAGCCGGTGGAGAAATCGACGTCGTCGACATCCTTGGTCCGCGACGGATAGCTTTGCGCGCCACCGAAGGCGCGAAACCCTTCGAGCTTCTCCCTCGTCTGATTCCCCAGAAGATACTGGATGGCGTGAAACACGGGCGAGGCGTGCGGCTTCACTGCGATGCGGTCGTCCGGCCTCAGCACCAAGAAATAAAGCGCGGTCATGATCGTCACCAGCGACGCCGAGGATGCCTGGTGGCCGCCAACCTTCAGCCCGTCGGCGTTCTCGCGCAGGTGATTGGCGTTATGGATCATCCATGTCGACAGCCAGAGCACCTTCTTCTCCAGCGCCGAAAGTGCCTCCAGTTTTTGTTTGTCCATGCTGCAAGACTCCCGGTTGCGATCGTCGCAATCATAGAGCTGAGCAAAAACCGATTGTCGCTAAACTTGCATGAGATTGGCAGCTGCGTTAGCTGGTTTCGGCAATATCGACCGATGGAGTAACGTTCCATGCCAAAACGCCGACTGGACGATATCGACCGAAAGATCATTGCCGCGCTTCAGGTCGACGGCAGGATGACGGCGCAGCAGCTTGCCGAGCGGGTCGGCCTTTCGGCCTCGCCCTGCGCCCGCCGGGTCCGCCTGATGGAGGATATGGGGGTGATCACCGGCTATGCCGCCCTGATAGACCAGGACATGGTCGATCTGCCGATCTCGGTGTTTGCCTCGATCAAGCTTGAGCGCCAGCGCGAGAACGAGCTGAAGCGGTTCAATGCGGCAATCGCGCGCTGGCCGGAGGTGGTCGATTGCTATCTGATGACTGGCCAGCGCGATTATCTGCTGCGTGTGGTGGTGCGCGACTTGCACGCCTATGAGCGCTTCCTGAAGGAAAAGCTGACGCGGCTCGATGGCGTCTCCTCCATCGAGTCAAGCTTCGCGCTTGCGCAGATCAAGCGGTCGAACCGACTGCCGGTCGAGACATGATTTTTCCAAACGTTGGCAAGTCGATCGATTAGGTTCCCCGGTTTCGAACAGCCCGATTTCGCCCGGTGGCGACTGGAGCGGCCGGTTTTGCGATGAGCGTTTTGGCTGGCAGGTGGACGCGCGATCGCCGGCATGCACGAACTTGTCCGCCAGGTAGCATGTTCGTTCGAGGCGTGACGCCCAACGACGCCCGCGGTCAGCCCAGCCGCTTGATTGGCGTTTCGGCCCAAAGCACTGGGTCGGTTATGCGGTAGAATTGTCGCGTCGCGGCCAAGGCGGACGGGCCGACGTCGGCCATCACGCCGATGATGGTCATGTCATCGCACTTGAATGAAGGCCCAAGCTGCCTTGGGCGCCAGCCGATCGATGCCAAGCGGTCGAACCAGTAATCCTCACAGACAATCGTCAGATTGCTTATGCCTCTTTGAATGCAGAATTCCAGAATTCCGCAGTAGATCACGCCGGCGGCCTGGCAGGGTCGGCCGGGCTCGCGAAAATCGCGGGCCACGAAAAATCTCGTCCATTCATAGATATCGGCTCGGCGCGGAACGCCACCTTCGGCAAGTTGCGGAAAGATTTCGCTCATCAGATGCGGCCTGAGGCTCGGCACCAGGCGGGATCCGGCAACGACACCTCTTCCCGGCTGGATGCCGAGCAGATGAATCGCTTCTGGTGTATCAAACGGGTCGATCTCGCGACTGTCGGGGCGCCTCAGCTCATGCCAGCCACGTTCATCGACATAGATTTCATGTCGCAGGCGGAAGTAACTGTCGAGATCCCCTCGATAGGCAAAGCTGTTTGATGCGTCGACGACGTGGACCTGAATCATTGCGGTTCCTCGAGATGGAACCCCATCCGACCACGCGACAATTGCCCATGAAATACCCAGATCTGAGGATGGATCAAAGTTCGATTTCGCGCCTGCGATAAGCCTCGACGATAGCGTGCACGACGTTGGCGGTGCTGAGCTTCTGCTTGATGTTGCGCAGATGGGTTGTCACGGTGTTTTCCGAAATACCAAGTATTCGGGAAACCTCCCATGCGGTCTTCCCGCCGGCGACCCACTGCAGGATTTCACGCTCCCGTTGGGAAAGCTTTTGTCTCGGCCGCCTGAGCGAGCTGCCAACGAGTCGTTCGGCAGCCGAGTAGGCATGGCGCGCAAGGGCATGAACGGTGCAGCGCACCGTCGGCGCCAAATCAATTTCGCGTCCGGCAACCGTTACACAGGCCGGATCGCCAAATGTAGCCTGGATTGGGATGCAGATCCCGTCCCAAAGCCCAAACTCTTTTGCCTCATCCATCACCTTCCTGGCATTGCTGTTCGTCAGGCCGTGATGGACGTCCCTCCAAAGGAACGGCCCGATCGCACCACGGCACAAAGCAACGCAAGGGTCATGGCGATAGTGTCCGGCAGCCATGTAGTGGTCGTACCATTCCCCCGGCCAACCGTTGACAAGGATGTGTCCATCGAGCGATCCGGTGTCCTGGCGTGGCAATTCGGTGACGAGACAGGCTGCATAGCCGTGACGTTCGATGCTCTTGCGCAGTTGCCGAATGATTTCTGCGACGCTGCTTGCACGATCAATCAGCGCGGTTGCTTCAAAGATTTGCGTTAACTGGTGCTGCAAGACGCTCCCATGAACCGCCGACATTTCACGCCCCTTCAATGTACTGAGACAAAGAAAGAATAAATAAGTTAGGCCCGACCGCAACCGGCGGCATGACGTTTGACTACTATAGTAGGTGGCACTAAAGGGCGCGTTCTGACTGCCTCGCCGCATGAGGCTGAGGTCGGTTTTTGCTCGCAATCTGAGGTTGCTTCGCCAAGGTACCGGCTTGTCGCAGGAACAGCTCGCGGACCTTGCCGGCCTTGATCGCAACTATGTCGGCAAGCTGGAGCGGGAGGAGAACTCACCGACCGTCGATACCCTGGAAGTACTGGCATTGGCATTGCAGGTTGATGTGGAGCAGCTCATCCGTCGCAACGCGCCGTGATCCACCGGCCAGGAGGCCGCGGGAGGATCAGGATTTTCTGCTACGTCGCGCACGCGGCGTCTCGGCTAGGGCGCCTTTGCCCGGCCGTTTGGTCAATTCCTCGATGTCGACGCTCAATGCAGTGGCAAGCTTTGCAAGCGACAGAATTGTGGGATTGCGCCTGCCGGCCTCGAGACCACTCAGATAGGCGCGCGTGAACCCTGAACGGAACGACAGTTCCTCTTGAGAGAGGGCTTGTGCGCGCCGAATCCTCTGTACGTTCAGGCCGACAACCACCCGTAGGTCCATGAGGGCATGGTCGTCGCTGCGTACACTTTAGGACGACACACTATAGTGAACATTCGTCATTGACAGACGCCGCCATTGCTGCTTTTCTCATCATATTATGGAACGCCATTCCGAAATAAGGAACGCCAGTGACAGGAAATCTTTCGTTGGAACGTGGCCTTGCGGTTCTCAACGTCCTCAAGGAAGCGGACGAAGCGGTCGGGGTGCGCGAACTCGCCCGCAGGCTTGAGCAGAGTGCTCCAGCCGTGCAGCGAATTCTCAACACCCTGGCAGAGCAGGGCTATGTCGAGCAGCCGCCAGACTCGCGGCGCTACCGGCTCGGTCACTCTGTCCTGGCGCTAGCGCGGAAGGTCCTGGGCAGAGACCGCCTGGTTGGTTTGGCAGAAATCGAACTGCAGGTGCTGGCCGCCGAAGGTTGCTTCAACGCATTCCTCGGCATCAGGCGGGGCAATTGCGGGATTTATCTCCTGACCGTGCAAAGCAAGAGTCCGGTCGTCATTCGTTCTTCCCCTGGTGAAATTTTCCCCTTGCACTCGACCGCTTTGGGCAAGGCACTCCTGATGGAGCTGAGCGGCGAAGCAGTCATTGGTATCCTTGGACGAGGTCCGCTGGAGCAGGTTGCCGTACGCACCGTCACGGACCCACACAAGCTCGTGGCTCAGATCAGAGCGTCCGAATCTATCGGTTACACAACCTCCCTGGACGAGAACTTTACCGGGCTGATAGCGGTCGGCGCACCGCTTCGCGATGCATCGGGCATGATCATCGCGGCGATAAGCGTGGCCTACCCCCGGTCTGTGGGGCCGCATGTGGAGATCGCCGAGGTTGGAGAGGCAGTAATGGCAGCCGCGGCGCGCATCTCAGCCGGCCTCGGCTTTCCGGAAGCAAAACAGGCTCGGGATTCCCACCATGCTGCTTAACGAGGTTCGCCTGAAACAATGCATGTCGGCGGCCGGGCTTGATGCCGTTATAGCCACGACGCCGGAAAACGTGACCTATATGAGCGGCTTCTGGGCTCTGTCGCAATGGATCCGTCGTGGCCCGCAGGCCTATGTGGTGTGGCCGGCTCCTGACAAGGGCACGCCTGAAATCATCGCCAGCACCAGCACCCTTGACCTCGTTGCTGATCAGGACGTCTGGGTAACCAAGGTGCGGCGCTACGGCGACTTTTACGCCGATGTCGGTTCCTCGACTACCGTGGACCGCGCCAATGAACAACACCTCCAGCTTCGCGACCTGCCGAGGCACGGCGATGCAATTGCGGCTTTGATCGCCGCATTGGAAGAAGCCCAGCTCGGCCGTGGGCGGATCGGCATAGACGAGGCGGGGCTCGCGCCAGGATACCAGGAAACCCTCAGAGCCCATTTTCCCAATGCGTCGTTCCTACCAGCCACCGCGTTGCTTCGCGAGGTTCGTGCCGTAAAAACGGCAGATGAAATCGAACGGCTCGGCCAAGTTGCTCAGATCGCCGAACGCTCAATTCAAGCAGCACTCGCCGTTGCTCAGGAAGGCGCCACCGAAGCAGACCTGGCGCGCGCTTTTCATGTCAGGACGGTCGAGGAAGGCGCCCTGCCCGTACTGGGATGCATCGGCTTTGGCGAGCGCAGCGCGCTCATGAACGTCCAGCCGTCTGACCGCAAGTTGCGCGCTGGAGAAATCATCCGCTTCGACGTCGGTGGTCGCTTTCGGCACTACCGCGCCGACATTGCCCGCATCGCCACGCTGGGCGAGCCGCCGCCGCAGGCGTATCGGCTTCAGCAGGCGCTGCTGCGCGGCGTTCAGCATGCCTGCGACATTATCCGGCCCGGCATGCCAGCAGCACAGCTCTTCGAGACGGTGGTACGTGTGGTTCAGCGCGAAGGAATTGCCCACTACGAGCGCGATCACGTCGGCCACGGCATCGGCCTTGATGGTTATGACGCGCCGACGCTCTCGGCGCGCAGTACAGACGTCCTTGAAGAAGGAATGGTGCTGTGCGTGGAGACCCCCTACTACGAAATCGGCCGCTGGGGACTCCAGGTTGAGGACATGGTGGTTGTTCGCCAGGGCGGCGTGGAGCGGCTGACAGAGACGCACGATGCAATCACCCGGGTGCCGTTATGAGCCGCGCGGCAGGTTTTTCCTGTATTCGATGCGGTGCCTTGTTCCGGATCGATACCAAAATAGACTCACGCGGCTGCCCGATGTGCAGCGCCGAAGCGCCAGCCAATCTTAAGGTCGTCTACGATCCATCCGGAGCTACATCGGCCGCTTCCGCGGCGGGTGCCGCGCTGCCCTCGCTCTGGCGCTATGCCGAGATGCTTCCTTGTGGGCTCAGCGATGCAATCTCCCTGGGCGAGGGCCTGACGCCGCTGCTGAGCGCCGAGAGGCTGGGAAAACAGCTCGGCGTCCCCAAGCTTCTTATCAAGGACGAGGGCGCAAACCCCACCTGGTCCCACAAGGACCGCTTCTCGACCGTGGCGGTGTCCATGGCACGTTTGAGTGGCGCACGCGTGGTGGCGACCGCTTCGTCGGGCAACGCCGGGGCCTCACTTGCCGCCTATGCTGCAAGGGCGGGCCTGAAGTGCGTCGTTGTCACATTCTCAGGCACCGCCGGCGCAATGTTGGCGCAGATCCGCAAATACGGCGCAAGCGTCGTATCCCTGGCCGACAAGTCCCATCGCTGGCCATTGCTTGCCGCCGGGACCGAGCGCCTCGGATGGTTTGCGACGTCCCCGTTTCACAGCCCCGTGGTCGGCAGTCATCCGGTTGGGATCGAGGGCTACAAGACCTTGGCTTACGAGATCGTCGAACAGATGCACGGATCCGTGCCGGACTGGTGCGCCTTGCCTGTTTGTTATGGCGACGCGCTCGCCGGGCTCTGGGCGGGATTCAAGGATCTTCTCAGCCAAGGCAAGATCGATCGGTTGCCGAGACTCGTGGCGGCGGAAGTGCACGGATCTTTGGCCAAAGCGCTTGCCGGCAAGGCCGATCTGGTCGCCGAGGTTCCCGCGGGTTTCGATACGCTTGCCATCTCGATCGGCACCACACGAAGCACGTTTCAGGCGCTCAACGCGCTGCGGGAATCTGGCGGCATGGCGATGCCGGTCGGCAATTTCGGCCTGATAGACATGCAGCAGCAGCTTGCGGCCACCGAGGGAGTGTTTGCGGAGCTTGCCTCGGTGACGCCATTTGCGGCTATTGAATCCTTGAGACGGGAGGGCACGATCGCGCGGTCGGACAGCGTTGTTGCCATCGTGACAGCGAGCGGCCTCAAGGATTTGGATCGTTCGACCGGCCCGGACCAAGCACAACAATCGTTTCGGTCAGTTGCCGACGCGTGGCAACACCTTACCGGGGACTACGACTATTTCACGCCCTCTCATGAACAACGCGCGGCCAAGATGTCCTGAAGAGAAGATAGAGACGATCATGAACAGATGCGATTTCTGATCGATTGATGATCTCGTCCACCGCTGGACGGTATTGCGACTTCCAAAAGCTATCCACGAGAGGCAAATTCAACTCGCTTAGCGAGCGGAACCTCGATTCAAAATTCAAACATGATGAAAGGCAATTTTCATGCTTCGCAAAACACTCATCGGCTGGCTAGCAGCCCTCGGTGTCGCAATGGCAACTCAGACGATGGCTGAGGAAACCCTCAGGGTCGGCGTCACGCCAACCGGGGTGCCGTTCACGTTTGTAGACACCGCAACCCGAAAGCCGACTGGCGCGATGGTCGATCTGGCAAGTGCGATTGCCGCGAACCTTGGCACGACCGCCGACTTCCAGGTAAACGCTTTTCCAGCCCTGATCCCGGCATTGACGACCGACAAGATCAATCTGATTTCCGCCAGCATGTTCATAACGGACAAGCGCAAGCAGGTGATCAATTTCAGCACGCCGGTTTACGCCTATGGCGAGGCCATGTTTGTTGCTGCCGGCGACAGCAAGAACTATACGATCGAAGAGCTGAGAGGGGAGACGGTCGGGGCGCAGATCGGCTCGACCTACGCTGAGGCTCTGGAAGCGCTTGGCGTCTTCGGTCAAGTCAAGCTCTACGACTCAATCGCTGACATGATGCGTGATGTGGTCCTGGGCCGCATCAAGGCCGGCTTTGGAGACGCCCCGATCGTCGCTTATCAGCTTTCAAAGAACCCCGAACTGGGTGTCCGCCTCGTCGACGGCTATCGGCCGATGAAAAAAGGCGAAGTCGCGTTGGCGGTTGCCAAGGAAAATCCACTGCTTCTCGAAAAGGTGAATGCCTCCATCGCCAAGCTGAAGGAAAGCGGCGAATTAAGCCGAATATTTGCCAAATATGGCCTCTGAAGCCATCCCCATCGAGCTCGAAACTAGCGTCGGCTGGCAGGACCATAGGATCGCATCGGAATGACCGGCCTTGACGGTCGGGAACGTGCCAAGAGGAAGCCGGCCATGACCAATTTCATCGCGCACGCAACGGAATATCTACCGCTTCTTCTTCACGGCGTTTGGCTGACCGTCATGATAACCCTTCTTGCGCTCTGTCTTGCGACGGCGCTCGGCCTTGTCTGGGCGCTATTGAGGACATCGGAGATACGCTGTCTCGCCGTGCCGACGCGGCTTCTTGTCGACTTCGTGCGCGGCATACCACTGCTGGTGGTTCTCTTTTATATCTACTTTGTCGCGCCCGAGATCGGCATCAACCTGACTGCGCTCCAGGCCGGTACGATCGGGCTGGGCCTGGCTCACTCCTGCTATCTCGGCGAAACCTTCCGCGCGGGCATCGAGGCGGTCGACAAAGGTCAGGTGGAAGCGGCAAAATCGATCGGGATGAAGCGTGCGTTGATGATGCGCCGCGTCGTGCTGCCGCAGGCGGTCAAGATTATCCTGCCGCCTTACGCCAACAACATGATCATGCTGCTGAAGGACTCCTCGCTTGTGTCGGTGATTTCGGTTCAGGAGTTGACCATGCAGGGTAAGATGCTCGCGTCGTCCACTTTCGACAACATGACAGTTTTTACTTTGGTGGCACTGCTTTACCTGTGCCTGACCGTTCCGCTGAACCTGTTTATGCGCAGAGTCGAGAGCTATCTTGGGGCGGCGGGATGATCACCTTCGACGACGTGCACAAGTCCTTCGGCGCCCATGAAGTCCTCAAGGGAATCAACGCCGAGATCGCCAAGGGACAGGTCGTATGTCTGATCGGGCCCTCGGGTTCCGGCAAATCGACGCTTCTACGATGTGTAAACGGGCTTGAGACCTATCAGCGCGGTCGCATCAGCATCGATGGCACCGTGGTGGATGCCGCCTCGCCCCAGGTTCACGCCATCTGCACCCGTGTTTCCATGGTTTTCCAACGCTTCAACCTGTTTCCGCACCGCACCGCCCTGGAAAACGTCATGGAAGGGCCGCTCTACGTGCTGAAGGAAAATAGGAACCAGGTCCGCGAGCGGGCCATGGCATTGCTCAATCGCGTCGGCCTGGCCGACAAGACGAATGCCTATCCCGCGTCATTATCGGGCGGCCAGCAGCAGCGCGTAGCCATCGCCCGCGCCCTGGCGATGCGCCCACAGGCCATTCTTTTCGACGAGCCCACCTCCGCACTTGACCCGGAAACGGTCGGCGAGGTCCTGCAGGTCATGCGCGCGCTGGCAGACGAGAACATGACCATGCTCGTGGTTACGCACGAAATTCAGTTCGCGCGAGAGGTTTCCGATAGCGTCCTCTTTCTCGACGGCGGCCGGATCGTTGAGCAAGGCCCGGCCAAGGAGCTCCTTCGACATCCCAAACACGAACGCACTAGGGATTTTCTTCACCGGGTCATGCACCCCGTCTGACTCCTGGCCGATGTTGGTTTGTCGCCTGGCCTGGATTCGAACCTGTCACTGCGCAGGGGACAGGCCGCCCAGCCCTGCGAGGACGGCGTTTAAAGTTCTGCGGTTCCATGGGAATCTCGTCCATGCCGTCTCTTCGGCTGGACGAATTTGCGTGAGAACAGTTGGTTCAAGGGGTATCGAGATTGGCCAATCCTTCAAACCGGCGAGCCAGTCGGGGTTGTAGACAGTATCCGAATGACGATGCCCTTCATCTGGCATAATCACGACGGTGGAGGCTTCCGGATTTTGCCTGGCGAACCAGGCGGCGACCAACGCTGCGGCCCCGCTGGTCGGCCCCATGAATAGCCCGTGATCGCGAAACAGCCCATGCGCCGTTGCGTAAGCCGGCAATGCGCCCACCCAATGAATGTCGTCGATCATCTCATGACGAACATTGTCCGGCAAAACACTGTTGCCGAGCCCGCGCAGCATGCGACGTCCGACAGGCTGGCCAAAGAGCATGCTTCTGTGGGTATCGACAGCAATCATCCTGAGATCAGGAAAGAGCTCACGAAGGAAGCCTCCGGTTCCGCAAAGCGATCCCCCGGTGCCCACGCAGCCGACGAGGCAATCGATGCGGCCGAATGATCGAACAACGAGGTCGGCCAGGCGTGCGTAGGCAAGACGGTTTTCCGGACTGTCGTATTGTCGAGGCCAATACGTGCCCGGGCTATCTTGCAGGGTCTGCTGAAGATACTGGAGCCGACCGCGCTGATTGCCGTCTCCTTGAGGATCGTCGATGGCCATGACTTTGGCACCAAGTTGTTCCAGTCGCCGCCTGAGTTTCAGGTCGATGAGGCTGGAGGCCGTGACAAGTGTAAGCGCATAGCCACGAACCGCAGCCAGCATGGCGATGGCGAGGCCGAATGTGCCCGACGTCGTTTCGATGATGTGACCTTCCTGCCTGAGGCGCCCTGACGCTTCCGCCTGATCGACCATGAACCGGGCGGGGATCAGCTTCATGAGGGAAAAGCAGGCGGCGTTGAGGTTAGGTGCGAGTTGGGCAAATCGCGGCGTCTCATAAGCGCGTAAATAGTCTTGCGCCGCGCTCACTGGATTAGCCCCATTTCGGCATTAAGGGCAAACGTATGGACGCCTTGGAGGCCTGCGCCGCTCACCTCCCTTGCGAGCTCAGCAGCGCGCATGGCCGCCCTGGGTGCGTTGGCATCCAGAAGAATGCCGATCAACGTGCCGCTGTGGGCCACCTGCACACCGCACGCGTCATGCGCCCGTGCTATATCCAAAACGGTATTGAAGGATGCCTTCGGCAGATGCCTCTGACTGATACTGGCGCTGATGGTTGCGACACGTCCAAGCAGGCGGGGATCTTGTTGTCGGATTGAGCGGTTCGCCAGTCCCCGCAGAACACGGAACAGCCCGATTTCCTCACCATCGTAACGTGCCCGTGGCATGCTTAGCGTATCGATCGGCCGGGCACTGCCGTCCCTGAAACCCACCAAGAGAAGGGGCGGGAATTCGCCACCGAAATGTTCTATCGTACGGCCTTCCCGGTGGGCGAAGAGGAGAGGTTGGTCGCCGTACGCAATGGCGTCGCTTGCCCCTTCGGCGGCCACCGCCAGTCGCGCAATCGTTGACTGGCGCAGCGTGAGGCCCGCTCCAGCTGCCACCGCACGAATCGCTGCAATGACGTCTGCGGTCGAGGAACCATAGCCATGCCCTATCGTAATAGGGCTTTCGATCGTAAGTTCTCCACCTCCTTCAGCTACTCCGATATGCTCGAGCGTGAGGGCCGCCGCGCGTGCCGCTTTGGTCCGGTTTGCAGGCCGCGGTCGAATCCCAGTTTGTTCATGCGGCCAGAAAGTCGCCAGCGACTCTTGCGAAGTGAGCGGCAGGGTTACGAGTCCGCGGCAAAGCCTTCCGTTTTCCCCTTCAAAGACGCCTTGGAGGAATTCCCCATGATGGGCGTGCGCTCGTCCGACTCCTACCGCCAGAGGCAGCCTGAGAGTCTCGTTGTTGATGTTGCTCGAATTTGTCCGATGGCCGGATCTCGGCATCCCCGTCTTTGTCACCACGTCATCTCCTCACCTGGAATTGACAGATGATGCGTATGACTGATCCATGCTGTCACTCGCCAAATCTTGGTAGCGCCACTGGCAAGCGCATCATGCAAAGATATCGACAAGATCGGCCCGCCGAATAGGGCGTCCGATACTGGACTAGGCACAGCAGCACTCGTCGAGTGCGGTTGGCCATGCTGACAACCGTTCCGAAACAGTGCACCATGCACCGTGTCTTCATTATTGTTCTTGTAAGGAGAGTTGGACTGCTCACCCTGTGTCAATACTGAGATTTGGCGATAGCCCGCAGCGGCCAAAAGCGCTCAAACGCGTTTTGTCGTCAACTTGAGTTTGAGCAGAGATGCGGAGCTCCATCCAACTCGCGACCCTCAATTATGCACTTGTGGTCGCGGAGGAGGGCAGCTTTCTTCGCGCCTCGCGACGCGCAGGGATCGATCATTCCGCGCTCAGCCGGCGCATACGCGATCTGGAATACGCGGTGGGTACGAGGATATTCCATCGCCATGCTCGCGGCGTCGGCCCAACCCCGGCCGGCGAGCGCTTCCTGGAGCGTCTACGCTCCGTGCTGCTCGAGCTCGACAACACGCTCAGCCTGGCCAGGTCCGGCACCAAAGATGACCAACAAAAGCTTTCCATCGGCTCCAACGGGATCATGCTTGCCGGGCGAGCCTTGGATGCAATCATCGAGTTCGGGCAATCTCATCCCAATGTGACCGTCAGCTTGACGGAGAGTCCTTACCCTTCGCCTGAGGCTGCTCTGGGTGCCACCCAGGTCGACGTGGTCGTGACCTCCTCCTCCCGATTTACCGGCGGCGCGTTCGAATTGACGCTGTGGAAAGACACTCTGGCTGTCGTTCTTGCCTCAAATCATTCTCTCGCCAGCCGTTCAGTGATCGAGTGGCACGAGTTGCACCAAGAGACGTTGCTGGTGCGCAGGGGCGAAGCATTTCAGCTCGCCGACGCTGTTGGACGCGGCGTGCAGCTTCCTCCAATCGTCGAACATCACGTCAGTGCGGGCATCCTTTTGCGCCTTGTCGGAAACGGGCTTGGAGTCGCTCTGATCCACGACCGAGATGCCGACAGTGTTCCTCAGGATGCGGTCTGTCGTAAGCTGCGGATCGGGGGCAAACCAATCCAGATCTCCAGTTTAGCCCGTTGGCGCCCCGACAACGCCAATCCTGCCCTGCCGACCTTCATCTCATTCCTGCGAGATCGGTATTCGTGCTGACAGTCATCCGACCGGCATGACCCGAACAATCACCCGGTTTAAAGTGCATCGGGCCCTGGCAACGCTCTGCCTGTCGTCATGAATCGTGTCAGCATCAGTGCGATCGGTTTTCGGTGCCAATCCCCCAAGGCGTCCGCACGTTTAACGCGCCCCTTCCCTCTTCTCGCCTTGCACCGCTGGGTCGATTTCTCCTTGCAAAACTGGAACTATACTCCATAATTGCAAGGATGATTGAACGCCGCATCAGCACAGAACTCACTGAGATGCTGGACAGCATGCCCGCTGTGGCGCTGCTCGGGCCGCGTCAGGTCGGCAAGACAACCCTGGCGCTGGAAATAGCCGAACGGCGTCCTTCGATCTATCTCGACCTCGAATCGGACGCCGACCGCGCGCGGCTTGCCGAGCCGGAGCTTTATCTGGCCGAGCATCAGGACAAGCTGGTTATCCTGGACGAGGTTCACCGGCTACCGAACCTGTTCCAGAACCTGCGCGGGCTGATCGACCGCGGTCGGCGTGGCGGTCGCAAAGTCGGCCGCTTCCTGCTCTTAGGTTCGGCGTCGATCGATCTTATGAGGCAGTCAGGCGAGACCCTTGCCGGCCGCATTGCCTATCTCGAAATGCATCCGATCGACGGTCTCGAGGTCGGCGCTGCCGACCTTGGGCCGCTATGGGTACGCGGCGGCTTCCCCGACAGCTTTCTGGCCGCGAGTGACCGCGCCAGCCAGCGATGGCGGCTGGATTTCATCCGCACCTATCTGGAACGCGACATCCCCCTCCTCGGTCCGCGCATCCCTGCCGAGACGTTGCGTCGCTTCTGGACCATGCTGGCGCACCGTCAAGCCGGCCTGCTCAACGCTGCCGAGTTCGCCCGCGCGCTCGGCGTCGACGCCAAGACAGTCGCGTCCTATCTCGACCTGCTCGTCGATCTCCTGTTGGTTCGCCGGCTGGAACCCTGGCATGCCAATGTTGGCAAGCGCTTGGTTAAATCCCCGCGCGTCTACGTTCGCGACAGCGGCATCACCCATGCGCTGCTTGGTCTCGCCACGCAGGAAGACGTGCTTGGGCACCCAGTGGCCGGCGCCTCCTGGGAAGGCTTTGTTATCGAGACCCTCACCGCGGCCGCCCCTGCCGGCACGCTGAGCAATTTCTACCGAACAGCTGCGGGCGCGGAGATCGACCTGCTGCTCACGTTGCCGGGCCAACGCGTCTGGGCCATCGAGGTCAAGCGTAGCCTGACGCCGAAGGTGGAAAAGGGTTTTCATCAGGCCTGCGAGGATCTTGCTCCGGTGCGGCGCATCGTCGTCTTTCCCGGATCAGAGCGTTTTCCGCTCCAGCACGGCGTTGAAGCGATGCCCCTGCAAGACTTAGGCCGGGCGCTGCTTGGCCAAACATGATAGAATAGCTTTGGTATTCATCCCGTCAGGGCGGAGGCTCAAAGGCCCCTCTCGTCCTAGGCTCGAGACGGTGGTGAAGGTCGACGGTTTGTTTGTTTAGCCTCACGATGAGGCTACACGTCTGTCAGCCCTGCTGTCTTGGTCTTCGTCTGGCCGGTTTCATAGGAATCTGACGCGACCTTGATCGCCAGCCGACAGCAATGCTGATCTTGAGCAGATGCGGGGTGGCTCTCAGTGCGGACAACCGTCAGGCCGAGCAGACAAGCATCAGGCCGATCGCTGCCTTTGATTACCCCGAGTTCGTCTGGGAACGCATTCGGCCGAATGCCCTGTCCGTTGCCATGAATCGTGCCAGCATTGGCGCGATCAGCTTTGCCGGATCTGCGATTGTCTGGCCGCTTTCACGGCCAAGCACATCGGCATAAGCGACAAGGTCGCGATGAACGGCGGCAGGCAGTTCGACCGTGATCTTGACCGGACGGTCATCGGGAATGGCGGAAAGTTTCAGCTTGGTCATGATGGATCCTTCCCGCCGTACGGCGCCAGCACCAGGTCGTGATTGACGATGACGCGAACCGGGAAACCGGGCCGCACGGTGAGCGTCGGCTGGACATTGAGCTGATTGCGCACGAGCTGCTGGCCAATATCGGAGGCCGAATCCTGCGCGCTTTCGCGGATGGCCTTGGCGATTTCGCTTTCGTCGTCGCTGGACCCAAGCGATGTCCCAATGCCCAGCAATGTCGAGAGTGCTGCGGCACGGAACATCTGGCCCCAATGATGGTCAACCTCGTCTTCAAGTCCGGAAAATCCTTCAGCGTCTGCGCCCTGCTGGCGCTCCAGCACGATTGAAGTGCCGTCCGGCATGATCAGCCGGTTCCAGACCAGCAGCACGCGCGACTGGCCGAAGGCGACCTGGCTGTCGTATTGGCCGATCAGCCGTGCACCCTGCGGGATCAGGAGGAATGAGCCCGTTGGGCTGTCGTAGACATTTTCCGTGACCTGAGCGGTGATCTCGCCAGGCAGGTCGGAGCGGATGCCGGTGATAAGGGCAGCTGGTATGACAGTGCCGGCTTGCACCACATAGGGCGAGGCCTTCTCGGCGAGCCGATTGGGACTGACGGTGCGAAGGTCTGGCTCGGCATTGACGAAGGCCAGCTTGCGATCCTGCATGTTTTGCGCGGCACCAGGATCGATCGGTGGCGGCCCGGGGGGCAGAGTCAGACCAGATTGGGTGTCCGGTTCTATGACACTGCTGCCAGCAGCCTGTCGTGCGTGCCCAGCTCTCGTGTTCGTATCGGTGAAGAGCTTCGCCACGCGTGCGGCCTCGATCTCGGCCAGTCGGCGCTGCTCCTCCGGATCGGCGCGCGGTCCACTGACGTTGGACGCCCCAACCGGCTGGCCGCGCTCCTGGGCACGCAAGATCGGCCGGCCCAAATCGCCAGGCAGCGCGGGGCCGAGTTGCGGAACACCGGCATAGTCTTTCGGCAGCTTCTGTAGCCCGTCGGCCGTTGAGCGGTTTTCGGTGGTGAAAAGCTCGGGCGGCTGTTCGGTTCCGCGCTGTCTGGTGTCGAGCGCCCAAATCAACGTGCCGAGGATCGCAGCGCTGGCAACTCCACCAACGCCTATCAGCACCTTGCGCGACAATCGCGTGACCCTGGCCGGTTCGGGCCGCAGGCGCAGTTCCGCTCGAATGTCCTGGTTGGGTGCATTTGCAGGATCGCTCATCGGAACAGCCTCGTGCTGGGCGAGGTTCGTTTGCCGTCCGTGCGCACGATGCGGACGCGCTTTTCGCTTGTTTTGTCGCCGAGCCTCAATTCAGCGGCGGCAAACAGCCGATCAACGACGTAGTAGTTCTGGCGAGCACGGTAGTTGACCAGTTCCGAGCCGCCCGACGGGCCGATGACAAAGAGCGGCGGCATTTCGCCCTGCCCTATGCCTGACGGGAACTCGATGTAGACTTTTGCACCGTCATCGAAGGCGCGAAGCGGCCGCCAGGGTGCTGTGTCGCCCTCGATGCGATAGCGGAAATTCAGCTTCTGGATGTCGACGCCGGACGCAACCGGCTGTGCGGCGGAAGCCTGCGCGTTCTGGCGCCGCAGCGCAATCAGCTGGTCCTGTGGATACTGCCAGGAGACGGAAGCCATGTAGGTGTTTTCGGTCGAACGCAGCTCGAGATGATAGGTGCGGCGGTCGCTGTTGATGACGAGATTGGTCTGGAGATCTGGCCGTGTCGGCTTCACAAGAATATGGACCTGCTGGCGCTCCCCTGCCCCGCTTTGTGTGTCGCCGATGATCCAGCGCACCGTGTCGCCGGCGGCCACAGGCCCGGAGCCGACAAGCTGTTCGCCGGGCTGCAAGGCGATGTCGGTGACCTGGCCGGGCGCGGCATAGATCTGGTAGAGCGCCCCCTCACTCCAGGGATAAAGCTGGATGGCATTGACGAACCCGTCGCGAACCGGCTGCATTCGTGCTGCCTCGTTCGCCTGGCTGATCCGCTGCTTCGGATCGGTCGGCTCCGGCTTTACCTTCGTGGCGTCGACCGGTTTCAACTGACCCGGCAGCGGAAGCGGTTTCGGCACTTCGACCACCTTCACCGGACCAGGCGGGTCGACCTTGCGCACGGCCGGCACCGCATCGTCATAGGCGATCTGCGGCGGAATGTATTTTTTCGAAGCACAGCCGGCGAGCGCCGTTGCCGACAGCAGCGCCAGGGCAAGCCTACGTGCCTTGGGCGCATTGCGCGTGGCCGGTCTCGCCGATCTCCTTGTTCGTGCCGCACACATCATGAAAGCTCCTTCGACCAGCTGATGGCGTTGACATAGACGCCGAGCGGATTGGCTTTCAGCCGATCGGCGTTGCGAGGTTGTTGAATCACGATCGTGAGGATTGCGGTCCAGCGCTCGGTGCCGGCCAGGTTGCCGTTCTCGTAGCGGCGCTCGTGCCAGGCGACGCGGAAGGAATCGGGCGAAGCACGGATGACGCTGGAAACCTCGATCGCGATCTGGAGTTTGCCCACTTTGGCAAACGGGTCGTTCAAGCGGGCGTAATCATTGAGAGAAATGGCGCCTCTGTCCGTGGTGTAATCGTAGGCGCGCAGCCAATTTTGGCGCACGATGACCGGGTCGGCCGGAATGCTTCTGACCTGCTCGATGAAGCGGGCCAGATGCCAGGCGATCTGGGGATCGGTCGGCCGATAGTCGGCAACGGCCGGGGCGACAAGCTGCGCCTCGCCAAACTTGTCGACCTGAACCACCCAGGGAACCACCGAGCCGCGCGTCGACTGCCAGATCAATGCGGATGCAAAACCGCCGGCCAGGACGAGCGAGCCGAAGGCCATCAGCCGCCAGTTCTTCGCCTGGACGCGAGCCGAGCCGATGCGCTCGTCCCAAATCTGGGCTGCACGCTGATATGGCGTCTCAGGGTGAGGCGTTTTTGCATAACGAACGAAAGGGCGTCTAAAGGGGTTCATCGGCGGTCGTCCTGATCGAGGGAAACATTCATCGAGCCGCCGCCATCATCACTCGAATGGACAGAATGGGCGGCGGCGCTGGCGCCATGGCTCATGGCTTGGCTGCGCTTCATGCGTTTTGCCCATGCGGGCGGGGCGTCGGAACTGGCCTCGGTGGTCGGCCAGTCACCGGAGGAAGCCGTGCCCGACGAGTGCTTTCCAGTCGTCGCAGTCCAAGCCGCAAAGCGACCGGCCTCATAGCTGTCGGACAGCGCCGACGCAGCGCGCGACATGGCCTGCCTCACCGGTTGAACGGCAGCTCTGGCGCCAGCCCTGGCGACACCTGCCATGCCGGCGGCGACCGAGCCTGCACCGTCTCTTCCAGATGTCGCCGCGCCAAGTTCCCAGGCGGCAGAAGTGCTGCCGGCCAGGTGTGCGCCGCCGCGTGCGGCTGCTGCCGACATACGCGCACCGGCATTGAGAGCGCCTGCTGCGCCGCTCAATCCGGCGCGAGCACCCATAGCGCCAGCCACGCCAACGCCGCCAGCGACGAGGCTCGCGCCAATAGCGGCACCTGCGCCCATTTGCGGGGCACCAGAAACCAGCCCCGTCGCAATGCCGGGACCGAAGATCGACAGCCCCATCAGCGACAGAGCGCCCAGGACGAGCGACAGCGCATCCGTGATTGTGGGCTGCTCGGCACCGAAGCCTTGGGTGAACTCGCCGAACAGGCCCGAACCGATGCCAACGATGACGGCAAGGACCAGGATCTTCACGCCGGAGGCAACGATGTTGCCGAGCACTTTTTCGGCAAGAAAGGCGGTCCGGTTGAACAGCGCAAAGGGGATCAGCACAAAGCCGGCAAGCGTCGTCAGCTTGAATTCGACCAGCGTGACGAAGATCTGGACGGCCAGAAGAAAGAACGCAATCAGTACGATCGCCCAGGCGATCATAAGCACTACGATCTGGACGAAATTCTCGAAGAACGAGACGTAGCCCATCAGCTGGCTGGCGGCCTCGAGGATCGGATTGCCGGCGTCGATGCCGACTTGCGCGACGCGGCCCGGCTGCAGCAATGCCGAGCCGGAAAGTGCCGAACCACCAGCCTTCAGGCCGAGCCCGGAAAAGCTCTCGAAGACAATGCCGGCGAGGCGGTTGAAGTTGCCGATGACGAAAGCGAAGAAGCCGATATAGAGCGTCTTCTTCACCAGCCGGTGCAGCACGTCCTCGTCAGCACCCCAAGCCCAGAACAGGCCGGCAATCGTGATGTCGATGACGATCAGCGTGGAGGTCAGGAATGCCACCTCGCCGCCGAGCAGGCCAAACCCGGAATCGATGTAGCGAGTGAAAGTCTCGAGGAAGCGGTCGATGACGCCGGTGTCGTTCATGGCGCCACCGTTTCCCGATGTAGCCGGTCTTCCGCGAGAGGCGATGTTGGCGGTTGCAGCGGCAACATTCGGCTCGGGTCTTTTTCGATCGACGGAGCCGGATTCGGCGCTACGGGACGAGATGGCTGCAGGAAGCGTCGGCGGCCTTCAGCCCAGGCTTTCCTGCAGGTGTCGTCATCAATCGCCGCCATGCCGATGTCCCGGCATCTGGCAAGTTCGACGCTTGCCGGCTCGCCGCCCGAATGTGCGGAGCGCGGGGAGGACGCGTCCTGCGAGCCGTCGCCGCGCAGCGCCATGAAGGCGGCGGTCATGGCGGCGCCAAGGGCAAGAACAGCTGTCATCCGGGCGGCGATCTTGAGATCCATGCGGTCTTCGCCTCAGTCGTGGAACATTTTTACGGGTGACGGGCTGTAGCTGCTGCCCGTCATGAAACGGCTGAACTGTTCCCGTGCCTGCTCCTGCGCGGCTGCCCTCCTCGCCTGCTCAAGGGCCTCGGCCCTGCCTTGTGCTGCCAGCATCGCGGTGAGATCGGCAACTTGCTTGGCCTGCACGGCAAGAAGCTGGTTGCCGGCCTGCGTCGCCTGCAGCACGCCGACAGCCGACTGGCTGGCGCTGACCAGCGCACTCGTCTGCCCTTGTGTCCCTGCGATGTTGTCGACTGCGACGGCGCCGGTTTTCAGCGAATGCTCGAAGGCAGACACCGAGGTCTGCCAGCGCTGGCGCGCGCCCTCGACAAGCTGCTGGCTGGAGAGTTCCGAACCGAAATTCGTGTAAGTGGAGGCAAACTGGCTCTCGATATCCTGGACGCTATAGGCCAGCTTCTCGGCCTCGCCGAGCAGGGTCTTCATCTCGGAAAAATCGCCCTCGATCTGGCCAAGCAGCGAGGTCGGCAGCGACGTGAGATTCTTCGCCTGGTTGATCAGCATCTGCGCTTCGTTTTGCAGCGAGGTGACCTGGTTGTGAATCTGCTCCAGGGCACGTGATGCCGAAAGCAGGTTTTCGGCATAGTTCCTGGGATCGAACACGATCAGCGCTGATGCTGGTGCCGATGAAAGCGCCGTGACGACGGCGATGGCGCCGGCTGCCGCCATGCGACGGATACGGCTGCCTGCAAGAATGGAATTCATGACGAAATCTCCTTGGTGGACTGGTCGATCACGTTGGTGAGACCTGGGATGAGGTCGGCCGCCCAGGAGAGACCGCGCTCCGCTAGCCAGGCCTCGAGGAAATGGTCTCGGCCTGCCTCGGTGACTATCCGGTCGATCGCGGCCTGGTCGGATTTGGACGATGTGGCGCAGAGCGCCAGCGCGATCGGACCGAGCCCCAGTTCGAACAGACGGTTGCCGCGGCGGCTTTGACAGTAATAGTCGCGCTTCGGTATCGCCCGGGCGATGATCTCGATCTGGCGATCGTTGAGGCCAAAGCGTCGGTAGATCTCGGTGATCTGCGGCTCGATGGCGCGCTCGTTCGGCAAGAACAGCCGCGTCGGGCAGCTTTCGACTATTGCCGGCGCGATTGGCGATCCGTCGATGTCGGAAAGCGACTGCGTGGCGAAGACCACGCTGGCGTTCTTCTTTCTCAGCGTCTTCAGCCATTCGCGCAGCTGGTCGGCGAAACCGCCATCGTCGAGCGCCAGCCAGCCCTCGTCGATGAGCAGCAGTGTTGGCCGGCCGTCCATCCTCTGCTCGATGCGGTGGAACAGATAGGCAAGCACGGCGGGAGCAGCACCCGTGCCGATCAGGCCCTCGGTTTCGAACGCCTGGACGGAGGCTTCGCCGAGACGCTCGTGCTCGGCATCAAGCAGCCGGCCATAAGCACCGCCGATGCAGTAGGGGCCAAGGGCCTGTTTCAGCGGCGAGGACTGCAGCAGCACGGACAGGCCAGTCACCGTTCTCTCCTGGACTGGCGCAGAAGCCAGCGATGTCAGTGCCGACCACAGATGTTCCTTGACCTGCGGCGTGATGGTCACGCCCTCGCGCAGCAGAATGTCGACAAGCCAGTCGGCCGCCCAGGCCCGCTCTGGCGTATGATGGATGCGGGCAAGCGGCTGTAGCGCCACGGTATGAACGTCGTCCGACAGATCGGACAAGGTGAGCAAGGGCAACGGATCGTCAGAGCCCTGCCCGCTTTCAGCATTGCTTCCGAGACTGTGCCAATCACCATTCATGGCGAGCATGGCAGCTCGGATTGAGCCACCGAAATCGAAGGCAAAGACCTGGCTGTTCTCGTAACGCCGGAACTGAAGCGCGATCAGCGCCAACAGGACCGACTTGCCGGCGCCCGTCGGGCCGATGACTAGGGTGTGGCCGACGTCTCCAACATGCAGGCTGAACCGGAATGGTGTGGCGCCCTCCGTCCTGGCGAAGAACAGCGGCGGCGCTCCAAGATGCTCGTCCGCGATCGGACCTGCCCAGACCGCGGAGAGCGGAATCGTGTGCGCAAGGTTGAGCGTGGAAAGCGGCGGCTGGCGAATATTGGCATAGACATGGCCAGGGATGCCGCCCAGCCAAGCTTCGACAGCATTGACGCCTTCGGCGATGCAGGTGAAGTCCCTGCCCTGAATGATCTTTTCAACCAGACGCAGCTTTTCGTCCGCAAGCGACGGATCGGCGTCCCAGACTGTCACGGTGGCGGTGACATAGGCTTCGCCGATCTGATCAGAGCCCAGGTCCTGGAGCGCCGCGTCCGCATCGGCCGCCTTGTTGGCGGCGTCAGAGTCGACGAGAACGGATGCCTCGTTGGTCATCACCTCCTTGAGGATCGCGGCGACGGATTTTCGTTTCGCGAACCACTGACGCCGTATCTTCGTCACCAACTTGGTCGCGTCGGTCTTGTCCAGCATGATCGCCCGCGTCGACCAGCGGTAGGGGAAGGCAAGCCGATTAAGATCGTCGAGAATCCCCGGGAAGGTCATCGTCGGAAACCCGGTGATGGTGAGTGTGCGCAGATGCGCATCGCCAAGCCTCGGCTCTAACCCGCCGGCCAACGGCTGATCGACAAGCAGAGCGTCGAGATGCATCGGCGTTTCTGGCACGCGAACGCGATGCCGCTTGGTCGAAATGGTTGAGTGCAGGTAACTCAGCGTCTCTCCGTCATCGAGCCAGTCAGCTTCGGGAACGAAGCCCTCGATGAGGTTGAGCAGGCGGTCGGTCCGATCGATAAAAATCTTCAGGAGCTCCCAAGGATCGACGCCCGTCTTTTCCCGGCCTTCGTAGAGCCAGCTCTCCATTCGCGACGCTTCCTCGGCCGGAGGCAGCCACACGAAGGTGAGGAAGTAGCTGCTTTCAAACAGCACACCGGAGTCTTCGAACTGTTCGCGACGCTCGATGTCGAGAAGTGCGGATGCGCAATCCGGGAACCGGCTGTCTGGGTAGCCGCCGGCAGGATTGCGCTGCGCTTCGACAAAAATTGCCCAGCCGGAGCCGAGCCGGCGAAGCGCGCCGTTGAGCCGCGCGGTCGTGCCGACCAGCTCGGCCGGCGTGGCGGAGTCCAGATCCGGCCCGCGAAAACGCGCCGTCCTTTGAAAACTGCCATCCTTGTTGAGCACCACGCCCGGCGCCACCAGTGCAGCCCACGGCAGATAGTCGACGAGGCTGGCGCCGCTCTTTCGGTATTCCGCGAGGTTCATCATGATGAGGAGCTCAACAGCCGAAATGCGAGGGATAGCGAAGGTGCCGGCGGGCCACGTCGACGAACTGCGCATCGCGCTTTGCCGCCCAGACGGCCACGAGATGCCCGACCGCCCAGATGACGAGCCCGGCGATCCACAAGCGAAGTCCCAATCCGATCGCGCCGGCCAGCGTGCCGTTGGCAATCGCGACTGCACGCGGCGCGCCGCCGAGCAGGATCGGCTCGGTGAGCGCGCGATGCACCGGCGCGAAAAAGCCACGGATCTCTTCCTCCATCAGATCAGCGCTCCGCCGCCGAAGGAGAAAAAGGACAGGAAGAACGAACTTGCCGCGAAAGCGATCGACAGCCCGAAGACGATCTGGATCAGCCGGCGAAATCCGCCCGACGTGTCGCCGAAAGCGAGCGACAGGCCGGTTACGATGATGATGATCACTGCCACGATCTTGGCGACTGGACCCTCAATCGATTCGAGAATTTGCTGAAGGGGCTCCTCCCAAGGCATGGAGGAACCGGCAGCATGGGCGGGCGCAATCGTCATGATCGCAGCGGTCGCCGCATACGACAGCTCCACGGCAAGCTTACGGAAAGTCGAGGAATTGAATCGGATCCGGGTCATTCTGAAGCTCCATAGGGCGAGTGGTGATTCACGGTCGTTGTGGTCTCGAAATTTGCTTCCAGGGTGCGGTAGTCGCCGGTGGCCGGATCGAGCCCGTCGACCAGGGCGATCTCGACGAGCCGGCGCGCTGAGCCGCGGCCAGCGAGAACTGCGATGATATCTATGGTTTCGCCAATCAGTGCGCGCGGAACCGTAACGACGGCCTCCTGCACGAGCTGCTCCAGGCGGCGCAATGCGCCAATGGCAGAATTGGCGTGGATGGTGCCGATGCCGCCGGGATGGCCGGTGCCCCAGGCCTTCAACAGATCGAGCGCTTCCGCGCCGCGTACCTCGCCGATCGGGATGCGGTCGGGCCGAAGCCGCAATGATGACTTCACCAGATCGGAAAGCGAGGCGACACCGTCCTTGGTGCGCAGCGCTACAAGATTGGGCGCAGCACACTGCAACTCGCGTGTGTCCTCGATCAGCACGACGCGCTCGGCGGTTTTAGCCACCTCCGCCAAAAGCGCGTTGACCAGCGTGGTCTTGCCGGTCGATGTGCCGCCGGCCACCAGCACGTTCTTCCGTGTCTCGACGGCAAGCTGCAGTACGTCAGCCTGGCCTTCGGTCATGATGCCGGCAGCGACATAATCTTGAAGCGTGAACACCGCGACTGCCGGCTTGCGGATGGCGAATGTTGGTGCCTTAACGACAGGCGGCAACAGACCCTCGAACCGTTCGCCCCCGGGCAGTTCAGCCGAAACGCGCGGCGAGCCCGAATGCACCTCCGCACCGACATGGTGCGCGACCAGCCTGACGATCCGTTCGCCGTCGGCCGCGATCAGGATTTCATTGCTTGCAACGAGTCCTTCGCTGAGACGATCAACCCACAGGCGACCGTCGGGATTGAGCATCACCTCGACAATGGCTGGATCGTCAAGGAAGCCTGCGATGGCCGGGCCGAGGGCGGTGCGCAGCATGCGCGCGCCGCGCGACGCCACTCCCTTGCTGGCATGATGGTTGTTCGCCATGCGGGTCCCCGTTTCTCCCCACGAACTGGTTCGTGGCGCGGTCGGGGATCATTAGAAAAGGCAGGAGTGCCGGCCTTGCAACAAGCAAAACCGGCGATCGTGGCATGACGTGCAGAGACTTGCGAAATGCGGTGCCGCGACCGCGATAGCTCAGCAACCCGGTGCCCGACTGGCCATCGCCGCTCCAGCAGAACAGCCCGCTATGTCTAGGGCGGCCACAAGCGAAGCCCGATTAGAAAATCATTGTTGGCATCGACGTTTCCAAGGATCGGCTCGACGTGCATGTTTTGCCTTCCGGCGAGACGTTCTCGGTGGAGAACGACCACGCGGGGGTGGAGGATCTGGTTCGGCGGCTGGCAGCCGCCCAATTAGTTCGATTCTGTCGGCTGAGCCTACATCAAGGGGTGTCATGCCAATTGGTCCCAAAGCAGAGGAAGCTGGCGTCTTTCGTCCCTCCGATCTGGCGCTGCTGGGCCGCGTCTTCGATCGGTTGGAAGTTGAGGGCCAATTCAGCCGGCCAACATGTAGCTCAGACATTCACAGCCGCGACGCTGGTCGCGCGAATAAATGATTAGCCTCGTCGAAAACGGCCCTTGGGAGGACCCGAAGCTCGCTTGCTTCGTAGGGGAGATGCTCGAGATACTGCGTCGTCAGCCGGGCAACCACTTGCGCTTGGGCCAGGTCGCGACGGCGCTTGATTGGCTCGCGATCCGCTCGTTTTGAGACCCAGAACTTGTGAGCGGCAAAAATACGCGGATCGGGAACCACGAGCCGTAACGGTCCGCCTTTTTCATCGATGGCGATTGCTTCGAAAGCAGGGGCACTTTCCAACCATGCCAGGCCGGCGATCTCGGCGGCCACCAATTCGTCGTCGGCCTTCCCGACAGTTTCCCGGCTCGGCTTCCACGCCGGGTTTGCAAGCGGTTTGATCAGATCTACGAGGTATCCGTCGCGGTTCACCGCGCGGAACGTGGCGGATGAACGCTCGAAAGACCGATCGACCTTACGCAAAAGGTTGATGAGCGCTCCATGTTCGACGTTGGCGCCAGACATGATCCTGAGGGACTGGCGCGAGTCCATGAGGAGATCGATATCTTGCGTCGATGTGATTCCGGGATCCACGAACACTCCGGCCGCCGCCTCATAGGCGTAGACCGCATTCGTGCCTGCAATACGAATGCCTTCCCCGAGAAGACCGGCGTCATCGATTGCTCTGATAATTCTTGCGGCGATCAGGGGAACACGTCCAAGCCGGAGCGCGCGATTGACAGCAGATTGGCGCTCCATCTGCTCCTGTCGCGCAGAGAGCGTTTCTTGGGCCGACGCGCGAGCTGCTTCCCAATCCGCCTTGAGAGCTTCGCTCGTCGGCGAGCGCCGACCCTCTGCCTTTTGGTGTCGTACGCCCGCGGCGTCGTAGTAGCTTCGCATCAGGTGGTCGATGCTGTTCACGGTGTGCCAGACGAGGGATCCCCGAAAGCTCTTCGCCTTCCTTTGGGCCTCCTTGAGCGCAATGAAGCGCTGGTCGGAATTGACTTTTTCCCGACGCTGATCGTTATTTAATTCAACAAAATCAGCCAATTCAACAGTTACCCTACGTTTAGCTCCGAGCTGTTGCAAGACACAATAGGCGGCGGAGCGGCCGATTGCAACAGCTCTCACGTGATTCCATTGCGACTGTTGAAGTAGCTGAATTAATTAAAAAATATGACGACGACGCAGCTTTTCTACGGCAGCGCAGTCCAAGCAAAGGCGCCGCTCGAACGCGGCCTTCGCTGGTTCTATTCGATCCGCAGACCGGGCCAGTGCAAACGGTCTGAGAAAGCTACCAATGTGGCGGAACAAATCATGATCATTTCTCATTGTGGTGATCATCGAGGGAGATTGATCATGGGCGACCAGCACAACCCAAAAATCGAGGCATCGGCAAATGTCGAAAAGGACCCGGAAGATTGGGTCAGCGGAGCTGACCCAATGACTCCCGCGCAAGCCTCCTATTTGAAAACTCTTGCCGAACAGGCCGACGACCCTGACGCCTACGCTGATGGCCTCAGCAAGGCGGAGGCTTCTAAACGCATTGATGCACTGCGGGAGAAGTTAGGCCTGTAGCGTCTGCTCGTGGCTTTTCGTCTCCAGCGAAGGACAGCCGACCGGGTCGGATTGGGACAGTTTCTGAATTCTGCGCGTTGCTGCCACTCGCGATCGAGACGACAAACGGCGGATGGGAGTGGCTTATACGGGCAGCAGCCCGGCATCCGCCCTAAGCTCGCCAAGACTCGCGCCCGCCGGTCCAATCCTGCTGTCGAAACAGATCAGGACGTCCCGATGAGGGCGATGGTCAGCAGAGACACAAAAAGGATAAGGGCAATCGCAGCGCCCCAGAAGAGAACTTTTTCGGTGCCGCGTTGCTCTTCCTCGCGAGATATGTCTTTCGCCATTGCATGCATCCTTTGCGAAGGTCAACGACTTAGCAACGTGCCGCGCCAACGCTGAGTTCCTGGCAGCTATCTTGCCCCTTCGGCACTGAGAGAAAGCTCTCGGAATCAAGCCTCGTGTTGTCCAACCGTCGGTTGGTGGACGTATTGCAGCTGATGCATCTAAAGTTCCCTTGATCCGCGCGCACAGGGCATGCCCGACCCCGAGCCCCCGCCCGGTGCAACAGCGCGTGATCGGCCCCGCCGCATCAAACTGTGCGGCGGGCTTTTTTTATTCACGCGATGGAACACCGGCGCGCAGGGAAAGTTCTGTCCCGGCAGCAAACTCTTTCCCTAATATTTTTGCTGCCAGATCGGATATCTCCGATCGGCCCGCGTCGTTCTTATCCTCCGGCGACGCGGGTTCGCCGTCCTCGCTATCGGCTGAGTAGTCACAGTACTAAACGACAGAATGATGCTGATCAGAATCCCGGTTCGGAGCATAAAACGTGAAGCTCTCACGTTGGATCACGATATCACTGGGCAATCTGCCCAGACCGACCCGCGACAACCAGGCCCACAATAGGCCTATGGCAACTATGATCAAACCAATGACAATCAGAGTTCTGGGCATGGCGGCATCCGGCCGGGACTATGGTGGCAGCCCGTGGCTTGTTCAATCTCATTGCTGTTTTTGCTCTCGTTGAGCCTCAATTTCTTTTGGTTCTTTCTTGTCGATCTTCGCCGTCTCATTGTCAGCATCGCCGACTGCGCGAAGCAAATTCGTCCATCTTGGCGTGCAGAGCCTGAGTATCGCGGTGCTCGGCGAGCTGGATGAACAGCGCCAATAATCCAGATCGCCAGTGTGGCAGCGCCATGCCAGCCAAGCCATTTTGGCCTGGGCACGGTCTGCAGTGTCCCAAATGCTCGGATCGGTCTCAGTCTCGTCACCAAGGCTCCTCGTTGACACTCGCCGAGAATACACCAGTTTGATCTGAAGACACTTCGAAGGTTGGCGCCCGCAAGCACCTGATGCTGGCGACTATTTTGATGAAAGACGGTCGAGGACAACTCCGGATGGACGCGTGCCGTCGAGCGACCAGATTGCAGTGTCGCCGCGCGTCGCCAGAGCGCATCCATCTTTCTCCGGCTCGCGCGTTGGAGGATGGCAGTTCGCCGGCTCGATTCCGGTGGCGAAGGGCAGATGTGCGCAATGGCCGTGGGCTCACAGCTTCGCCCACACGCTGGTGATGAATGGGTGAGGCTCGCAGCGCGTGGTTGTGGGTCGGCTGGAGGATGTGCTCGAAGCGGTCCGATTGTTCGAACTCGTCGATGACCGGGTGGTGGGTCGCCTCCCTGGGACGTGATTTCGTGACGATCTGGGGCCAGGCGTTCAAGGCAGACGTCAGGTCTCGTGGCCGAAGATCGCGGCGGCGGCCGACGCTGGCTGTTCAATCTGTTCCCGTGGATGCTGATCGATCGGGTGACGGTTGAACCGATGACGCTAGAGATCACAGTCGGACCACCGCGTCTGGCGATCAACCAGGGACGCAGCTTCCTCGTCACCGAACCGGATGGCCAGATCGCCTGGCCCACGTATAACGGGTTGTATGCGTCTGACACACGCCTGATATCCAGCTGGCAGATCTTTGCCAAATGGGCAACCATGGGACCTCCTCAGTTCCGGAAACATCGCCTACTTCGCCGCCAAGATCTATCTGGTCAATCAGGCGTTCGCGACCGAAACGAACCATGTGCCAGCAGGCAACCTGGGGCTGGTAATCGGCCGCGCCTTGGATGGTGGGCTGCATGAGGATTTTGAACTCGTAAACCACGGGCAAAAGCCAGTGCGCTTCAATCTGGAAGTTGCCATGCGCAGCGACTTTGCCGATCTTTTCGAAGTCAAGGCCGACGCAATCATCCGACGCGGACGTATTACCACGGAATGGTTGTCCAGAGCGGCGAGCCTTCGTACCTCCTACGCCAATCGGGACTTCAAGCGAGACGTCATCGTGAAGGTCCGCCGGACGGCCACAAAGCCCGTCTATGCCAATGGCCGGATCAGCTTCGACATCAAGCTCGAACCGGGCGCGACATGGCATGCTTGCCTTCTCTACGACTTTGGCAATGGCGAGACAATCTATCGGGCGCCGCGAGCCTGCATTGACAAATGCCTCGAGTCGAAGGCTGCAAAACGCCTCGGCGGATGGCAAGGCAGCGCCTTGAAGTTCAACTGTTCCAATGACGAATTTCACCGCTTCTACCATCAGGCGGTCGAAGACATGGCCGCGCTGCGGCTGCCGATCGAAGGCACGGACGAACTAGAATACGTGCCGGCCGCCGGACTGCCCTGGTTCATAAGCCTTTTCGGTCGCGACAGCCTGATAGTCTCGCTTCAGAATGCCCTGGTCTATCCAGATTTTTCGCGCGGCGCGTTGGACGTCTTAGGGCGATTTCAGGCCACCGAACGCGATGACTACCGCGATGCGGAACCGGGAAAGATAATGCATGAGCTGCGCACCGGCGAACTCGCTCATTTCAATTTGATCCCCCATACGCCCTATTACGGCACGGCCGATGCCACGCCTCTGTATCTTATCGTGCTCCACAACACCTGGCGTTGCACCGGTGACGCCAGCCTGCTCGAGCGACATATCGCAACGGCCGAGAAGTGCCTGGATTGGATTGACCGGTATGGGGATCGTGACGGCGACGGTTTCCAGGAATACGAAACCCGCTCGGCTGCCGGGTACGAGAACCAGAGCTGGAAAGACGCCGGTGACGCCGTGGTTTATCCTGATGGCACCCTGGTGAAGGGACCCAAGGCGCTTTGCGAATTGCAGGGCTATGTCTATGATGCTTGGCAGCGCATGGCTGAAATCTTCGATGCCAGAGGCGATGGCGATCGTGCCGGGCAGCTTCGCCTCAAAGCCAAGAGCTTGTTCGATAGATTCAACCAGGTCTTCTGGGACGAGGCGTCCGGCTTCTACGCATTCGCGTTGGATGGCGACAAGAAGCCGGTGCTGAGCGTCGCTTCCAACCCTGGTCACTGTCTTTGGTCGGGAATAGTCCCACCCGAACGAGCCGTCAGGGTGGTGCATAGGCTGACGAGGCCGGATATGTGGAGTGGTTGGGGGGTCCGGACACTTTCGGCCGATCACCCGGCCTACAATCCACATTCCTATCAACGCGGCTCTGTATGGCCGCATGACAACGGGTTGATCGCGCTCGGCTTCCGGCGCTATGGCTTTTTCGCGGAAGCCTGTCGCCTCTCTCGCGACGTGAGCAGCGCCGCTATCTACTTCATGCAACATCGAATGCCAGAGCTGTTCGCCGGATTGCCGCGAACGCCCACGACTTTCCCCGTGCAGTATAAGGGGGCGAACGTTCCGCAGGCATGGGCGGCCGGATCCTGCTTTTCGCTTCTGCAGGCGATCATCGGCTTCCAGCCCGACGCTCCAAATGGCAAGCTGTACATCGATCCCAGGCTGCCCGACTGGATAGAGGAACTCACCTTGAACGACTTGCGCCTGGGCAAAAATCGCCTCGAACTCCATTTATGGCGCGTCGGCGCCGAGACCCGTTGGCAAGTGCGCGACGGCGATCCTTCACTGGTGGAAGCGCGAAGTTGTGCCACCGGGCCGAACTTGCGCTTGGCCTGCGTATGAGGTGAGCTCCGGCGGAGCCATCTGCCCTATTTTCAGGACCTACGGGTAGAAACGGCCGCGCATCTGCTCAAGACGAGCAACATGAACCCGGACCAGATCGCTGCCACGCCGTTTGCGTTGAAGGTTGCGATGGTGGTCATTCGTCACCTCAAGCCGATCCGCTCGATTGCACCCGCGGATTGCCGTGACAAAGCTCCCTTCCCCCGCCTTGGAAGTGCTTAGCTGTCGTCCTTATAAGACTTGGCGGCTTCATCGATCTTACGCCAATCGTTTCCGTGGCGCCGCACAAGCTCCCGCGCCTGGGCTGGCGATATACCTTGCGTTTCGACGATGTGGTTCACTTCCGTCTCCTCGCCTTTCATGGGATGCGAACGAGGGCTCGTTGGCCGTCTGGCCGTTGGGTTTTTTGCATCTCGTCTGGGCATGAATGGACCTCTCCTGGAGCAGAATAAACGGTTCGGCGCGGCGAAGGTTTCGCCGCGCTAGCTCGTTGAGCAGTTTCACCGATCGCCTCATCGGCTCCCCTTGCGGCTCTGACTATACGTTCTGGTGTTCTTGGACCCAAATGAGCTGCACCGCGTTGTTTGCGAGCAGTGCTGTGCTTCGCAATCTGATGGAAAACTCCCACGCCCCTGCTGCACCGCAGCCCGCTCCTGGTGCCGAAGCGCACTTTCCGTACGATAGAGCGGCGGTAGAGCGGTTTCGACAGGCATTCCCGCGCGCCAGGTGGAGCGACGAGCGCAGAAGCTGGTTCGTACCGGGAAAGACCGCCGCGCGGCGCATCCAGCGCTGGCTTGCGCAAGAGGCGGATCTACGAGTAGCACATGATGACAGCAAGGGACGGGACGCCTTCGCCTTCGATCCCCTGTCGAGCCGGTATCTGGAAGTCGCGGATGACCTGCGCATCCGCACGCCATATTCGCGGACGGTTCTCGAGGAACTGCGAGCCGTTCCATGGGCGAGCTGGGACGACGAACTGCGGGCCTGGAGGGTGCCTTTCCGTTCCTACGAGGAATTGAGGCGCCATTGGCCAAGCATCGAAAGGGCCGCACGCCGCGCGGAACCGGAGGAGAGGAAACGGCGACGGGAAGCGTCCAAAGACTCCGAGGAATATAAAGCCGCCAGATTGCGGTATGCCGAACGCAGGCGACGTCGCTATCCACTGCCCCTGACGATTTACCCCAGCTTGGCCGTGCCGTGGCAACGGAGCAATACGGCATCGTGGTCTTCACCGAGATTTCGGGTGAACTCGTCGACGCCTCGGAGCTAGCAGCGTTCTATCCGCATTTGATCGAGGCGAACGTCGACCATGTCTGGGGCAGATGGCGTTCGGCGACGTTAGCTGAATTGATTAGAACATGGCCCGCTCGGCGTACTGCCGGGTTAACGGAACGGCAGCGAGGCTGGTGGCAACCAACGCTGCCCGAGCTCAGGGTCGCTCGCCAAAAAGCTCGAAGCCTGGCGCGAAGAAGGGCAAGGCTTGTGCCATCGTTCTAGCCTTTCCGGCTCGCCGCTCCAACGTCTTTCCCGGTTGCCCCCGGCAATTGAAATGTCACCCCGATCGGAGCCTTCCATGTGCAACGATTGCGAACAACATATGGCCTGGCTGAACATTGCTGGATGATGACGTCGCTGACCGTGAAGTTCCCGACGCATGAAACAGAACTGACCTGCGCGTAGGCGCACGACACCAGCATCGATGATCTGGCTCCAATAGCCGCGTGGCAGGTAAAGGCATCGACCGGCTTCTATGACGTTTGGAATCCCACCGGCCGGACCTAACGGTGGGCCGGTGGTCAACTTCCGCTCCGAGGGAGCCGTCAGTTTGGTAACAGCAGACGGTACCTGCTTCGGCGTCGGCGTTCCTCGAATTTACCGGAACGACGTACCTGAAGGCGAAAGATCCATTTCCGCTCCAGGGTCGGCGTTTATGGCCATCGCTGGACCGAGAAGAGTCCGCCGCTCCGCTAACACGTGGCTGGGCGGGCGCGCCAAGGTCATCGCTGCATCTCAAACCATTTCTGCAGAATTTGACGCACACAAGGCCAATCCAAGGCCAACTTGGTGTGCATACCAGCTTGGAATTGTGCGGAACCGTACGAAGTCGATTGCAAGCAACCAACCCGGTTGGCCGGGCATTAATTTAGCAAAGCGTGAATTAGGAAAGCATCGGGAGGAAGACCATGCTGCACGTTAACATGCCTCGCGAATTTGAGGTCGGCGATGAGGTTGCGCTGACAGGTATCGTCATCACGATTCTCCCCAGCGGGCGCGCCAGGGTGAGCATTCCTTCGTATGACCATCCTTACACGATTGATCCACCGCCCAAAGTCCGGGCCGGCGACCGAGTGGTTCTTGTTGGGGACGTTACCCGCATCGATCGCGCGGCGAACAAACTCACTGTGCGGATTGACTGCGGCGGGGTGATCACGGTCGACAAGTCGGCGATCACTCGGCTGAGAAAGCACCGCCGGACTTCAGCGGGTTGCCGCTCCGGCGATACAATGGCCGGTGTGCGCCTAGGGGAAATGCAAGCGCCTTTGAACAGCCTAAGGGTGCGGCGCTGTCCAGCCGGAATATGGGCGGACGAAGGGATAAATGGGCTCGACTGCTAGGGCACGAGTTCACCTAGTGCGTCGCTGGCGTCTTCGGATTACTAGTGAAGCAAGTCAGATCTGGCCCTATCGCGACCTGACACCCAGCGTTCGCGCATTCGCGATCGTCGCTCTCGGCAACAGGCGGCGCGCCCGTCCGGGACGCGTCGCTTGTGTGCGCTGTGAAAGGAGACGCCCAGCACATTTCGTGTGAAGGCAACGCGGGCATCCCGCTCAACGGTAACCTTTCTTTAGAATGACCGCCTGGTCGCCGGTCGGCGAGTTCAACCGCGATGGGCTCCGGCTCGTACCCATTATGGAGATCACATGTTCGTCCCGGCCCCGATGCCGGCAATAGGTCTGCTTCGAAGCGTCGTGACGGAACTGGGCGACATGGTTGCGGTGGAATAAGCGTCCTCGCCCTGGCTTAACAACCCGGTCGGGCCGCGTCACATCGATAACAACCACAACGGCAATCAAGTCGTCGCTGAAAGCCCGCAAGGTATCTGTCACGACATTGCGTTCCGGCGAAGCTCCGCCCTCGCGACGGGGATTCGTTGTAAGCCGATCAGACCGTAATGCCAGCCAGAAGAGCGAGAACTAGCCTCGGTGTTCGTCTCGACCAGGATCGACCTTCGTCGACGGTCGTCGGTAACCGCCGCCTACGAGTCGAGGTCGTAGGGCTCGTGGCCCAGCTCGTTGTGATGAAGCGCCTCTGCCATACACCTGATGTCGAACGCCTGGCCGCACGCCGGGCAGACGACGAAATACTCCTCCTCCCGAAGTGGCGATGCATCGTGGTTTTGGGGGATGACGATGTCATTGTATTCGTCGGGCATTGGGTCCTCCGGCAACGCCGCCCGCCATGCTGGAACGCCTGCCGGCAGGATTTGTTTCAAAGTTATTGCGCCTGAGAAGAAGCCCTGGGCATCGGTTGTGGCTCGATGTCCGGTTTCGACAGCGATGCTGTCAATAAGCCTTCTTTGTCACCGGGCAGTTCAAACCGATTTTCATCTGCAATCTTTGGTTACGGCCCGGGCAAGAACCGTTTCGGCGCGCGCGAGGCTCGAAATTTCACCAAGCATGCGCGGTCATCTGAACTCAAATCCGGCAACGCACACCGCCTGCCTGAGATCGACTATGGAGACGAATGCCGAGGCCCGCCACTCCGATGAAAGGTGATCTGATGGGTATCAGCTGCGCAAAATGGCTCCCCAATCGGGCACCTGTTGAAGCGCCTGTCTTGCCGGCAGCTCATCCAGTCGCTGGCGGCGCTGGCGGGACATCGTCGGCTATCTCCTGCCTCAGCCTTGGGCCTTTACTGAGCCGGCGACCGAGCGCATCGACGAAATTGTCGTAGCGCTGCAAGCCCTTGGCGCGCGCCTCCGCTTGCGCGGATTCCGGCAAGGCTGGAGTCGAGTTGAGCCAAAAACGGACGAACAATGCTAGCGTCTCAATAGCAATTCCGACGTCTCGCTCGACCCGCTGCACGCGTCGATCGATCTGGTCGAGGCGGCGAGTTATCGCGGCTTGCTTTCGTTCTTCGGCGTCCGGCGACAGGAACGACGCGAGCGCAGCCTCGGCGACCAGTGACAGCGAGACCTCGCGCCGCCCAGCGTAATCTGCCAGCGCCCTCATTACGTCAGGGTCGAGATAGGCAGACAGACGTCTTTTCTTGGCGTTCTTCATGCGCTCAAAGCTCAATGCCATCATTGGGGTCAAGGGCGGCCTGGCGTGCAGCGCGCCTCATAGCCTGATCGACACTGCGACGACGCAGAGCGTCATCGTCGGGCTCGTCACGGTCGAGGTCGAACTCATCGTCGCGCCGTTCCGTTCGCTCCGGCGCGATGTCTTCGTGTTCGGGAAGCTCGGGCTGGCGGCGAATGCCGCCATTGGCCGGATCCTCGTCCTGCTGATCCCTGGCAGGCCCCAGCTCGCGAGATTTCCCTTCCGGCTCAGCAAAAAGTGTCGTGTCGGTCCAGTCGTCAGAGCGAGCGTTTTGCGTTGTCCCTCCGGTCCTTGGTGGCGGCAAGACACGCTCGGCAAGACGCGGGTCGGCAAAGTAGCGTGCCTTCTTCGCACGGATTGGGAACTGGCCCGAGATCATGATGATCGCATCGGTCGGCGGCAGCTGCATGATCTCGCCCGGCGTCATCAGTGCACGCGCCGTTTCCTGCCGCGACACCATTAGATGCCCGAGCCAGGGCGACAATCTGTGCCCCGCATAGTTTTTCATGGCGCGCAACTCGGTCGCGGTCCCCAGAGAGTCTGAGATGCGCTTGGCTGTCCTCTCGTCATTGGTGGCGAAGCTCACCCGCACATGACAATTGTCGAGGACAGAATTGTTCGGTCCGTAGGCCTTTTCGATCTGATTGAGCGATTGTGCGATCAGGAACGACTTGATGCCGTAGCCGGCCATGAAGGCCAGCGCGCTTTCGAAGAAATCGAGCCTGCCAAGCGCGGGAAACTCGTCCAGCATCATCAAAAGACTCCGCCGGTGATCCTTCGCGTGAAGATCTTCGGTGAGCCTGCGGCCGATCTGGTTAAGTACAAGTCGGATCAGCGGCTTTGTGCGACTGATGTCCGATGGCGGCACGACCAGATAAAGCGTCGTCGGCCGTGCCTCCTCGACAAGGTCTGCGATCCGCCAGTCACAGCATGACGTCACCTTGGCCACAACTGGATCGCGGTAGAGGCCCAGAAAACTCATGGCCGTCGAGAGCACGCCGGAACGCTCGTTCTCGGACTTGTTGAGCAGTTCCCGTGCAGCCGACGCCACCACGGGATGCGGGCCTGCATCACCCAAATGCCGCGTCAGCATCATGGCGCGCAGCGTTGTCTCGATTGGCCGCTGTGGATCGGAAAGGAAATTCGCCACGCCGGCGAGGGTCTTGTCTTTCTCCGCATAGAGCACGTGCAGTATGGCGCCGACCAGCAGCGCATGGCTGGTCTTCTCCCAGTGGTTGCGGCGTTCCAATGTGCCTTCTGGGTCGACCAGAACATCCGCCACGTTCTGCACATCTCGAACTTCCCACTCGCCCCGTCGCACCTCCAGCAGAGGATTGTAGGCTGCGGATTCAGCATTGGTCGGGTCGAACAGAAGCACTTGGCCGAACCGGGCCCGCCATCCGGCCGTCAGTTCCCAGTTTTCGCCTTTGATGTCGTGGACGATTGCCGAACCCGGCCAGGTCAGTAGTGATGGCACGACCAGGCCGACGCCTTTGCCGCTTCGGGTCGGTGCGAAACATAGCACGTGTTCCGGACCGTCATGACGCAGATAGTGTCGGTCCAACATACCCAGCACCACCCCATCCTGACCGATCATCCCAGCGGCCTTGATTTCGTCTCGCGTCGCCCAGCGCGCCGAGCCGTAGGTCGTGGTGTCCTTTGCCTCGCGCGCCCGCCACAGCGACATCCCGATCGCTGCGGCGATCGCCATGAGGCTGCCGCTCGCCGCAATCGCCGCGCCCTCCAAGAAGACCTTCGGCGCGTAGGCGTCGTAGAAAAACCACCACCAGAAAAAGGCTGGCGGCGGATAAACGGGCTGTCCAGCCAGTTCGAACCACGGTGGACCGAGTTGGCTTTGAAAGCCGAGCCGCCCTGCCGTCCACTGCGTCGCCCCCCAAGTTGTCGCGACGATGATCAGAAAGGCGGTGAGGATCTGGCCCCATAAAACCTTGCTTGCCGGCATCCGTCGTTTCCCCAAATGGATGATCGGAAACAACCGAAAAGCTCGAATTCCTAAATCCGCAAGACAAAAGGAGCTGTCGAAGCAGCAGGGCGTATCCGGACGTGAAAAGACTTGCCCGATGCGGTCTCGAATGGATGTCGAGCCAGCGCGACCAGGATTTGTTCATCGCCTCGCTGACCGTTGCTGAAATCCGCTGCGGGATTCTGGAGGAGCCGCGGGGCAACATGCCTCGACCGCCGGGAATGATCTCGGCGTTCTCTGTCGACGCACAGCCGCCGCCTTGGCTTGCCGGAGACCTTCAAAGCGCCGGCGACCGCCTCACTGCCCTCCTCGTCTCGACGCAAGTGTTCGTTCGAATGATGCTTTTCCGTGGCCTTGAGCGCAAGTTTTTGGCAGCCAGCACAGGACCTCCTCTTACGCTCGCTGGTCGTCAAGGCCCAGCGGCCTCTAGCTGACAGTTCCCCCCGCAGCCAAGCCGCTGGGCCCCCTCGGCGGGGGATGGGGCATTTGAGACCAAGTAGCGCTTACCGCTGCAGTGCGAAGGCGCCTGACAGATGACCGCGTCAGCCCCTCCATCCCGAGCTACGATTTCCCGCATTCAATCGGGCACAGCAAATCCAAGGTCAAGCGAGGCCAGCAAATCAACTCGAGGCGAAGTCACCAGGGTAGATGAAACAGCTTCAAGGTCGAGGCCGATGTGTGCACAGCCGCTCAATCGGCTCCAATTCGCCAAAGGGATCGAGCGTGCCTTTGGTGATAATCCCAAGTACGACGCCAGCGCCGGTCAACTGCGTCAGAGCGGCGTACTTTCAACTTCATCTTGGCCGTGTCCGGACTCGAGATCGATCTGACAGGTGGACCTTGGGCAGCCCTTATGTCCGCTGTCATGAGGCGGACTGGCAGGGTTGGTTAGCGAAGGCTCAAGTCGACTAGCTCAGCCTCGCCAGCAGGAGTGCGGCTGACTGCAGGTCTGCTGTCTCCAAGCCCTCCCCAAATCGCGCGAAAATTGGCTCGAGAAGTGCTCGGGCGCCCTCGCGTTGTCCGCGAGCGGCCAACAGGGAAGCAAGGTCGACAGCGGTCCGCAACTCCCATGCACGCGCGCCCTGACGATTGCTGAGTTCCAACGATCGCCGAAAACACAATTCTACTTCTTCGTCGGAGTCAGCTCGCAAAGCCGCGAGAACATGACTGCCTTTCACCCGCAACAGCTCCGGCATATAGCAAAGATCGCCGTTTGCCTCGACCTGCCGGATCGTCTCATCGATCAGTGACAGCGCTTCCGCGGATCGGCCGGTTGAGGCGAGGCCCTGAATGAACGCTACGTTGAGCGGCGTGGTGAGCAATTCGTATGGCGCGGCGTGAAGCTCGGCAAGACAGCTTCGAAGGCTTTCGACACCGCTGCTTGCGTTGCCTCGACGAATGGCCAGCTCCCCCTTGAAGCCGCGCCCAAGCGCAAGATAGGGGCCGAGGGAATGAAATTCGGCGCGCGAGGAAAGACGATCGATCTGTTCCTCCGCGTTCTCCAGGTCGCCAACCCAGAGGAACACGGAAATTGCCCAGACAAGTGCAATGGAGAGCGTCAGCGGATGGTTCAGGACTTCCGCATCCTTGATCGTCAGGAGCGCGCGCTCCCGAGCCCGATCCGGATGGCCTTGCAGCCAGAGTGTCCTTGCCAGAATCGCGCTGGCTAAAATCCTGCCGTCGAAACCGAGATAGTTCGTCGTGGTCCGGTCGGAGCGCGGCCCGTATCGCAACGCCGCTTCAACCGCCATTTGGGCACGATCGAGCTCTCCGCTGAGGTGAAGCGAAATCCCCATCAGGGAATGCGCCAATGTGGTTGAGACAGAGTCCTCAAGGGTTCCGGCGATGACGGAACAGCGCTCGGCATAGTGCAGCGCAGACGTGAACTCTCCCCTACGCAGGTGGAACATTTGCAGCGGGCCAAGAATCTGAAGCTGATCGAGCGCGTCGCCACGCCTGTCGGCAATGGCAAGGCTTCTGTTCAAAGCCACGCGCGCCGCATCCTTTCCGCCACGCGTGAACATCAGGGACACCCCCAGGGCGGCCTGAAGACGCATCTCCTCCAAGCCGCCGCCCGTAGTGTCGTCGAGGGCAAGGACCGCCTGCGCCGTCCAGCGATGGCATTCGGCGAGCAAAGACATCGACAGAAAAACCGGAGCCGCCGCGGCAGCCAGGCGGACGCCGACTTCAGTGTTTCCGTCGGGCCCGAAGCACCAGTCCAGAGCCGTTCGCACATTGGCCAAGCCCGCTAGGTGAAGCGACCGTTGCACGGCGCTCGACAAAGTCGGCCACTCGGCTCGCGTCTCCTCCAGCCAGCGCAGGTAGTGGGCCGCATGACGTTCGGCGAGGCTCTCGAGTTCCGCATCGTCGACGTCGAGCTGAAGGGCGTAAGCCCGCGTCGTATCGAGGAGCCGGTAACGCATCGTCGCTCCGGCGGGTCTTGCCGCTACCATCGACTTGGCAATGAGGCTGTCGATGGTGCCAAACACGAGAGCGTCATCGATGGTCGCGCTCGTCACGACGTCCAGGACGGCATCAATCGAAAAATGACCAACGAAAACGGCGAGCCGACGAAGCAAATGGCGCTCGAGCTCGGATAGCAGTCCGTAGCTCCAGTCCAACGTGGCCTGGAGGGTCTTCTGCCTGGGCGGCGCGCTACGCTGTCCCGGCCACAACAGCGTCAGCCGCTCGTCGAGAAGTTCGGCGGTTTTCTGCAGGCCGTAACTCGCAACCCTTCCTGCTGCGAGTTCGATCGCGAGCGGCACGCCGTCGAGCTTGCGGCAGATAGAGGCCACGATGGCGGCGTCCGCATCCTGGAGGTCAAGGCGCGCTCCGCTCGCTGCGGCGCGTTCCAGGAACAGCTGGGTTGCAGGGAAGCTCTGCGCCACAGATGGGGCGAGGTCCTGATCGTCCGGCGCGCATAGAAGCGGCTCCAGCTTGTAGATGTACTCGCCTTCGACTTGAAGAGGCTCTCGGCTCGTTGCCAGCAGGTGGGCCTGCGGTGCAGTGGCGAAGATGCGGGCGGCCAGATCTGCCGCCGCGTCGATGACGTGCTCGCAAGTGTCAAGGATCAGGAGGATTCGCTTGTCCGCCAGATAGGCGACCAGACCGGATGTCGGGTCGTCGGACTGAAGAGGCAGCCCCAACGTCGAGGCTACGGTCGCAGCAACCAGGTTGGAATCACTCAGCGCCCCGAGATCGACGAAATGTACGGCACCCGCGAATGCTTCGATTAGGTCATGGCCCACCGCCACGGCAACAGTGGTCTTGCCGACCCCACCCGTGCCTACGACCGTAACGAAGCGCGTGCCGGCCAGTCGCGTTGAAAGTGCGATAGTATCATCGGTCCGGCCGACCATCCGGATCAGGCGACTTGGCAGGTTGGCTTGCGGATAGCTGACGACGACCTCGCTTTGCACGCTGTTTTGACCATCCACTCGCGAGACGGGGGCCACGAAGCAGTAGCCTCGCCCCGTCAGAGTGGCGATGTAGCGTGCCCCGTCTCTGCCGTCGCCCAACGCCTTTCTGAGGTTGGCGATGTGAAACCGCAGACTGCCTTCTTCGACAGTGACGTCGGGCCAGACCTGGGCCAGCAGATCCTTCTTGCTGACGATCTGGTTGGGGCGCGCAGCCAAGGCTGCCAGTATATCGAAAGAGCGCGTGCCGAGATCGACAGGCACGCCTTGCCGCAGCAGGAGCCGCTCACCCGCCGCCAGCGTAAAGTGACCAAACGATATCCTGTCGCTCGTCGGCGCGGCTGGCGATATCATGGCATCATTCTTCGTGTTTCCTGATGGCTTAGGCAAATCTCGGGTCCAGGTCCAAGACCTGTGTCGCAGAAACTCCGATTTCGTCGAGCGACGATTTGAGGCAGGGCATGATACTGGCCCAGCCCTAGTTCCAAGACGTGCGGTCACTGGCGAGCGCTAACACCGCATCATAGTGCATAACGGGTGCTCCAGGCGATCCTTCTCTATGTGTCGAAGCAGCAAGAACTTCCGCTGACCAGCCCAGGGAGAATGATGATGCCTGCACTGTAGTTATCGCTCGTGCCGCGCGACTCGCTTCGGACGCAAGCCCTTACCGTGTGCTTGCGCTCTCGTGGATAGCGAAGCCACGCGCAATTTTCCATCGATTTTCCTAGTGCCCTTTTGCAAGGAACACAGACATCGTGAGCCAGTCTGAAAAGCTGTTGTATACCGCCAAAATCCGCACCACTGGCGGCAGGGATGGCACGTCGCGCAGTTCCGACGGTCGACTGGACATCAGGCTTTCCACGCCCGGCGGCCCAGGCGGGGGCACCAATCCGGAACAGCTGCTTGCGACCGGCTGGTCAGCCTGCTTCGAGGGAGCGATGGCAATCGCCGCCCGCAAGATGAACATTATCCTGCCGGCTGGCCTCGCAATCGATGCGGAGGTGGATCTGAACGTTGCCGACGGCGCCTTCTTTCTCGGTGCGCGGCTCAATGTGAGCGTGCCCGGGCTCGACCGCGACGTTGCCCAGGCTGTTGTGGATGCGGCGCATCAGACCTGCCCCTACTCGAAAGCTACGCGCGGCAACATCGAAGTCGCAATCACCTTGGTCTAGCCCATCGATCACATTGATCGATCAAGCGTGACCACTCTCAGCAAAATGTCATTACGACAAGGCGGTGCACAAATGAACGCAGTCAGAACCCCGGAAAAAATCGACCATCATCGTCGTCATCTCTTCGGCATGGCTGCCGCGACGGTCGCCGCAGCGCAGCTCGGCGCGATCGGTATTGCGGGAGCGCAGGGCAGCGGGACGGAAACGACCGCTTCCCGCCCGGTTAAGCCGCGGACCTCGTTCTCCCCACTGAAGCAGATCGACGCGGGCCCGCTGAACGTCGGATATGCCGACGACGGTCCTGCGCATGGACCCCCGGTCATCCTTCTGCACGGATGGCCCTATGACATCTACAGCTATGTCGACGTCGCGCCACTGCTTGCAGACGCTGGGTACCGGGTTATCGTGCCATATCTGCGCGGCTACGGCACGACCCGGTTCCTGTCGGACGCAACGCCCAGGAACGGCCAGCAAGCGGCGCTTGCGTCCGACATCGTTGCCTTGATGAATGCGCTGAACATCCAAAAAGCGGTGGTCGCAGGCTATGATTGGGGCGCGCGAACGACCAACATCATCGCCGCGCTCTGGCCTGAGCGCTGCAAGGCCATGGTTTCCGTCAGCGGCTATCTCATCGGCAGTCAGGAGTTGAACCGGATGCCGCTGCCGCCGAAGGCCGAGTTGCAATGGTGGTATCAATATTACTTCGCCACCGAACGGGGACGGGCGGGTTATGAGAAGTACACCCAGGATTTCGCCCGCCTGATCTGGGAGCTTGCCTCGCCGAAATGGGCCTTCGACGACGCCACCTTCGAACGGTCCGCTGCCGCATTCGACAATCCCGACCACGTCGCCATTTCGATCCACAACTATCGTTGGCGACTCGGTCTGGCACCGGGCGAGCCAGAATATGATGCTTTGGAAAAGAAGCTTGCAGCGTTGCCGACGATCGGTGTGCCGACGATCACGATGGAAGGCGACGCAAATGGCGCCCCGCATCCCGATCCGGCGGCCTACGCCAAGAAGTTCTCCGGCAAGTACGAACACCGACTGATCTCAGGTGGTATTGGCCACAACCTGCCGCAGGAGGCACCGCAGGCCTTTGCGCAGGCGGTCATCGATGTCGGCAAGTTCTGACGATCCATGAAGCGGAGCTTTCCGATGAAACCTCATTATCTCCTGCCATGTTTGGGTGCGATCCTTGCGTCATACGGCTTCGTGGTGTTGGCCGGTTCGAATGTGGGTGCGAATCCGCAGGCTGCATCTCCGATCTATGGCGTCACCATCCCCGAGGGATATCGGCAATGGGAACTGGTCGCGCCGGCTGAGGAAGCAGAGCCCCTCAACGAGCTTAGGGCGGTCCTCGGCAACCCCGTGGCGATCAACGCATACCGCGAGGGAACACCTGCCGTTCCCTGATGGGACCGTTCTGGCAAAGCTCGCCTGGAAACACGTCCAATCGTCCGAATTCGAATCCGCCTCCGTTCCTGGCGCGGCTACGACGGTTCAGACAATGGTCAAGGACTCGAAGAAATATGCCACCACCGGTAGATGGGGCTTCGGCAGATTTGTCGATGGCAAGCCGGCTGACGAGGCCCAGCATCAAACCTGCTTTGCCTGTCATGCGGCGCGGGTCCAGGGCAATGACTACGTCTTCACGCGCTACGCGCCCTAACCGGCTCACTGGGAGTCTTTGTGTGAACGCCCTGCAGGGTAGGTAACCCTATCGAAGGAGAAAGTGCCATGTCGCAAAGATGGCTTGTCACGGGAAGTTCGCGAGGCATCGGCCGTGCCCTCTCGGAAGCGGTCCTCGACGCCGGTCATCGTGTGGTCGCGACCGCACGAGAGCCCGCGCATTTGGCTGACCTCACGGAGCGCTACGGTGATGCCGTCCGAACGGTTGCGCTCGACGTTACGGACCCGGCTGCGGCACAGGCAGCCGTCCGCGTGGCCCTGGACAGCTTCGGTGGCCTCGACGTCCTCGTCAACAATGCCGGCTATGGCAACGTCAACTCAGTAGAGGATACGCACCTGGACGATTTCCGCAGGGAGATCGAAACGAATCTGTTCGGGACGATCATCGTGACCAAGGCGGTCATCCCAGTCATGCGCGAACAGCGCGCTGGCCACATCATCCAGTTCTCGTCGGTCGGCGGACGCGTGGGCGCGCCAGGTCGCGCACCCTATTCGGCCGCCAAGTGGGGCGTTGAGGGTTTTTCCGAAGCGCTCTCGCTGGAAATGGCGCTGATCGGCGTCAAGGTCACCGTCATCGAACCCGGAGGCTTCCGGACCGACTTCGCGGGCTCCTCGACCTCGCTGCGGGAGGGCCGGCCCGAATATGACTCGGTCGTCGGCGCAACCGCCAGGCTGCAACGGGCATACAACAACCATCAGCCCGGCGACCCGGCGCGGGCCGCGCAGGTGATTCTCGAGATCGCCGCGATGAACCGCCCGCCGCTGCGCCTACTGCTCGGTAGCGACGCCGTAAAGGTCATCGAGCAGGCCGATCTCGCGAAACTGGAAGAACTCGAGAGGTGGCGCGGGCTGAGCATCTCAACGGACTTTCCGCAACAGGTCCGTTCCATCTCGGGTTCGGCCGAGGGACACTCTGAAACGCCCCCGCTTTTGGCCTTGCGTCCATCGCGATGAAATAACTACTCCGACCAAAACCATCGAAAGAATAGATGATGAAAAGATTGCTGGCAGGATTGACGATCGCCATGGCCTTATCGGGCAACACCTACGCGCAGGCCGAAAAGCCCGCCCCCGTTAAGCCCACTGTCGTCCTGGTTCATGGCGCGTTTGCTGACGCATCGAGTTGGAACGGCGTCGTCAAAATCCTCGAGAAGGACGGCTTTTCCGTAGTGGCCGCCGCCAATCCCTTGCGGGGTGTTGCCAATGACGCCGCGTATATTTCCGATATCCTTTCAAGCATTGGGTCGCCTGTCGTCTTGGTGGGGCATTCCTATGGCGGTTCGGTCATCAGCGAAGCCGTCAACGACAACACCAACGTCAAGGCACTGGTCTATGTGGCGGCGTTTGCACCGGATGCCGGCGAAACGGCTGCAGGGCTGGCGGGCAAGTTTCCCGGCAGCACGCTCGGTCCCACCCTCGCTCCGCCGGTTCCGCTTTCAGGCGGCGGCAAGGATCTCTATATCCAGCAGGACAAGTTTCGCGATCAATTCGCAGCGGACGTTCCCGTTGCCGAGGCGAAGCTGATGGCCGCGACGCAGCGACCCATCACGGAAGCGGCGCTGAAGGAGCCCCAGACCGCGCCGGCCTGGAAGAAGATACCCGCGTTGTTCATCTATGGGGACAAAGACAGGAATATCCCTCCGCAGGCTTCCGCATTCATGGCTGCACGAGCGCACTCGCGAGAAACCGTCGTAGTCGAGGGGGCCTCACACGTGGTGATGGTTTCAAATCCCGAACCCGTCGCGAGGCTGATTGAGAGGGCGGCCGTGCACTAGCTGGCCGTGCCTTGCAGTGAGGCGGCGCCTTCGATCTTGCCAAGTTCTGGCTTGTTCCGTCAACAACAGGAAATGTTGAAATGAAGGCAGTCGTAATGACCCGCAGGGCGGGCCAGAGGTGATGGAATTTGTCGAACGGCCGGAACCTGTACCGGGTCGCGGCCAGGTGCTGGTCGAGATCGCTGCAGCGGGCGTGAACTTCATGCTTATCGGCGTGCGACACGGCCTAGCGTGGACAGAGAGGCTCGACCCGAAGATTCTAGGCGTGGAAGGTGCCGGGCGCGTCGTGTCAGTTGGTGACGAAGCTGGGAACGTCCGAGTTGGGGACCGTGTTGCGTGGGTCTACGCGGCAGGGAGCTATGCAGAGCGGGCGGCCATACCGGCCGATGCTCTCGTGCCGATTCCCGACGAAATCGACGACCGCACCGCGGCGGCTGTGATGATGCAGGGACTTACTGCCAGCCATTTCGCGACGGATTTCTATCCCGTACAGCCCGCCGACATAACGGACGGGACCGCAAAGGCTCGTATTCCGTGATCACGGAGTTACTGAATTTCCAGACCCATTATTATTCCCGGTGGCGGACCCCAACCCGCTGGGCCGGCGTCTACTAGGCATCTACCCAACTGCCCCAATGACGCCGGCCACTTGCCGCGGCCGCAGTGACGCCGGCGGTTAAGGCCTTCGCGCATGGGACTAACACTTCGCGATTGCTATTGGTTTTTCCGCGTGGTCCAGGAGGCCTTCGCCGGCCGAAATGGGCTCTCCAACGTAAACGCGTCTGGCAAAATTCCCTTTTCGACCTGCGTCCATGTGACTGGAGCGGCTATCGGAAAGCTTGAACGGGCTCGAGGCGAGTAAGCGCCGACAGCTGTGTTGCCGCGGCCATTGCGGAGGTAATCCAGAAACATGCGCCCACAACGAGCCGACGGCGCAGCCGACAAAAGATAGCGATCGGGATGCTTGCTGACCAAGTGCTGCGCCAGCTTTCGGGCATACTGCCGGGCGGCGTCGTGGGTGATCACGGCCTGCAGAGGCGCCATCACATGCAGGCCCTTGCCGCCTGTCACCTTCGGCCAGCTATCGAGTCCTTCCGAACGCAGCATGTCCCGGACCTTCAGAGCCGTCTCGACGATCATCTCCCATTCGACCCCTTCGCCAGGATCCAGATCGATGACAACCCGGTCGGCATGCTCGATATCATCGACGGTGGCGTTCCAGGGATGCAACTCGACAGCGCCTATTTCCACCAAGCCAAGCAGGCCATCAAGATCATCGACCCACAGCCTCACGCCTTCTCCACCCTCGCGCTTCTGAACACGCAGTTGGTGCACGGTATCCGGAATGTCGGGCAATCTGCCCTTATGATAGAAGGTGACCCCGTGCGAGTGGCGAACCAGCTTGAGCGGGCGCCGGCCGAGGTGGACAAGCGCCTTTTTCGCCACCTTCGTCCAATAGCTCATCAGCTCCTCTTTCGACGGCACCAAGGCGTCGGGCAGCAGTTGCAGAATGTTCTCGCGAGGGACGCCGAAACTTTCACTGGACGGCCGCGTCTTGCGAACCAACGGCGTGTGGGCTGGTAAGCTCAGATCATCCCGCAGCCCTTTGAACACGGCTTCGCGAAGCAGCCCGTCATCGGTAATCCCGCTGTATTGGACTTCGGCCTCGACGGTCGGCTGTACCCAAGTCGCCTTGGGTTTGTCTATCGGTTCGGCAAGCGGAGATTTGTCAACGATTAGCGGGTCCAAGCGCTCGCGGACTTCGCGTGCGTCGCTAAGGCTGTAGCCGCTCTGCGCCTTGCCGGCATAGTAGACGCGATTGCCATCTCGGCGGCCGAGGTAAAGCGAGGCAATCCTGCGGGGCCTGGCGCCCAGTTTTTCAACGAAGGCAACAATCGGAAAATTGTCGCTCTTAATGCATTTGAGCTTGAGCCAGCTCTCCTGCCGGCCGGAGCGGTAAGGCGAATCCGCGCGTTTCGAGACAATTCCCTCAAGGCCCATTTCGCACGCGTGCGCAAACACAGTCGGGCCGTCACCTTCCAGATGATCGACATAGACGAGCGCTGGGGGCGCGTCTTTCAACAGACTTTGCAATGCCCGCTTGCGTTCGAGGAGCGGAGCGTCACGCAGGTCTTGGCCGTTGAGCTGGAGGAGGTCGAAGGCGTGGAAGACCAGCTTGGTCGACGCGGCCTTTCCAAGTTCCCGCGTAGCGCCTGGAAATCCGGACGCCCGGTGGTGCCGAACACTGTCGCTTCGCCATCGATGATTGCCAGCTTCGCTTTTAGCTCAGCCGCAGCGCGGACGATCGGGAGGTATCTGTCGGTCCAGTTGTAGCCGTTTCGTGTGAAGGCCTGCACCCGCCCCAAATGAATGATCAGCTGTGTGCGGTAGCCATCATACTTGATTTCGTGAATCCATCCGCTTCCCTTAGGTGGCTTATCGACCAGCGTGGGCATTTGGAATTCAATGAAGGACAGCCGGCCAACGCCAAGCTCGGTAAGCATGCACCCCTCACTCCAGACACTACAATTCGATTCAATATCGCTGGTTCGAATCGGTTCCGAAACAAAGCGTAGGTCGGGGCGCAGTTCGCAACCTCTCCATAATTGGCGATCTCTTGACGACCGCCGAGACCTACGGCAATGATCGCGCCCGCCTGCAGGACCGTGACGGCAATTGCCACCTCGTCGCCGAGTTTTTGCCGTCGGTCTCTCTCGAAATCCTTGTCGCGATATCCGCTCGGATCACTGGATCCTCCGGCAGGTCGCTCGGAAGCCATTCAGGGAGATTGTCGCCATCGTTCTTGTCCATGGCACCAACAATGCTTTCTGCCTTATTTACGTTCCAGATTTCTAATGTACTATTTTACGAGGGGTTTCGCTCACCGCGTCAATGTCAAATAAGCGTCGAATAAGCCCGCCCCCTCCGGGAGAGGACGCGGCCGGGCCGATCGGTGAGAGACTTGCTGCGTTAAGATGAACCGCCGCGCCGGTCGGGTGTTACAGCAGTAAAAAGTCCCGCCGCACATGCCAGGACGGCGGGACCCGATCAAGCGACTTGCACCAGGCAGGGGGGATGCGGGGGGTGGGCTTGCCCGGTTGCGCGCGGACCGTCAGGGACCATAGGCGCATCAGTTGCAATGCGTCCACCAATCAACGGTTGGATCACTAGACTAGCTTCGCCCATCGCAACGATTTCGGGAACTGGTCAGATCATCCCGGGTCGCTATCGTCAGCATCCGAATGAAAGGAACGCAAGGCCGCCGATGACGTCCTACAAGTCACGCTGCGAGCTGATCCTCGTGGGCATCCGCGAAACGAGCAAGGAGCGCCAGGGGCGGTCATTAAAGCGATCGGGGCGAGCGGCGGAGCCGAGCCGAAATGGACATTTGGCTTCCCCCAAACCACTGCCTCACCAAGCCGTCTTTCCGAATATTCTACGGACAATCTCGTCTTCATTCGCATCAAAGCAGCGGCCGTGACTGAGAAACACCCGCCGCGGTTGCCACGACTGGAGTTTGCCTATTACTGCCCGTGCTTTCTGCCGATGCAGGAGAATTGGCAGCCGCATGCCAAGGAAGGTCCGCCCGTGCGGGTGAGCCATCCCCGTCAGCTTCGTCACCGTGCGCCAAGGCTCATCGATCATGTCCAATTCGAGATTGATGATCGTGTCTGTAAGAATCAGTCGGCAAGATCCGCAAGGCTCAGAAAGCCGCTGCAGAGCGCCGTACGGCCATTGCCGACGGCTTCGCATCCAACGTCCTGCCTATTATCAGACAAATTCAGGCAACGGGCGCATCCATGCGGAAAACGGCCGCCGGCCTCAATGCGCGGGGTATCCCGACGGCTCGCGGTGGCACATGGGCAGCAACGCAGATCAGCGATACTTTGAAGCGTAGCGTGGTCTGAAGGCGCAACCGAGGGCATAGACGTGCTGCTACATCAAACAAGCGCAGGAAAAATCCCTCAGTGGACGGCGTTCCTATTTGCGGCGAGCTTCTATAGTGCCCGCGACTGTTAGTAGTTTCATTGGAGCCACGAGCCTCAGCTCCGTCGGGAAGTCCTCCAGTCGCTTCAATCGTACGACGGGTAAAATACAAAACGGCCGTCACTGGCACGGTTGCTGGCCACAGCGATCCGGGGATGACCGATCTGTCGGTGGCCGAATTTCCTTCCAACTGACGGTTGGTGGACGCGTTGCAGATGATGAGCCTAAAGTCCCTGACGGTCTGCGTGCACCGGGCAAGCCCACCCCCCGCATCCCCCAGCTTGGCAAGTCACTTGATCGGGTCCCGCCGTCACGGGGCATGTGCGGCGGGACTTTTTTGTGGTCCTGGTGGAACACTCGTCTGCGATTCACGATTTGATCAAGCAGCAGCGTGCCCTCCGGTCAGAGGCACGCAAAAAGATAGGACTGCGACGCTTGGCCACTTGGACATAGATGAGAGAGAGCAGCGCACGTCAGATGCTGCACGGTCATTAATCGATGTCGAGCGCGCGGCCCGAGACGCAAAGACGGCTCGGCTCCGGGAGCAGCGGCTGAAGGCTGAGAAAACACCCTCCTTGGAAACACGCGATGGAACAGCTTCGCAGTGAAATGGCTGTTTTGGCGGACCCCGGCTTTTGGGTAGCGCTGGCGGTCGTTCTGGTTCCCTACGGGGCCGGCGTTGCCCTGCTTCTGTGGGTAGCTAGTCCCCCGGCTCTGCAATAGGGCGGCTAAAGGGTTTCATCTTCCCTCAATCGCTTCAATCGATGACGCCGCATAGCGGTTCGTTAGGCCTGTTTGAGGCCGTGATGGGACTGTCTCCAATGTTTATCGACCGTCTTCGAAGCGCTCGGTAGGCGGGCAGGCATGCATCATCTCCCAATGGGTGTCGCCCTCGCCATTTCGCTTGCATTCGGTTTAGTCGTGACGGCAATTGCCGCGAAGGATCAGTCGGAAGGCTGCGGCACGCGATGCTCATCCGTCCTTGGCGATGTTCCCATGAGGGGCACGCGACACGATGTGGAGGCGGGACCGAACATCGGGCACACCGAGCCCTAAACTGAGGGCCGTAGCATCCCCTCCTCCTTCGCAGCCTCGAAGGCCATACGTGCCTCTTCTGGTGCCCGCCAATGCCTCTGTGCAGAGCTGCACAGCCTTCTTACACTTGGGTCTCTTCTTGGTCAGATGGATTTCTGAGCCGTCGGGAAATGCCAGTGGATTCTACGTGTCATTGTCCGCTATTGACAGCCGAAGGGCATCGGCAACTTCGACTATGGCGTCTCTTATCTCTTGGTCTGTCGCGACCAAATGAGGTGCCGCCTCCCGAACCCGGCGTAACGCGACAGAAATCGATATTGTGTCCTCCCAGTCAGCCCTGTTGAGGACTGCATCAATTGCCTGCTCCAAAACTGGATTGATCCTTGCAACGCCCATCTAACCCCCCGGTTGTAAGGGTTCGATGATACTACCGTGGTCTTAAGGATCAATTCGATGTACGAAAGCGAACGGAAGGGGCCGGAAGGCTGTCCCCGCTCTTGTAGTGCCGGAATAATCACAGCGAGGCAAACATGCACCGCCAAGTTTCACTGAGGGCGACGGTTGGTCCACTTCAGGAGTTCCTTAACTCCTGCCACTGCGTTGTTGACGTGGTACGTCACATTGGGACCTTCAGTCCTGACGTACACCGGAGGGGAGAACCAATGGTTTGCCATGAGGGGAACTTAGGGCGGCAGGATCAGGCTGCCCACACAGTCGCAGCGCCACACGCATTTAGTGAACAAATGCAGCCCTCCCCGGTCAAGGACTCGCAGCGGTCGATCCGTCTCGGTGCAGCCACTGTCGGGGTCCGTCGCCATCCCTTCGAGGCGGCGGACCTCCGACTAGAGTGGAAACTAGAACGTCGGCCCGATCTCCCTAGTGAGATCAACAGCCACTTCAAAACGGCTTCGTCCGTTTCGGCAGGTTCACCGAAGCGCCGGTCGCGTTCAACGATCCTGTCCTGTATCGACATAAGGATTTCATACCGAGCGACAACGCTCGTCAGGATTTCCTGATGACGGGAGACTTTCCGCGCTACAATTGGGCATAAAGTCGAAGGCGTTCATAAAGAACTGCCTCCTCGAACTCGCCCTCCGAGAAGAGTTCCATAGCGCTCACGCTCAGGCGCCCCGCCCGCTCGCTTCCTACTGGAATGCTTTCCTCGGCGCATACACGATCAAAGACCTGCTTCAACAGAATCAGGTCGCCAGGATAGGCAATGCCACTCATTGAGCTGCTGCTGGTCATAGACTGTTCCCATTGGGGGCGGACGCGGCGGGCTCCCTCTAGCCGAGCCCAATGCCAAATCGCCTAGGCTTCAAGTCGCACGACCCAGAGCGGATGAAACTACAGCCGCTTCCGTTCCCGGCAGTTCGAACAGCATGGGCAGATGGCGACACTCGGCTTCGTCCACGATCAGCTCCTCGATAGTCGCGATGGAAAGATGGCTTTTAAGGCGCAGCCGGACAACCGCCGCGAGTTTGTGAACGGGGACCGGCACCGCCCCGGCGTGATGGGCTAGCAGACTATTGATCTCAGCAACTACCTTTGGATCGACGGCGTGGGGTAATGGTAGCATGGAAGCCTCCCCTTTCGGAAGAATAACTATAAGCCGATGGGGACGATGAGTCTGGCCACGTACGTTTTTAACCAAACATCGTGGGCAGTTCACGGCCAACACGTACTCACTCGTTGTCGGCCTGATCGATTTCATCAAGCAAAGACCTATGCTCATCCGGCAGCCCCTCTTCTAGGGGAAGATTTAGCGCCTTGCGAAGGTAGTCGCGGATGGCTTCTGACGTGATCCACCGTCGTATAAGGCCGGCGATAACCTTCTGCTTCCTTTTGTCGACCTCAACCATTGGCCGAGCCTGCATGCTACATACAACGAACCAGCGAGGAGCCGGACTTGTTCCTCGGGAATGTTTGGTAGAAATTTCTGAGCGGGGGATGAGTGGCTCGCGTGCCCCCCCGGCGCGCTATGCGGTTCAGTTCGAATTCCGTCCTGGCACGTGCGGCGGGAAAACCGGGGCGGCTTCTACGTCCGTCACCTATCCATCGCGAACGGCTCATGCTCGGGAAGGTGATGATGCAGCACTTCGACAAGGTTTCGCTTGTCGAATGTCTGCCCGCACATTGGACAGAACTCCAAATGCCCCGGTTCGTCGTTGTCCGGCGACCCGTGGATTTTGCCCTTCATAGTTGGCGGATTGTGCTTATCCCGTCTCACGTCGTCACCCATCATAACCTGTTGGGATAGCCCGACGGCATTTGGGGGACGATTGGCCGCTGGGCCTACCTACCGGCTGAGAGCGTTCGCCCCAGCTGGGCCGGATAATACGCCCGTTCATGCATCATTGCTAATTTAATAAAATGATCATGGTACGTTCCCCTAGGCGCCAGTGCGATCGGGCCTAGACTGATTCCGTGCGTAAACCAGTGAGTGCAAGGGCCGCCTCGACTTCATTCCGCCGATGCAGCCCAAGCTGGTTTCAAAGCCGCCCGAGGGCGAACACTGGATTCACGAGGTCAAGCTCGACGGCACCGCAACGTCAGTGGATGCGGATTGTTGCCCACAGCGTATATTTCTGGAACCTAATATAACCAGAAGGATTGAATGGCGGTCTCGTGAGTGCCGTTCATGCCTTTGCCGTTTGTAGAGCCGTTGATGCCGACCTTGGTGGATAAGCCTCCAGAAGGAGGCGACTGGATCCACGAGGTCAAGTTCGACGGCTACCGCTCGCAGGTCATCATCGACGAAGCGGGCACGCGAATCTTCACGCGCAACGGAATGGACTGGACGGCGAAGTATCCCGACCTGGTCGAGACGGCCAAAGGACTTGTTGTCGACAGCGCCATCATAGATGGGGAAATCATCGTTCCGAATGAAGCTGGTCTCGCCGATTACGCTGCTTTGCGGAAGGCGATTACCCGTCGCCAACATGACCTCTATTTCGTCGCCTTCGATCTCCTGCACCTCAACGGTCATGACCTACGCGACGTGCCCCTTGAACATCGGCGCGAACTGCTGGTTGGCTTGATCCCTGCGGCAAGTCGCATCCAATTCAGTGAAGCTCTTCCGGGGGAGGCCAAAGCTATCTTTCATCTACTTGATAAGGCCGGTCTGGAGGGGATGGTCTCCAAGCGCCGTCGCAGTAAGTATCGCAGCGGGCGGTCGATCAACTGGCTGAAAGTGAAGTGCTACACCGTTGAGGAATATGAACTGCTCGGCGTCGAGCGCGAGGCGGGCAAGCCAGCCTTCGCCCTGATGGGTGAGATCGGCACGCGCAAATATGTCGGACCTGCTTTCATCAATTCGAGCCGAGCGATCCGCGAGCGGCTATGGAAACGGGCCCAGGAACATGCGGGGCCACCGCCCAAGGGCATGAAGCGGCCAGCGACGCAATGGGTCAAGCCGGGGATCAAAGCCCGCGTGAAGCACCTCAGGGGCGAGGAGGACTTACGACACGCATCGTTGCAAGATTTTTGGGATGAGAAATAATCCTACCGGGTCAGCCGTTCGACTGTTTCGATTATGGCCTTGGCCAGAGCCTCGCCCTCGTGCACGGGGCGGGGGCCGTAGAGCACGTTCACCGGTTCCTCGCTTGGCAGCACGCCGGCCGGACAGGTCAGCTCGATCGCCATGCGCACGAGCTGCAGGCCGCTGCGCTCGCCATATTTGTAGTTTTCATCCATCCCCGGATTCTGGTGCGACTCCGGCGGCCGTCAAGCACCTAGTCAAGGGAACCGACCATTTGCAGGATCAGCGTCAGCAGGATAAATCTAAAGGCTGACCCAAAAACTCCCGCCAAAAAAAGGTGCGTTCTTTTCGACGCATGGCCTCCCTCCCAGAAGTACCCCTTGAGGCCTTAAACCACGTTTTTTCGCTTTGGCGAATATGCGCCATCGACTTAGGTGCGGGCCTGTGGATAAACATGGGGGACACCAAACTCCGCCTGGCCAAGGATGCGGGTCCAGTTCGTCGCTCATCTGGTCCTTTCTCGGCTTAGATTGGTCGAAAAGATTCCACACCCGGTCTTGACGATCAAGGAAAATGTTCCTTTTCTGTTCTCATGGCGCACGATCCTATCGACACGCTGGGCAAGGCGACCCGGCACAACATGCTTGTGAAGGCAGAATGCAGCTGCGGCAATGTCCGCTACTTCCGCTCCGCTGACCTGATGATGGTGTATGGCGGCGGCGTCGATCCCCCAAAGCTGAAGTTCGATTGCAGCCGCTGCAAGCCGACGGTGAAGATCACGCTCCTAGAGGTGCACCCGGAGCACCTGCCGAAACGACTGATGATCCACAAGCCAATGAAGATCGACGGCAAGATCCATTGGGCCACCGAACGGTTCCGGGGGTGACAAAAGGCTGGACAGTTCAGGGGCTGATCGTAGCTGGGGCGGCGAAGGGCACAATCGGGTATGATCGTGCCGTACTCACAGCCGGTGCCGAGCAAAGCCGTCGAGCGAACAAGCGATCTGTGACCGACCCACTTGAACCGGCCGAAGCCGCACCCGGCGCTTGAATAATTCAACCGCTGCAAAACTCAAGCTTGATCAAGCCGAAAATCTGTAGACTAAAAACCCGCTCGTTGCAGAACTTGCAACTTCGGGCCAAAGTGGTGCCCCGAACGGGAGATAGGCTGTACCCTATCTCCCCGCCCTCCGGGGAGCCAACTGGCATCCGGGGTTTGCGGAACTTGTCGCTTATTAGGGGACACCGCGAACCCCATGAAGTCAAAAGCGTTTCGGGATTGGCTGTTTGATGCATCCAAGCGACGCCCTTATGGCAAGACTGAAATGCGCCCAAGAAGAGCCACCAGTTCCGCCTGACGTTTCGTTTCGGTCTTGGCGAACAGCGAGGCAAGCTGGGAGCGGATCGTGGTGCGGCTGAGGCGCCAACTGCGGGCAATTTCCAAAGGCGCATCGCCCTGAGCCAAACGCAACGCGAGGTGCGTTTCCGCGCTCGTCAAGCCAAACATCTTTTGCAGTGTCTGAGGATTTGGCCCCGACCTGTTCTCGCGGTCCAGCAACGCCACAATGCTCGTTCCGTCAGGAGCGATAAACCCGTCCTCATCCAATATCACCGGCCTGTCGCCGCTGCTGCGGATCACTACCCACGATAGTGAGCCCGGCAGGAAATGGGCCGGAACATTCGCGATCAGCCGCCTCAAGGCCACCGAAAGCCCGCTGGCCGTATCGGCCACTTCGCCCTGGCGCTCCAGCGTGGTTTGAGCGGCGGCGTTCCATTCGACCACTTTCCTCTCGCGGTTCAGCACGAGATAGCCGCAGCCGATGCGATCAAGCATGCCGGTTATGGATTCCAGGCTGCGTGCTCTTGGCTCCCCGACCCCTGCGCCCAGTCGATCTGATGCACGATCTGAATAGGCATAAGAGGGCCCCTTCGTATGCGCCTCACGGTCATACTTGGTCCTCATCACAATGTATCGGTTGCCGGCTGCAGCTTCAGTGTGTCTATCGATCAGAGTCATTTTCTACCCCTGCCCAAAGTTTCACCAGCCCGAAGCAAGTGGATTCCTCAATCCACGCTTCCACAATACGCGATTCTATACGAACCAAATTGAAGATTGTCGTTAGCTTCGCATCCAGAAACTTATCTCGGAATGCATTTCTTAAGATTTCTTCATGCCGCCAAGCTGCCGATAGTATTCCTGCTCACCTGTTTCCGACACCACACAGCCCTCCCACGAAACGGCAAGATTATCAGAACTTCGTACAGCTCTTTTATCTCAAAACTGACCATAAATATGGGAGATCCCCATGACCACCACGGCCACCACGCCCCGCTCAACGAGCGTTACGAGCACCACCGAGTCAGCCAAGCCGTATCGCGGACGGCGGATGTCAATTTCCCGAAAAGCTCAACCTCAGGGGGCAGCATAGTAAGCAATCTGCCTACGGTCTGCAGGACTAGCATCAACAGAAAAAACCCAAAGAACGACCCAAGAACCCCCGCCACCATAACGGTGCGACGCTTGCCTCGCATGCTTCCTCCCTAGAAAGCGCTTCTCCCTCAGGGGGTAGACATCGCTGCTAGCTAGAAAGCCAGCTAATTGTCGTGGGTGTGTTGCTTGCTCGACCACCAGATCAGGTAGATTGATCCCATCCTAAGCACCGGGACGCGCCTGTCGCGCTCACGGGTAGGCAACTCGCGATAGGTTTTCACCTTCAGAGGCGCGACAACGCAAAGTTCACCGGCCCGGCCTATTTGACAAGCGCGCAAATGGCATATGCTGTCAGCGTCCAAGCCGTTGGGAGCGTAGCGGCTACATGCGCTTGTGCTACCCACCCTGGAGCTGGGGAAGTAACCGGCAAGCTCCTAGAAATTAGAGCATTTGAATTTGACGCGCTGGCACCGCCACCTATGACGACTTTTGGCTTGGGACACCAAGCCTGTGCGGATTTGTCTGGGCTTGTATCACTCGCGCTTGCATACTGGGTGATTTCCCAACCGCCGACGCCGTCCTTCCCCGCCGGACCCTCAGCCCCCATTGCACCTCTAGGTCCCTGCTTGCCGGGAAGACCTTGTGGACCGACAGGCCCTTGGGGCCCTGGGGGGCCCGCCGTTGCGCAACCTGCAAGCAACGCGACACATGCTAGAGTGGTAATAATTCTCATGATCACCTCCCCGGTTTCCCGGTGAGTTTGACGACAAAAACATTCGCCAAATCGAGCGAATGTATCACCACGCGATTGTCGTGGATAGGAACGCGATCGGCGGCTAACCGAACGTCGTATATGCGCCGTGACGACGGGCAGCCAGCAATCGTGGCGTAAAGTGTTGACGCACCTTCCTTGCGGAGTCTTCTCGGTTTCGCCTCATGTGAAACCCTTGCACAATTCCCAGGCGCTCGCCCGGTCATTTTTGCCCGCCCTGGGGCGCCGACAACGCTGCGTCCTTCTTCTTTTTCAAGCGCTGAGGCACTTTAGATCGGACCTCCGCTACGCCGTCAGCAGACTTCTTCCGCAATTGAGGCGTAACAAATTTGTCGGTGATGAAGTGTTCCAAGCTGCCAATGAGAGGATCGAGATCCTTGAACGAAGGGTTCCAGCCACGATGGGCGGAAGCATTGCCGGCATTTATCAGCACCTCGAAATTGTCGCGTTGTGACGGGGTATCAGGCCCGAGTCCTCCATAGTTTTGAGCTTGGCTTCAAATGCCTGCTCTGGATCGACGCCAAGAACTTCCGATGCCACATCGAAGGCAGAGCGGATCCCGATTGCTGCGAGGATATTCAGATCGTGGTCAAGAGCTTTATAAATCTGAAACAGGCAAGCTTCTAGATCGGCTGATTTGTCATGCTCAATGTAGCTATTCAGCCTGTCTAACCAGGCGGTCGCGCTTAAATTTAGCCGGCCAGCTCTTAACTAGAATGTCGTGTAACTAGAATGTCGTGCTCATACTCGACGTTTCCAGCGCTGTCATATCCAACAGGATAGTGCGACTCGGAATCGGTGAACTCCGACTGGGCAAAGACATGATCACAGCCGCAGCAGACGAGCAGATACCAATCCTTCCACCATCGTAGTTCCCTTCGCTGCCAGTTACGCGGTGGTGACCTTTGATTTCACAATTCCGCTCGCCTTTGCACGATGCGCAGAACGCTTTCTGCCTTGAACCGATTCTGTTCTGCTCGCTCACGCAACTGCCCTTGTAATTCACGCCTATTTAGATAGACCTTGTCGCAGGAAATGAGTGAGAGCGCGAGCCAGAACAACCGAGGAACGAGTTGCTACGCTTTTTGCAACGCAACGCTACGGTATCGAACGGGGCGAGGCGTCACGAACAGCGCAAGCAAGCTTCGAAACCGTTGAGGGATAAGGCTTTGCGGGTACGCGGCGGGATGGCTAGGGATGGCTGGTAGCGAATTTCAAGTCCGGTGCCTTGGCAACAGCGCGTCGCGACTGAACGGATTCATGCGACGCGCCTTCCCGCAGCCTTTTGCCGACGAGACTTGACCGCCTCAAGCAGTTCGCGCTCGCTGGTGTGAGCATTTCGAAAAATGGCCACAACCATTACTGTCAAGATTTCGGCCGCCTGGTCCAAAGGGTCGAGATGCTCATCCGCGCAGACCTGATCGAACACGCGTTCGCAAATAGCCAGGTCATGAGGGCTGAGGCAGGTGCGATTGAAATGCCGACGCAGCATCTGTGCGAACCTTTCAGGGCCCGCTACCGTGCTTGCGGCGGGCTTTTGTTGATGAACCGCTGAAGCGATGGCTGTTTAAGTGACAACGTCATCCGCAGTGCATAGGAATCAATTTACTTGGTTCCTGACTGCTCCGTTATTAGTCCTAGCATAAGCGCACACTCACGGGCTTTATATTGTCCGGTAATCATAAGTCTATAGTAATCCTGCCGCTTGTTTTCCGGGACGTGAAATCCGCGCCGAAATTCGGCTGCCTCTTTCGGAGTTCGAGTGCAACCGAGTTTGCTGGCGGTGACTTTCAAACTCGCCAGTGAGCATCCGACCTTTGCCGCAATGTTTTTCAACGGCTTGTTGTTACCGTATCCATCCAGAATTATCCTGCGACGAGCTTCGCTGTTGAGCCTAGTGGCCATTTTGGTGGTCTCCTCAACTGATATTCCACGATGCCCGATTCTATACGCACCAGGTTGAAGAGTGTCGTTGGCGTCGCATCCAGAAACTTATCTCGCAATGCATTTCTTGCCGTAATCCAGCGTGATCGCCGTTTCACTCGACTCGAGTTCACCAGTCTTGCCAGATGCCCGAAGTACACCACATGATTGAGACGGGCATGGGCATACCCGATTCGGATATGGCACCACGCGATGGACACTAAGAGGCAAGACGAGGTCCGTGCGGGGCAGCCGCGGGACCGTGATCGGCGTCGTTGGCCACGCGAAGATCAACCCCACAATGAGGACGCTCCATCGCCCGCGCCGGCGTTCGAACCTCTGCCCTTTTCGACGCTGGAACTGGCGCCAGAGGATCAGTTCGCCGCTTGGCAAGCGCATATGGCGCCGCTTGTCGAGGTCAGGTTGCCGGATGACAAATCGTTGAACGATGGCTTTCCCGCCGACCACACGGCTTGGAATCTCGGTGGCATGCTGATCGTTCAACAGCGCGCACCGGCACATAGTTATATGCGTTCTGCCGCGAAGCTCCGATCCAGTTCGATCGATCACTGGTATATCGTCTTGCCTCGTACCGGCCGGTCGTGGACGGAGATCGATCGCCGCGTTGCGGAAAACCAGCCGGGCAAGTTGGAGATCAGATCACTTGGCTATCCGTTTCGCGGGAGGGTAACTGACTCGGAAAGTCTCGTTCTCTATCTGCCGCGTGATTTGTTCTCTGATGCGGCGTCAACCCTCGATGCAAAGAACAATTCAATTCTGTCCGGTAACTTTGCCAACCTCTTGGTCGACTACGTCAACAGCATCGAAGCAAGGCTGCGCAGTCTCACCGCTGACGATCTACCCCGCATTGTGCACGTAACACGCAGCATGATCATTGCCTGCCTCGGGCCTCCGGCCGAACAGGCTGCGGCCGCCGAACAATTGAGAAGTGTCGCCCTAATGGAGCGAGCGCGTCGATACGTCCAAAACAATTTGGATGCAGCTCATCTCACACCGGATTCAATGGGCCGGGCGCTCGGCGTATCGCGCTCTCGTCTCTATCAGGTGTTCGAACCGAGCGGTGGCGTTCTCCATTACATACAAAGTCGCCGACTTATGGCAGCCCATGTTGCGCTTAGCGATCCAGCGGACAGGCGGCGCATTGTTGAAATTGCTGAGGCCTTTGGGTTTAGTTCAGCGGCTAATTTCAGCCGAGCATTCAGCAAGGAATTCGGTTACAGCCCCCGCGAAGGCCGCAGTACTGTGGTATTGCCGCGCCCCGCACACTCTGTTTCGCATGCCGGAGACAAGGAGGCCTCTTCCTTTGAAGGTTGGCTCAAGGCGCTCGGAAACTGACTACAGGATCGCGAAGCTGATTGGGCTGACTCAGGTGCCCGGGGCGGCGAAGGTCACGCCGCCTCATGGACCACAATATCTTCGTGTCGCGCCTACTGCGCATCAATCACACAGCTGATTCTCGCCAATTCACGGTTTGTTAACGAACTGTGACGGTTCATCGTTATCGATAATTTGCCGCCAGTCACGGCGGAGAATACATGGAACTAGGCTGCGGGCGGCTCTTATTAAGACTGCGATTTGAAAGTTTGCCAAGCTCGACAGTTATGCTACTTTTAGACTGGGGGGCGCGAGTCTGCAC
>NZ_JAMYNE010000029.1:0-62085 GCF_040318915.1 Mesorhizobium sp. M0991
GCTGGAGCCACTGGCTCGGCACCGACTATCTCGGCCGAGACGTCTTCAGCCGCATCGTTGGTGGCGCCCGCATTTCCCTGGTGGCGATGGTCATCGTGCTTGTCGCCGCTCTGGCAATCGGGGTGACGATCGGCTCCTTCGCCGGCTATGTCGGCGGTCGCGTCGAGCTTGTCCTGATCAGCATCATCGACATTGCGCTGGCGCTTCCGAGCCTGGTGATCGCGCTGGCGCTGATCGGCATTCTGGGCACGGGCTATTGGTCGATGATCACGGCGCTCACCCTGGCGTGGTGGGCGAACTATGCCCGCATGAGCCGCGCCGTCGTCACCGCCGAGCTGCAGCAGCCTTATATCGAGGCGGCCAGGGTCATGGGCGCTGGCCATCTCTGGATCTTTGTCCGCCATATCCTGCCGCATGTGCTTGCCCTCGTCGTCGTCTACGCAAGCGCCGACGCCGGCGCGCTTGTGCTGGCCATCGCGACGCTCAGCTTTCTCGGACTTGGCGTCGCGCCGCCGACACCGGAATGGGGCCAGATGCTGGTCGACGGCATGAGCTACATCGAGGAGGTGCCGCGCCTCGTCGTGCTGCCCGGTCTGGCGCTGACGCTGGTCGTGGTCAGCTTTAACCTTCTGGGCGAAGCCTTTGCATTGCAAAAGGTGCCGCGGCCGGTTCGCGGCGCGACGTTGCGCAAACGTCGAAGGGCGCGCGCCCTTGAAGAGACGGAACGCAATGCCGTCGAAACGGGAACGACCTCATGAGCGACGATCAGCCGATCTACTCGATCGAGAACTTGGTCATCGATCTCTACGCCACCACCGTTTCGGTGCGGGCGGTAGACGGGGTGTCGTTCAACGTCCGTCCTGGAGAAACGGTCGCGGTCGTCGGCGAAAGCGGTTCGGGAAAGACCGTCATGACGCTCGGCCCCCTCGGCCTGCTGCCCGAGGGTGTGACGGTGGACATGAGAGGTTCGGCGCGAGCCGACGGAAGCGAACTGCTCAGCATCGGTTCCCGGCAATTGTCGGATCTGCGCGGACGCTATTTCGGCGTGATTTTCCAGGACCCGATGAGCGCGCTCAACCCGATGCTGAAAATCGGCCCGCAACTGGCGCGCCAGGCGCGCCGCTTCGCCGGCCTGTCGCATGAGGCGGCGCGCAAGGAAGCGGTCTCGCTTCTGGCACGCTCCGGCATTCCGGACCCTGAGGATCGCTACAACCGCTATCCGCACGAAATGTCGGGCGGCATGCTGCAACGCGCGATGATCGCGCTGGCGCTTGCGGCCCGGCCGCGCGTGCTGATCGCCGACGAGCCGACTACGGCCCTCGACGCCACCGTCCAGGCGCAAATTCTGGAGCTCATTCGCCAGATCCAGCGCGAGGACGGCATCGCGGTCGTGCTGATCACGCACGACATCGGCGTGGTTGCTTCCGTCGCCGACCGCGTCATCGTGCTTTACGCCGGACAGGTGGCGGAGGAGGGGACGGCAATGGATGTGCTGACCCGGCCGGTCCATCCCTATACACGCGGGCTGCTCGCATCGGTGCCGGATTTTCGTGCTGACGACAATGTGGCTACGCGCGAGATACCGGGCCTGCCGCCAAGCCAGATCAGGCTGGAGCCGGGTTGCCGTTTCGCCGACCGCTGCGAATTGGTCGAAGCCGGTTGCCGAAAACACCGACCGCCGCTTCAGACGATATCCATCTCGGCAAATCCGCATCGCGTGGCCTGCCCGGTCGTGCTGAAACGAGAGGGGATCGCCGTCCATGTCTGATGTCCCGGCGATCGAGGTCAGGGGATTGAAGGTGCATTTCGCCAACCGCTCGGGCACCGACGCGGTGCGGGCGGTCGATGGCATAGACCTGTCGGTCGCGCGCGGAGCGTTCCACGGCATTGTCGGCGAGTCCGGTTGCGGCAAGACCACGCTGGCGCGCACCATCGTCGGTTTGCAGAAGGAGAGCGAGGGCACTGTCCTGATTGGGGGAAGAGATCGCGCCGAGTGGCTGAAAGCGGACAGGAAGTCGTTCAGCCGTGAAGTCCAGTTCGTCTTTCAGGATCCGTTGGGATCGATGAGCCGCCGCCAGACCGTCTATCAGACCCTTGAGGAGCCGCTGCAGATCCATCGCCTCGGCTCGTCGGCAGAGCGCCGGCGCCGCATCACCGAGCTTCTGGACCTGGTGGCGCTGCCGCAGACGGTGCTTGACCGGCTTCCGCGCTCGCTTTCCGGCGGTCAGCGCCAGCGTGTTTCGATTGCGCGCGCGCTCGCGTTGAAGCCGTCCATACTGGTGTGTGACGAACCGCTCAGCGCTCTCGACGTTTCCATCCGGGCGCAGATCGTCAACCTGTTCACGTCGTTGCAAAAGCAGCTTGGTCTGACCATCGTCATTGTCGCGCATGACCTGGCGATCGTGCGTGAGGTCTGCTCGAACGTGACGGTGATGTATCTCGGCCGTATCTCGGAAGCCGGCGTGACCCGGCCGCTGTTTCGCGAGCCGGCCCATCCCTACAGCCAGGCGCTGCTGTCGGCTGTTCCTTCTCCCGATCCTCGCATCGAAGCCGGGCGCCGCCGGATCATTCTAGCCGGCGATCCGCCGAGCCCAAGCGCGCCGCCTCCGGGGTGCCGGTTCAACACACGTTGTCCCGTGGCGATCGATATCTGTCGGGTTGAGGAACCGATGCTGCGATCGGTGCCGCATGGCGGCGTTGCAGCCTGTCATCTGGCCGATAGCGGCCGCCGCCCGGTTATCTGAAAGATGTCGTTTCTGCGCCGGAACGATTCGCGAAGCTGACCGTGGTCTCGGGCGTCCTGCGCGAGCCTTTCAGGGTTTTCCTGCTGCTTGTCGCCGTCGCCAAGGTCGGCCGCTATCTGGTTCTTGCCGCCGTGACCCTGAGCGTGATCTGACCTCGCGAACCTTTTCGAAGCTGAGCTGGTTAGGTCGGCTGGTTCGAAGAGCCCTGTATGATGCGCGCGGACGGGAAGCGCTAGCTCTTTTTGACGGCGACCTTGTCGAGGGCTGCGCGCAGGCCTTTTGCCAGCTTCTACGTATCGCGCGACCGGTCAACCAAGCTACGGCGCAGCGCTCCAGCCAACAGCGACATTGTTAAGACATTCCTGTGGCCGCGCGCCAGGCCTGCACAACCAAGCTGTGCTGGTTCCAGATCATCAGCGCTCCACTCACAGCCATGAGCGCGACCACAAGGCCGCGGAACTGTCGTCCACTCAGGCGTTCGAGCCAGCGCTTGGCCAGCAGATTGGCAAGCGCAGCGCCCAAACCCGCGGCTGCGCCGTACATGACCGCCTGACCACCGAGCGCGCCGAGTCCGGTGAATACCGCGATCTTGACGACATCGGTCACAAACGAGTTCACCGATTTCGTGGCGACCAACGTCTCCTTCTCCGAACCGTAGTTCAGATAGAGCGAATTCAGGACGGGTCCCACCGTGCCCATCAGCGCCGACAACAGCGCGACGATCAGGCCGGCCGGGAGGAACCACCAGCGGCGGGCTCGGTAGCTCCGCTCGCGCGCGCCGCCGCGAAATTCCCAGACTGCACTAATCAGATAGATCCCTATGAATATCTGGAGCCATTCCGCCCGACTGTTGGCGAAGAGCCAGGAGCCCGCCGCGGCGCCGGCGATGGCGCCGGGCAGGTACCAACGGACCAGGCTCCAATCGATGTTGCGCCGAAACGCCAGGGCGCGGATGGGATTGCCGATGAGCTCGGTCAAGGTGATGACCGGCGCAACCGCCGCGCTCGCTGTGATGAAAGTCACGGCGGGGATCAGCAATAGACCTCCGCCTCCGGCCGAGAGGGTGTTCAGCGTCCAGGTGAGGAACCCCGCCAACGCCAGGAGGCCTAGTCTAATCCAGTCCATCCGATCAGAACGAAGCGGGCCTTCGATCGTTCCGAACGCATCGGTTCGCAAAAACCCGGCCCGCCTTTTGAGTCTCGTGTGCGATGGAAATAATCACCCGTTACCGGGCCAAAGCGGGCGCCCGGAAGACCGGACTCCGGCGCACCGTGCCGCCGATAGCTTTGAAAGCTGGTTGAAAGCGTACCGGCTAACCAGCCGGAGTTACGGTGAAGTCATCAAAATACACGTGACTGTCGGCCTTCGACCACAAGCCAACACGCCCGGTCACCGGCTCAGGCAGCGTGTCCTGCAGGTAGAGCTTGCCGTCGACATAGCCTTCGACCTTGGTGCCGGCGATGCGCACCTTCAGGTCGTGCCATTCATGGGTTGAGGTTGGGGTGTTCTTGACCCAGGTCACCGACGAGCGTTTCCCCTTTTCGAACCTCCACAAGACAAGATTGTTCTCCAGAGGGTTGGCGCGAATCGTGAGATAGTCGCCATTGGGCTTAAGGTTGAACAATATCCCTGCACCCTGGTCGATGCGGCCGCTGATGCCTTCGAAGCGGACGCTGATCTCTCCATCGCGGAAATCTGGCGTGCGTTCAAAGACCGCGTAGGGGAAGTATGCATAAGCCTGGACGCGGTCGAGAAACTCGGCATACCGCTCCCCATAGAGCGCCCGTGCCTTGTCGGCGAGGCCGGCGGAGGTCTGCCCCTCCTTCCATTGGCGGCCATCGACGGCCAACACCTTGTTGTCGCCTTCAGTTTCAATCCGCCAAATGCCCACCACGCCGGGCATAGCCTTCGAATCTGCGCCAACTTCCTCGTCCGAAAAGTTCACGATGCTGCGCTGGCCGGCAGAAGCTGGCAGCAGCAAGACCACCAGGCCGGCAGCTGCGGCGACTGTCACGAGGCTATGTGAGATTTTCACGGCTGATCTCCTTCTGGCTTGAAGCGTATTCGATGGTCGGTACCCGGCGGCACCGCCACCAGGCGACCCCGATGAGCAGCGGCAGGCCGCCAAGGAACCAGGGAAGCGCGATCCAGGGCACGGCGACGAGCGGATAACCTGGATAGTCGTCGGTTCCTGTGACCGGTGCGAGCAGGGGTACGTTTGCGAGCCCGTAGAGGAGCGGCAGAATTTCCTCGGTGCCCGTCGATCGGCTGACAGCCGACCGGCCGCCGTAGCTGTACTCCACTTCACCATACGACTCGTCGCTTGCGCTGCCGACAGCGCTCTGCTGGTCGCCTGCAGGACGGATGATAATCCGGGGAATGATCCGCTCGAGCTTCGACAGGATGCTGGTCTGCAAATCCGCATACCGGGGATCTTCAGGTACCAGGTGAACGGTGATGGTCAGCTGCTTGCTGAGCTGCGCCAGCGCCTGCTCGTCGGCTAGCGAGAAAGAGTTCCGCCGGTCCTCGGTCGAATCCACCGACCATCTGATCTGGGCTGCAGCGACCAGCACAAGGCAGGTCGCCGCGATGCAGACGACCGAACGTGCAACCTTGGTGCGCAGGGCAACGCCCATCGGGAGCCAAATGGTAGCGAGCGCAGCAAAACCAAGAATCGCAGCGAGCACCCCGACGACAAGACTGATCGACAGCAATCCGAGCTCAAAGGTGTGCAGCGTTTGGGTGAGCGACAGCCACGACGACCAGCCAAGGAGGTCGGGTTGGCTGGCCGCCGCGAAGTCGATGACCCACGATCCAATCGTGAAACCGAGCGTGACAATCGCGGCGGTTGCCGCGCTCTCGGCAAGCGCGGCTGCGAACAATGCAATGGCGCCGACCAGTAGCCCGTAGAGCAAATGTCCGAGAACAAGATTCAGCGTCTCGGCAACGAACAGGTGTCCGCCCATGAACTCCCAAATCGCGAGCGCAGAGATCGCAGGCACCGCGGCAATGAGCCAAGCTGCGAAGACGGCAACCAGCTTCGCGCCAATCAAGGTCGGCGTTCGATAGGGCAGTTGGATCAGGAGCCGCAAGGCGCCGGACTCCTTTTCGTTGCCGAGCACGCGTATGGCAACAAAGGGAAACAGCAGTGTGACGGCGACGTAGAAGCCACCGAACGTCGGGACCAACACGCCGTCAATCGGTGATAGCGCGCTCGCGAGCCCCGACGCGTCGAGCGCCGTGGCGCTCGCGTTGCTATAGAGCGATACGGCCTGAAAGAAGCTGAAGTCAATGAGAGGGCAGAGTATCAGCAGCATTATCCAGAGCGGCCGGCCGCTCGCCATTTCCCGCAGCTCCTTGGCCAGCAAGGGGCCGAAGGGAGCGCCGAGCGGTACGGCTGCCTCAGGTGAGCGCAAGGAAAACCTCCTCCAACCCACCGGAGGAAATTCCCGCACGCGCCCGCAGGTCGCTCAGGGATCCGATGCCGCGTACGCGGCCGTCCGCGAGCAAGACGAAACGGTCGCACATGCGCTCGGCATCGAGCAGTTGGTGTATCGCGAGGACGAGGCTGCGCCCCTGCGCCGCGACCTTGCGAAGCACGCTCATGATCTCGCAGGTCTGTCGTAAGTCGAAGCCGTCAAAGGGCTCGTCCATCAGCAGCAAGGGATGCGGCGTGATCAGGGCAAGCGCCAGCATCAGTCGACGGGCATACCCCTTGGACAATTCAGACACGCGCTTGATTAACACCGGTGCAAGTCCGACGGCCCCGACTGTCTCCGCGACGTCGAGGTGCGATGTCCGGTAGACATCAGCGAAGAACGCAAGAACATGTTCGACGTACTGGTCGCGCCAGGGCCGCAGGCCGTCGGGAAGGAAGAAGATCGACCTGCGGCGCGATGCAGGCGGCAGAGAGGCGCCGTGCCGGAGAATCGTTCCCGAGTCGGCCGGAAGAAGGCCGGCGATCGCTTCCAACAGCGTAGTCTTGCCGGCGCCGTTCGGCCCGATAAGACCGAGAACTTCGCCGGCCTCCACGTTGAAGGCAACATCCGCCAACGCGGTTTGCTCGCCATAGCGCTTGGTCAACGCACCGACCTGAAGGGCATATCCTCCCTCTTGCCGTGTAGCGATTTGCGCCTTGTCAGACATCCGGCTTCGCAGCAACATCGGCTGATTCCCTCCCGGCGTGCGATCGCGCGGAGGCCCAATATCTAGCTCTTCTTGACGGCGACTTTATCGAGGGCCGCGCGCAGGCCTTTTGCCAGCTTCTGCGCGTCGTCATTCGCCCAGAAATGCATGAAGAAGAGCCGCGGCTCTTCATCGAGCATGTGGCTGTGCAGCGCGGTAATCTCGATGCCGTTATCCTGCATTGCCTTGAGAACCGGATTGACCTCCTTGGCGGTCAGCACAAAATCACCCGTGATCGCTGCTTTGCCACCGCCCGTCGACTGGAAGTTGATCGCTAAGGCCGAGCCCAGGGCGGCCGGCACGTCCATACCATTTTCCTTGACCGGTTCGGCGCGCAGGATACTGAACTGGTAGACGCCGCCATTGACCTTACCTTTGTAGCCAATGGCCTTGTCGACGGCCGCCGTGTCGATCGGCTGGGTGGATGCTTCCGATTGCGAGGCACCGGACGCGGCATTCTCCATCGGGGTCTTTGTCAACGCCAATCCGGCATGAAGCGCAGTGGCGAGCGTGACGGGATCACCCTGGCCGAACACGTGCATGTAGAGCGTCATCGGCTCCGCGCGCAGCAGGTGGTTGTGCACTGCAGTGATCTCGATCCCACCTTCTTGTAGCTTCTTCATGACCGGGTTCACCTCGTCCTGCGTCAGAACGATGTCGCCCATGACCATCGCCTGGTTCACCATTGGCTCGAACGCGATCCAGCCTCCGAGCGCAAATCCTGGCTTCAGGGATATCCCATCGAGGGATACTTTCAGGTCGGTTCGTGGCAAGCCCACCCTGTAAACGCCGCCAGGCATTTCCGTTCCGGATTTGCCGAGTGTCTGCGCGACTATTTGCCAATTGGGTGCAGCCGATGCCGGTTCGAGCAGCGCCGAGACCGCAATTAGCATTGCGCCGCTCATGAGTTTTGCATGCATGGGAGTTCTCCTTGTGATCTGCCCCCAATCGCCCACCGGTCAAGCCACAGCTGGTTTCATGGCAGGTGGCCAGCTGTGCGTCTCCGCCTTGCGGCGCGAAGCCCAGGCATAGAGCGCGTCGTAGATGACGAAGCCGTGCTTCAGCACTTCCTGGTCGTCGGGCGTCACGTCCCTGAGCCCCATCGAGATCGCAAGCAGCCCCGCAGACTGTGGCGTCAAATCGTGCCGATCGGTGTCGGCGCCGCGCACGATCGAGGCGATCGTCACGATCGCCGGATCGCGCTCGAGGCCGTATTTCGAGACGAAGGTATCGAAACTGCAGCCGTCACCCACATGCGTGAACTCGACACCGGGCACGTCATACGGTGTAGCGCCCGTCTCCTGGGCAACCGGGATCACCCGATCCGGCGGCACGAACAGGAATTCTGGCTCCTTGTCGATGAAGCGGGCGATCAGCCAGGGACAAGCAATACGGTCGATGACCGGACGTTCGCGGGTAACCCATTTCATGGCCTTGTCTCCCTTTTGGTTGGCGCCACTCAGCGCGGCCTACTGCTGCGATACCAACAACGCTACGCTTGGATGAAGAATGATACAAGTGTTACATATTATTTTGCCCGTGATACGGTTCATTTATGAGTGATGGCGAACCGAATGGAACAGCGCTGGCTGCTCCTTATCCATCAGCCCATCAGCTGCCGAGCAAGCCGGCCTTCCGGGTGAAGATCTGATGGCGCGCACCGAAATCCTGCGAGCCAAGGCGGGACATGTTCTGGACATCGGCGCCGCGCTGGCGGTTACCCTGCTCGGCCGCTGATCCGGAGATAGGTTTTCGATCTTGGCCGACCCGTGTTTGGGGTCCGCCGTGACATCGACTGGATCGATGCCAACGGCAGTTCCCAAGAGATGTGCCGTTCGGCCCCGCCAGGATCGACGAGTATGGCAACTTCGACGGAACCGCCACCCAGGCCGACCTTCCCACCGCCGTCGCGCCGCCAACCCGAGCGCTGCGCCGAAGTTCTTCACTCGATACATCATCGCTGCCATCAATCGCGAGCGCGCGGCGGTCGCGTGACTCCTGTGGCGACTGCAACAGACTATTGCTGTGTGTTGAGCGCCCGCCTCAAGCTCTGCGCCAACGCCTGAGCATTGCCGATGCCCCAGTAGTGCAAGAAGATGATCCGCGGGTCTTCAAAGAACATGTGATTGTGCACCGCGATCACTTCAATCGCTCCAGCTTGCAGTTCACGGATGACCGAACGGACTTCATTTTCCAGCATCGCAAAGTCGCCGCAGACCGCGGCGCGCTCGTCCGTGCCCTGAAAGGCTAGCCATGTGTTGTAGCCCATTGCCGCATCAATATTGAGCTCGCCACAGCGTGTGCAGACGACGGGCACGGATGGGCGCCCCAGGACAAACTTGAGCACGCCGTCCTTGCTCTCGCCCTTGTGCTCGACAATCGCCTCAAGCGGCGGCGCGTCCAAGCTACTGTTCACTTTCTTCATGGCAGGTTCGACAGGATGCTTCTGGCGCACGATTTTTATCGCTTCAAAAATCCTATGCGCTCCTGTCGCTAACGCAGTTTCATCAGCCGTACCCTCGACATGCATAAACATCACGCGCGGCTGTTCGCGGACGAAATGATTGTGTAGGGCTGTTACGTACAGGTTCGCCTGGATCGCTGCGGCCATCGCGTCCTCGATTTCATCTTCGAGCACGACGATGTCGCCCATCAACGTGGCATGATGTGCCCCCTGTTTAAAACTGACCCAGGAGGTGAGGCCCATAAACGGAATGATCTCAAAGCCGTCCAGGGTCACTCTCATTTCACTGCGCGGGACCGATAACTTGAGCACGTCCCCCGTGGTCTGTCCCTTCAGTCCGGTAAGGGATTCAATAGCTTGGGTATTGAGCATCTTAGACCTCCTCGTTTCATCTAGCACTAGCCGAAACCAAATTTCGGTTGGCGCCGCACAATGAATCGAGTGCCGAACGCCATCGCGAGCGTCACCATTCCAATTATAAGGTGCAGGAGTGGTATGAAAAAGAGCAGTGTGAAGCAGCAAGCCAGGCCCAACCAAGCGAAGAAGGGCGAGAATAGGCGCTGCTCCTTGCTTAAGTGCAGAGCCGCGTAGTGGGTAATGGCAAACCAAACCAGCAGGTAAAAGCTGGCGAGCGGCAAAACCTGACGCAGGTCGAACACCAGCACCACTGCAAAGACGAGCACGCCGACGGCAAGTACTGCGTGACGCGGCACCTTGAAGCGCGGATGGACCTCGCCGAGCCATTTCGGCAATTCGTGCGCCTCGCCCATCGCGAGCGCCACACGCGAGACGCTGAGCAGATCGCTAACGAGTTCGTTAATCGATGCTGTCCATGCGGCCCCCAGGATCAGCCAGCCGCCCCACGACCCGATAGCCTGCATACCTGCCTTGAAGAGAGGTACGTCATCTTTGGCCATTTCCTCTGCGCCAAGCACCCCCAGAGTAGTAGCGGCCACGGCGTAGTAGACGACGGCGGCGATCGCAATGCCGCCTAGAATGGAGAAGGGAATGGCCTTTCGGGGATCCCGAATTTCGCCCGCCATAATGGCGGTGCGCATGAAGCCGTCCCAAGCCCAGAAGAAGATCGCGGCGCCCGCCATAAATGCGAATGGCCCCTTATCCAGTGTCGGGGCCAAACGAGCGACTTCTACATGCGGAGCCGCGAAGAAGACGAATACGCCCAGCAGCGCAACGATGACCAGCATCAGGCCAATAATGACTTTGCTCGTGAAGGAGATACCGAAGGAATTCAGTGCCATGACAACGAGTACAACCGCGCCAGCCGTCAAATGTAGGGGCAGGCCAGGAATAAGTTGTGCTGAGTAATAAGCGAAGGCGAGCGATACCACGCTCGTGCCCACAATGCCCTGTCCAACATAGCAACAGCCAGCAAGGAAGGCGACCGTGTCGAGACGGAACGCTCGTGCCCAGATGAACGCACCGCCATGTCTGGGGAAATTGACGCCGAGCTGCGCGCCGCTGATACCTGTGGCCAAGCATACCAGCCCTCCTGGAATCATCGCCAGGAGAAGGGCGGGACCGGCCCGCTCGGCGGTCGCACCAAGGGCACCGAAAATACCCGTCCCGATAATCATGCCGGCAGTCATGAGCCTAGCTGCGGTGCGTCCAAGGGTCCGAGTCGCGGATGATCCTGACTGGGTAGCCCCACCCGAAGCTCTCATTTCGGCACCTCCTGTCAGGCGTCAGCGGGACAGTCTGCGAGACCGCCAACGCTACGCCTGAACAAATAATGATACAAGTGTTGCATTTAATCTTGCACGTGATACGGTTCACTTATGAGTGAGGGGGAAACGACGGAACAGCGCTGGCTGCTCCTTATCCATCGGCTGCCGAGCAAGCCGGCCTATTTCCGGGTGAAGATCTGGCGGCGGCTGCAAGGCATCGGCGCGGTCGCGGTAAAAAGCACCGTCTATGCACTGCCGGCCAATGCCGAGACGCAGGAGGATTTCGAGTGGCTCCTGAAGGAGATCGTCGCGGGTGGTGGCGAGGCGATGGTGTGCGAGGCGCGTCTCATCGACGGATTGTCGGATGCCGAGGTCCAAGCGCTGTTCGATGCGGCGCGTGATGCCGACTATGCGGAGATCGCCAAGGAAGCGCGTGGTCTCGCCGCCGAGATCGGCGCGAACGCCACGCCGGAAAAGCGTGCGGAGACACGATCGCAGCTCGGCCGAATACGCAAGCGGCTCGCCGAGGTGGACACGATCGACTTCTTCGGCGCCACGGGTCGCCTCGCGGTTGAGGGTTTGCTCGCCGAACTCGAGACGCATCTCGTGGAGGACCAGCCCATGACCGAGGAGTCAAAGGCGACTGAGCCGATTACTGACCTCAAGGGCCGGATCTGGGTGACACGCCGCGACGTGCACGTCGACCGGATGGCCTGCAGCTGGCTAATCCGTCGCTTCATTGATCCAGACGCCGTCATCCGCTTCGTCCCAGGCAAGAGCTATGCGGCAAAGCCGGGAGAGCTGCGCTTTGATATGTTTGACGGTGAGATCACCCATGAGGGCGACCGCTGCAGCTTCGAGGTGCTGCTCACCCGGGCCGGGCTTGGCGACCCGGCGCTGCAGGCCATCGCCGAGATCGTCCATGATATCGACCTCAAGGACGGCAAGTTCGGGCGCGACGAGACGACGGGCATTGCCAGCCTAATCGCGGGCATCGCCATGACGAATAAGGGCGACGAGCAGCGGATCGCGCAGGGCGGCCCGGTCTTCGACAATCTCTACCAGTATTTCCGCCAGAAGCGCGGGTGAGGGGAACCAATGACCAGCGTCCATGCCGTCCATCCGAATGCGCTGGGGGATGAACCTTCGCATGGCATCCCCTTCCGCGAAGCAGTGCGGGTCTGGGCGCGAGTCGCTGCGTTGAGTTTTGGTGGCCCGGCCGGCCAGATCGCGGTAATGCATCGCATCCTCGTTGAGGAGAAGCGCTGGATCGGCGAGACGCGGTTCCTGCATGCGCTGAACTACTGCATGCTGCTGCCAGGACCGGAGGCCCAGCAGCTCGCCGTCTACATCGGGTGGCTCCTGCATAAAACCCGAGGCGGGCTCGTGGCCGGCACGCTGTTCGTACTGCCCGGCGTCCTCGCCATCATGGCGCTGAGCTGGATCTATGCAATCTTTGGCAATGTCGGCGCGGTGCAGGCGCTTTTCTTCGGTCTGAAGGCCGCCGTCCTCGCCATCGTGCTCGAGGCGGTTATCCGGGTCGGCAAGCGGGCGCTCAAGAACAAGGTCATGATAGGCCTCGCCGCCGCCGCCTTTATCGGGCTCTTCCTGTTCCATGTCCCATTCCCGCTCATTGTCCTGGCGGCCGGAGTGATCGGGTACGTCGGCGGGCGGGCCGGGCTGGCAGCGTTCATGGCGGGCAACGGCCACGGCAAGATCGGCGGCAAGCAGGTCGCCGACGCGGAATCGGCGCTCGGCGAAGGCATTCCTGCCCATGCTCGCCCGCCGGTCAGCTGGTCGTTGAAGATCGGAGGTGTGTTTCTGGTGCTATGGCTGGCACCTGTCCTCGGCCTTTTCGTGCTGTTCGGGTCCGGCAATGTCTTCGCCGATATCGCGGTCTTTTTCTCGAAGATGGCGGTCGTGACCTTCGGAGGCGCCTACGCCGTCCTCGCTTACGTGGCGCAGCAGGCTGTCGATACATATGGCTGGCTGAAGCCAGGTGAGATGCTGGACGGCCTCGGCATGGCGGAGACGACGCCTGGCCCCTTGATCATGGTGACCCAGTTCGTCGGGTTCATGGGCGCGTATCGAGCGCCGGGATCACTTAATCCGCTGCTCGCTGGAACGTTGGGCGGCCTGCTCACCACCTGGGTCACCTTCACACCTTGCTTCCTCTGGATATTTGTCGGTGCGCCGTTCGTGGAAACGCTGCGCAGCAACAAGGCCTTGTCCGCCGCGCTGGCGACCATAACGGCAGCCGTGGTGGGCGTGATCCTGAACCTGGCGGTGTGGTTCGCGCTTCACGTTCTGTTTGGTGCACTGCGCGAGGTCAAAGGGTTCGGCATGACGGTCGATGTGCCCGCATTCAGCTCCGTCAACGTCGCGTCCCTCGTCCTGACATTGGGTGCGCTGCTAGCGGTGTTTCGCTTCAAGATCGGCATGCTCCCGGTGCTCGTCGGCTGTTCGATCCTCGGGCTGCTCTACGGGATGGCGACGGGAGCGATCTAACCCCGTGCAGCCAGCGCCCTGACCCGTGGGGTGAGGAGGTGGAGGCATCGTTGACGTTACAGTGGCTCGCGCACGGTTTGCGCAAAGCTATTTCGAAGCGGCGCTTCAGGCTGCTTCCTGCCGGTGCTGAGCCGACTGCTGCGAACCTGCTGACATCCAGGGGACTGCGGGCGTTCGGTGACGGTCTGGTCAGCATCCTGCTTCCCGCCTATCTGGCCACGCTCGGCTTCGACGCCTTCGAGATCGGAACCCTGTCGACGGCGACGCTCGCGGGCTCAGCCGTCCTCACCCTGGCTGTTGGGATCGTCGCGCATCGCTTCTCCCGTCGAGCGCTGCTGACCGCAGCGGCTGTCCTGATGATAGCAACGGGGGTCGTCTTCGCTGTCGTTCACGACTTCTGGCCGCTGCTTCTCATCGCGTTCGTCGGCACGCTGAACCCATCTTCAGGGGACGTCAGCGTGTTTCTACCGCTCGAACATGCGCAGCTTGCGCAGAGCGTCACCGACCGCGACCGCACGGCGCTCTTTGCGCGCTACAGCCTCATCGGCTCTCTCGCCGGCGCCGTCGGAGCGCTGGCCGCAGGAACGCCCGACTTTCTCCGCGACGCCATCGGCCTGGAAATGAAGCAGGCCCTCCAGGCAGCTTTTCTATTTTATGCCTCACTTGGGTTGGCGGCGGTGCTCCTCTATCGGCGGCTGCAGTGTTTACGCACCTTCCGTCGAGCCTCTGTCTGGTGCTCATCCCGTTCATGCCGAGCGTCGCTCCGGCTATCGTTCTTCTGCTGATTAGAAGCGCGCTGTCGCAGATGGACGTACCGACCCGCACATCGTACCTCATGGCCGTGGTGACGCCCGAAGAGCGGGCTGCCGCGGCGAGCATCACCGCCGCCCCCCGCAGCCTCGCGGCGGCCGCCAGTCCAGTCCTCGCAGGGGCTCTCCTTGCCGTCTCCAGCTTCGGCTGGCCCCTGATCATCGCCGGTGGGCTGAAAATTATCTACGACCTTCTGCTGCTCGCGACATTTCGCAGTGTTCGCCCTCCAGAGGAGCACGGGGGCGGGAGGAATGACATGTCAGTCGGCCATGATCGAACTGGCAACGACGCGCGGGTTTCCTGGTGGCGTTGAAGGCAGGACCACCAGCCGGACAAATTGCTTACGTCCGCCGGCAACGAGGATGTAGAGACGCGAGAACTCCTCCGTATCGCGGTCTTCGGCAATCTTCTCGGCATCCGTACGGGTGAAGAAACTCTTCCGAAATGCCTCTTCATCGATATCGGGAAATGCCAGCGTACACGTCTGCACCGGTTTGCCGCTCATCGTTGCCTTGGTAGTGCCGATGATGGTTCCTGCTGGCAATCCTTCCTCCGCTTCGGCCACCAGCCATGCCTCCACTGAGGTTGGATTAGCGATTGGCGCGAGTTCGCCGAAGCCTGCTTCGGCAATAAGTGTCCACCTGCGTTCGTGCGCGGTCTCTATCATGCGCTCGAAATTGGGACCCTCGGCCAGACAGGTACGGTGAAATTGTTCGACAGCCTGATCCGCATCACTGGCGGCCTGCGCCGGCGACATCGTCAGACCCAAGATGGTCCCTGCCAACGTTAGAAATCGGAACATGTCTATCTCGCGTAGCTGATTGTGGACGAACCACTTATCCTGAACGGGCTACGACACTCGTTGTTCCGGACTGTCGGCGCCTGCATGGCCGGTATCTTGATGGAGGCGCGAAGCGCCTGCGCAGTTGATGCAATGTTCAGGCATGTGGCAACTGATGGAACCATGCCGCACTGGGTTTCGATGACGGACCCTGCTACAGACCAACTCACACCGCCGGGCGGGACCATTCGATCTCGTGCTGAGTTCCTGGAGACATCTCCCGGCGCTCGCCGAGGAACCTGCATGTCGTGCTCGCCGGCAACCAGTCCCGGTGGTTTTTCGGGCACTTGGCCTATGTCCCAGTCCACGGCGGAAACTTGTTAGAATCCCTTACGGCAAAGGTTTTCGAGGTCCGCTTTTGCCATTCCCTCGAAGCCCAGCGCGGGAAGAATATCATTATCGCCCTTAAGATCGCGACCGTAAGCCGCCGAGAATATGGCAATTCCAGATTCATGGAGAATCGCTGAATTTCCGCTGATCTTCCCCAACAAAACGGTCGGCAGCAGCCCGAACGGAACGTCCTCGAGAATATAGCGGCTTTCGATGGTTGACGGGCCGAAGCCGCCGCGGCCTTGGCGATCCATCTCCTGGTTCATTTCCGAAACGGTGGCCATGGGGACGTGAAACGACAATGAAAAATGCTCTTCAACTGTGCGCACGGCAATTCCAAAACGGGCGGCGATCGCCAATCGTTCCGCGTCCAGAGCCTCGATAAAGCGGCCGACAGCCGGGGTGACGTTTCCGGCCTGGCTCCACTGTTCTCCCTTCTCCATGCGTGTGAGATTAAGAAGAGCGATCCCGAGATGGTTCTGCGGATTGAGGTTGCTGAGTGCGATAGCAAGCATGCCGTCGCGCTTGACGAAACGATCGCCGAACAAGCTCGTGCAAAGCTCGAACCCTTGGTCCTGAGCACTGAAAGGCAGCGTCGCGACATCCAGTTTCTGGCGAACGGTTGCAACATCGATTTCGGCTGGCCCGCGCTGTTGCCCGGTCACGAGCGTGGTACCCCAGACGACGATCGGCAGGCTAACCTTCCGGTCCGCAAGCCGCTTGGAGAGATACAGTGCCCCAAAGGAACTGTGCGAGCTGATGATAACCGGCGTTCCGTCCCTTAGATAAGGAGTGGCAGCGTCCATCACCATCTTGTGCCCGTAGGCCGGCAACGCGATTATGACGACGTCGGCATCGGCAATGGCGTCTTCGCAATCCTTGGCGATGCGCACCTTAGTCGTTGCCTTGATAGCTCCGGTAGCCTTCAGCAATCCACCGGCGGCCAGCGCCTTGGTGCGTTCTCCGGAAGGCGACCAAAGCATAGGGTCATGTCCCGCTTCGGCCAGATAGGCGGCAAGGCCGTAAGCAATCGCTCCGGCGCCAAGAATGCTTACGCGCATAAATTCCCTCCTGTTGCGGGCATTGCAGCCTCCATTTCTCACTAGGAGGTTCCACAAATCGGAGCCGCATCTGCCATCGTCGGCTTCTGGCGATGGGATTCCGGCCTGAGCCCGCGATTGCAACATGCCTCAGCGAATATTCGTTTCCGCTTGACATATATCAAAAATGAATGAGACGATGTCAATCATACGGATTGCGCATGTAGAGAGAACATGGAAACCCGCGACCTTCAGAGCTTCCTTGCGGTTGCTGCCAGCGGCAGCATTACCAAGGCGGCTGACATGCTCGGTCGTTCCCAACCTGCAGTGACACGCACCATTCAGGATCTCGAGGCAGAGCTCGGCTTCGAATTGCTGCACCGTGTCGGTCGGCGGGTGCAGTTGTCCGAGGAGGGTGTGGCCTTCGAGGAGGAGGCGCGGCGCTTGCTGATGTCCTTCACCGAGCTAGCCGCGCGGGCCAAGATGATTGCCGCCGGCAGAGGGCGAATCCTGCAGATTGTTACGACCTCGGCGATCGGTACTGGCTTGATCCCGACGGCCATGGCCGAACTCAAAGGTGTCGAACTTCCGCACGAGACGCATCTGGGGCAGTTTCTCCCCTCGATCGTCGCCCAGGAGGTGCGCAGCGGACGTGCCGAGATCGGGTTTTCAAGCCTGCCGCTCGATACGCCCGGTCTGGATGTCCTGCGGCTCTATTCGGCGCCTGATGTTGCTGCCGTGCGGGAGGACGATCCGCTGGCTGAACTTGACGTGATACCGCTTTCCGCCTTTGCCGGTCGCCGCGTCGCCACACTGCTCAACCCCCTACGTTTCCAGTTGCATGTCTCCAAGGCATTGGCGGCCAGGGGCATCGATACCGGGCCAGTGATCCGGACGAATACAGCATATGGCGCGTTGCAGATCGTTCGGCGGACTGGCGTCGCGGCTGTGATTGATCCCCTCACCGCCTATGGCGTGGCCCTGCCTGGGGTCGTCATTCGCCCGATCGACGTGACCGTTCTTTTCTATTGGGGCGTTGTGGCTGCCGAGAAACGCCCGCTTCGTCCAGTCGCGCAGGCGTTGATGGATGCGGTCGAGGCGGTGGCTGAACGGTCGATCGTCGGCTTCAAAAAACTGGATCCGACCCTCGCTGGCCAATTGGTGAACGATCCTGCATCCGGCACAAATCACGGAACAGGAATATGAAGCATACCCCCGCCGCGCCAACGCCGACAGGTCTTGCTGCGCTCGAAGCACAGCTCGCGCAGGATCTCGAGTTTCTCGAACTGCCCGCCAAGCCATGGGTTCCCGCGCGTTCGCACGATGGCGTGCCGGTCCGTGACGTCGTGGTGATCGGCGCCGGCATGTGCGGACTTGCTGCCACGGCAAAGCTGGTGCTGACCGGGATAACCAATGTCGTGGCCTATGATGCGGCTCCGGCCGGGCTCGAAGGACCATGGGTGACGTTTGCCCGCATGCAAACGCTTCGGTCGCCAAAAACCCTGCACGGTCCGTCGCTCGGCCTGCCGCAATTGACGTTCCGCGCCTGGTTCACGGCGCAATGGGGCGTTGAGGCCTGGCGGTCGCTGGACAAAATCCCCAAGGGCCAGTGGATGGACTACCTCGTCTGGTACCGCAAGGTTCTTGGCCTGCCGGTGCGCAACAGCGTGCGCATGACCGGACTGGCACCCGTTGGAGATCTGATTGCGATCAATATCGAAGGCGCGGAAACCGGCCGGGTTCTCACCCGTCGTCTCGTTCTGGCCACTGGTCGGTCCGGGTTGGGCGGTTTTGCCGTGCCCGATTTCCTCAGCGGCGTCGATCGCGCCTATTGGGCCCATTCTGCCGACAAAATCGATTTCAATGCGCTGAAAGGCAAGCGTGTGGCGGTGATCGGCGCCGGCGCCTCCTCCATGGATAATGCCGCAACGGCACTCGAGGCGGGAGCCGGCTGTGTCGACATGTTGATCCGTCGCAAGGAAATGCCGCGCATCAACAAGCTGACCGGTATTGGCAGCCCGGGTGTTGTACTCGGCATGCATCACTTGCCCGACGCCTGGAAGTGGAAATTCTTCGATTATACCGCCTCGACCCAAACACCGCCGCCTCGTTCATCGACACTTCGCGTGTCTCGCCATTCGAATGCTCGGTTCCTTCTCGACTGCGGCATAGTTGCGGTGAAGGAGGAGGCAGGGACTCTGCTGGTGGAAACCACGCAGGGGCCGATACGCTACGACTTCCTCATCGCGGCAACCGGCTTTTCAAATGACTTCAGCGGCCGCCCGGAATTTGCGGCGATCGCCCCATATATCCGCACCTGGTCGGATGGCCGATATAGGCCGGATATGGGGCCGGCTCGTGCAGGCATGTCGGACGCGCCGGATCTCGGTCCTGCCTTCGAGTTTCGCGAACGCGTTCCCGGCTCCTGCCCGGTGCTGGCGCACATCCATTGCTTCAACGATGCCGCGATGCTGACACATGGCAAGGTCTCCGGCGATATCCCAGCCGTCAGTGCCGGTGCCGACCGTCTCGTCCGCGGCATTGCGGCGTCGCTGTTTGCTGAAGATGTCGAAACCCACTTCGCCAATCTGATCGCTTACGACACCCCGGAACTTCTGGGCGACGAATGGGTCGATTCAACACCCTTGCTGCAAAAGGAGGCCGCGCTGTGATCGACGCAATTGACAAAGCCGCCGGTCTTTCGCCGGACGATGCGCTGTTCGCCGCACGGCGGTTTCGGCCCGAATTCGTGCGAGGGGCCGAGGAATGTCGCCTCTCGGTGCTGCAGCCGGCAAACGATCAGGGGCTGGCGCCGAACTTGCGTGTTGCTCTTGCCCGCCGCATGGCCGCCCTGAACGCCGATCCGGTCCTGGTGGCCGAATATGATATGCAGCTGGCTCAGCTTGGTCCGACCGAGCAGCTTCTGGCCGTGACCCAGGGCGAAACGGCTCTGGAAGAACCATTGGCGACCATCGTCCGTCATGTTGACCTGATCACCCTGACGCCGAAAAAGGCGGAAGCAAGCCACATCGCGCTCCTGGACAAGGCTGGATTGAACAATCCTCAGATCGTCGCGCTCTCCGAACTGATCGCCTTCGTCAACTTCCAGACACGGGTGGCGACCGGCTTGCGATTGATGAGGTCGGCATGATTTCCTCGGTGCGCCTGAAGCCGCTGAACTGGCAGCCATACATCGCGCCGGTCGAGCTGTCCGGGGCCACGCCGGAACAGCTCGATGCGATGAAGGTTACGCCCTCCGCCAAGAAAGTTTCGGAATATGTACGGACCCTTGTGCATGATCCGGAAAGCTATCTTGCCCGCACGATTCTGTTCAACGCGATCATGTACGTCGAGGGCGGGCTCGCCCGTCCCGATCGCGAACTTGGCGCCTTGGGCGCCTCGATGGTCAATGGTTGCAAATTCTGTGCCGTTGTTCACGCCCGCCGACATGCAGAGCTGACCAAGAGCGACGATGTTGTCACCGCGCTGTACCTCGACAAACCCGAAAAGCTTGGGCCGCGAGATGCGGCGATCTACAGCTTTGCCCGCCGCCTGTCGGCGGCGCCGTCGGAAGCGACGCCAGACGATATCGCCGCGCTGCGATCGGTCGGCATGAATGATGCCGAGATCATCGACCTTATCCACGCCATATCGATCTTCGGCTGGGCGAACCGGCTGATGCACGTTCTCGGCCATGCGGAGAGCGGGTGATGATATCGCATGCGGTCAAGACACTCCTTCCCACACTCTGAAGGGAACCAACCAGAATGCTTGAACTCAAAGATATAAAGCTGTCCTACGGAAGCACACAGGTCCTGAACGGCGTCAATCTCTCGGTAAAGCGAGGTGACGTTGTGTCAATCATCGGCCCAAGCGGCACCGGCAAGACCACCCTGCTGAAATGCATCAACTATCTGGTTAAGCCTGCATCTGGAACCATCGCGTTCGACCAGATTCTGATGGATTACCAGCGCGCCGACAAGGCAGCCATCCAGGCGATCCGGCTCCGGACAGCGATGGTCTTTCAGCAATTCAACGTCTTCAAGAACATGACCGTCCTCCAGAACGTCATGGATCCGCTGGTCGTCGTCCAGCGCAAGTCCACCGACGAGGCGCGTGAAATCGCGCTGCGAGAGCTCGAAAGGGTCGGCCTCTCAGCGAAGCGGGACAGCTATCCGTCCCAGCTCTCAGGTGGCCAGCTCCAGCGCACAGGCATCGCACGTGCGCTGGCGGTTCGGCCGGATGTGATGCTCTTCGACGAACCGACATCATCGCTGGATCCCGAACTGGTCGGTGAAGTCCTGAAGGTGATCAAGGACGTCACGTCGTCCGGCATCACCTCGCTGCTTGTAACCCACGAGATGCAATTCGCAAAGAACATCTCGAACCGGATCGTCTTCATGGATCGTGGCGTGGTTGCCGCCGACGGCAGTCCAGCTGAGATCTTCGATGCGCCTTCCAGCCCACGACTTGCTCAATTCCTGCAGTCTGAACTCGCTTTTCAATAATCCAACAAGAAGGGAACCCAAGAAATGTCTGCAATCAAATCCAGTTTTTCGCGTCGTTATGCCCTGGCCGTCGCCGGCGGCATCGCAATTGCCCTTGCGACAGCAGGGATCAGTTATGGTCAGACCGTTCGGACAATCAAGATCGCGACCTCTGCCGAATCCAAGCCATTGGCTTGGGGCGCGCTCGGCGTCGAGCCGCAAGGGTATGAACCCGATCTGCTGAGGGCGATCAACGCAAAGCTGCCGCAATACAAGTTCGAAATGGAAGGTGTCTCCGACATCGCGCAGGAAACTGGCCTGGCCACAGGCAAATACGACATCGCGGTCGGCGGTTACTATAAGTCACCCGAGCGCGCCAAGCAGTTCTTCATTCCGGAAAACCCCATGGGCGCCAGCCTGATGAAGATCTACAGCAAAAAGGGCAGCGGCATCAAAGAAATGAAAGACCTGGTCGGCAAGAGGATCGTTCCGACCACGGCTGGCGGCGGAACCTATAAGTTCATCATGAACTGGCAAAAAGAAAATCCGCAATACAAGCTTGACGTGACGGCGTCGAGCGCCGGAATCCCGTATCCAAACCGTTTGGACGAAGTTCAGAACGGCAAGTTCGACGCGCTGGTCCTGCCTTCAAATCTTGGTGAGCAGACCGTCATCGATGAAAAGAAGCTCGACATCGTGGCGTCCGAACCAGTCTTCACCAACAATACTTATATGCTTATTCACAAGTCAGATGAAAACAAGGTTCTAGTCGATGACGTGAACAAAGTTCTGAAGGAGTTGAAAGACGACGGTACGATCGAAAAGCTCTCGCAGAAGTGGTTTGGCGAAGGCATCGTCAAGTATATGAAATGATGTGATCTGAGTAGATATCGTCAGCGGCAAGTCTGAATTGCAAGAAGGAGCGTTTCAAAGTGGATGTTTCTGCTATGATTCCCGAGTTGCTCTCGGCATTGCCGCTGACGCTCGCTATCACGTTTACCGCCATGTTGGTCGGCTTTTGCTTGGCGCTCGTTGCGACAACATTGCGGATTCGCAGGATACCAGTGGTCAGCCACCTCACTGACCTCTACGTGTCCTATGCCCGCAGCGTTCCCGTCGTCCTCCAGTTGTTCGTCGCGTTCTACGGGCTCCCCCTATTGGTGGCCCTGTTCGGCTCCGCAGATTTCTTCTCGCCGACGATCGCTGCGATGGTCGGACTGAGCTTTTACCATGGCGGGTATCTGTCGGAAGTCCTTCGGCCCGCATACCTGGCCGTCGATCGCGGCCAGCATGATGCGGCCGACAGTCTAGGATATACCTTTCGCCAGAAGATCACCCGCATCGTGGGCCCGCAAGCGGTGCACTTCGCATTGCCCGGCTATGGAAATTCCATCATCTACCTGATCCATAACGTTGCGCTGGTGATGTACATCGGGGCGGCCGACGTCATGGCGACCGCGCACTTGATCATGGAGCGCGACTATAACCAGTACCAGTTCGAAACGTACCTCGTCCTGGCCGTCATCTATGCGCTGATGTGCCTGATTGCCTGGTTCATCGTGCACTTGTTCGAGCTTCGCTCGCCGATGCAGGCGCCTGAGGCCACGACAACAGCTCAGATCAAGAACGCGGCCATCGCCAGCGTCTGACCTAAAGGGTATTAAACCATGTTCGATACCGAAATTTTGCTCCAGGACACCCAGGAAATTCTGGGCGCCGTACCTGTAACGCTTGGAATGGCGCTGACGATTTTCGTCTTGTCGACGCTAGTCGGCAGCATTTTTGCACTCGTCGAATACAGACGAGTCCCGGTGCTGCGAGAGCTCATCATGGCTTACAAGATCGTCTTCAAGGGCGTTCCGATGGTCATCGTGATTTTCCTCGCCTATTTCGGTCTGCCCCCGGCATTCCAGTTCCTGCTCTCGTTGCTCGGGATCAACTTCAACGCCCACGAAACACCCAACTCGGTTATCCTTATTATTGCGGTGACAGGCTGTATCGCTGCGTTCCAATCGGAGATTATCAAAGGAGCCCTGAACGCCTTTGACACCGGTCAGTCAGACGCCGCCCATTCCCTTGGCTATACGAACGGCCAATTGTTCCGACGGATTCTGTTTCCCCAGGTGGCTCTCACGGCAATTCCCGACCTGACAACCTCGATGATGGTCATCATGAAGGCGCTTTCTCTCGGATTCGCCATCGAGGTTGTCGATATCTTCGCCCAGTCCCAGCTGACCGCCGCGCTGAACTACTACTACCTCGAAGCCTTCGTGATTGCCGTCGTGATCTACATGGTGATTGCCTATATCGTCACCCAGATTGCCGACAGGCTGGAGCAGGCGCTGAGGGTGCGGACGTGAGCGAAGCGTCGTCAGGACCCGCGCAGCAAGGGCGGAGGAACTCTCAGTTGAGGCCTGCAAACAGCTCATGGGGCGAACTCGCAGCCAGACCTGCGGGCTCATGTAATCGACACCTCACCCTGGTGGTGCCACAGTCGACGGCTTGCCGACGATGAAGGGCGAAGTGTCCAACAGCAGGCGCCGCATTATCGCAGATTGGTCAGATCCACTGGACGATTGTTGATGATCGCTTCCATGGAAAAGAAGCCTGTCACCGTAGCCAGGTCGAAGTTCGTGATCAGTTTCTGGTAGAATGCATCGTAGCCGGACATGCCTTGTGTCACGACCTTGATCAGATAGTCCCAGTCCCCTCCGATCCGATAGAAATCGATCACCTCCGACAACCGTTCAACATGGGCACGGAACGCCTCACTCCACTCCTTGGAATGGTGGCGAGTGCGGACCATTACGAAAACCGTCAGGTCGAGTCCCAGCGCTCGCAGATCGATATCGCTGTGCGACCCCCGGATAAGGCCTAGCGACTGCAGGCGCTGGATCCGCCGCCAGCACGCGTTCTGAGACAGGCCGACCCTCTCCGCCAAATCTCGCTGGGAAACGCTTGCATCGATCTGCATGGCCGTCAAAATCTTCATATCAAATGCATCGATTTTCGCCCGATCTTCGATCATCTGACACGCTCTTTGCAAGAAATTGCAGAAAATAGGTGAATTTTTTCGACCGTGGAGCAGGCTACAATCCGAGTCAATATCCGAGTCGGGGAGAATGACCGTGCAAGCAGCTCGCCCGACGACAGGGCAGACCGAGACCCCTCTGTCAAAGTTCCGCCAGGGGCTAAAGAAAAAGGCTGACGTGACCGCCGACCTCCGGGATGGGCTTGTGGGATCGACGGCGAAAATCGTGGGTCCCTACGGGCAAAAGGACCTGGTGTACGCCGACTATGTCGCGTCAGGCCGCGCACTCCGTCAGATCGAGCGCTTTGTGCTTGAGGAGGTCCTGCCGTACTACGCCAACAGCCACACGGAAGCCTCGTATTGCGGAGGCTTCATGACCCGCATGCGTCGGGAAGCGCGCGCCCTGATCGGTCAATTCTGCGGGGCCACCGAACGGCATGCTGTGATCTTCACCGGCTCCGGCGCTACGTCGGGGATCAACCGCCTCGTCAAGCTATTCGGCGTCGCTGAAGCCGTGGCAGCGGGCAAGCGCGCTCGGATCATTATCGGTCCCTATGAGCATCACTCCAACATTCTGCCCTGGCGCGAGAGCGGAGCAGAAATCGTGGAAATCGCCGAGCATCCGTCTGGCGGGCCGGACCTGTCTCAGCTCAAGGACGCGGTTGGCGGGGGGTCGTCAGATCTAACGATATGCTCGATGTCCGCGGCCTCGAACGTCACGGGCATCACCAGCGATGTCGCGGCCATCACCGTGATCGTGAAGGCCGCCGGCGCAAAGATGATCTGGGACTATGCGGGCGCAGGTCCTTACCTGCCGATTTCCATGTCGCCCGCCCCAGATGCCGAGATCGACGCAATAGTTGTTTCGCCTCACAAGTTCCTCGGAGGCCCCGGCGCTTCCGGCATCTTGATCGTTCGACGCGACGTATCTTCGACGAAAACGCCGTCGTGGCCAGGTGGCGGGACGGTGAAGTTTGTCTCCCCGAAGACACACGATTACAGCGACAGCCTGGAATCCCGCGAGGAAGCCGGCACGCCGAACGTGATCGGCGACATACGAGCCGCGCTGGCCTTCATCGTCAAAGATGCGATCGGACTCGACGCGATGACAGCGCGCAATCGCGAGCTGGCGCGTCGTGCTTTTCGCGCATGGAAAGCCCTGCCGCGGCTGGAGCTCCTCGGTCTATCGGATCCTGAGCGGCTTCCGATCTTTTCCTTTAGGGTCGAAAACGGAAAGGGTGGCTACGTCCACCAGCAGCTGATCACGCGCATGCTAAGCGACCGGTTCGGGATCCAGGCGCGCGGTGGCTGCGCCTGTGCCGGCCCGTATGTGCACAGACTGCTATCGATCGACGACGAACAGTCCGAAGAAATCAGGCAAGCCATTCTCTCTGGCGAGGAAATGAAAAAGCCGGGATTCACTCGGCTGAATTTCAGCGTTCTGCTGCCGGACGAGAAGGTGCAGTTCATACTCAATGCCGTGGCGCAGATTGCGTCCGACGCAACGGACTTCGAGCGTGACTACGACCTCGACCCTGGCCGGGCGATCTTTTTCCCGCGAGCCGCAGTCGAGGGCATCGCCCATGCAGCAGCCTGAAGTCGTCGGCTTCTACGATGCACGGACGGGTAGCATCCAATATGTCGTTGCATGCCCGAGTTCGCGAAGATGCGCCATCGTCGACCCGGTGCTCGATTTCGACGAAAAGTCTGGCTCGACGGCAACGACAAATGCGGACGCGATCCTCGACTACATCAACAGCCACAATTTGAAGCTCGAGTGGATGCTGGACACCCATCCGCATGCCGATCACTTTTCGGCCGCGGGTTATCTCAAGGCAAAAACCGGCGTGCCGATAGCGATCGGCGAGCGCGTGAAGGAAGTGCAGCAGATCTGGCAGGAGATCTATAATTGGCCGGATCTCGCATGCGACGGCTCACAATGGGATCGGCTGTTTGGCGACGGCGAGATCTTCAAGATTGGCGAGCTGGAAGCCCGCGTCATGCACTCGCCAGGGCACACATTGGCGTCGATCACGTATGTCATCGGCGACGCGGCGTTCATTCACGACACGCTTTTCATGCCCGATAGCGGCTCCGCCCGCGCCCATTTTCCAGGCGGCAGCGCAGCTGATCTGTGGCAGTCCATCCAGGACATTTTGAGCTTACCCGGCGAGACCCGTCTCTTTACCGGTCACGACTACAGGCCGGGAGGGCGCCAGGCTCTGTGGGAGAGTTCGGTGGCGGAGCAGAAAGAGAAAAACAAGCACGTCGCCGGTCAATCTCGGAGTGCGTTCATCAGGCTTCGAGAGACGCGAGACAGGGCATTGCCGATGCCAAGGCTCATGTTGCATGCCCTCCAGGTCAATATTCGCGGAGGAGAGCTGCCTCAGGTCGAGGAAAATGGCCTGCGTTATCTGAAAATCCCGCTCAACGCGCTGCCAGGATCGGTCTGGGGTCAGTGACGAGGTGGAAGGGCTCCCTCAGCAGCTTCAGCTCACGATCGGTTCAGGATTGCGCACGCTCGTCCGAATTGGCGCAGGCGGGTCGATCCTCGCTGCGCACGTCGTCGGGATGAACAATCCTCGGAGCGCTCTCGGAGGTGATCGCGGTAAGCGATTGCGGTGGCGCGCCTGCAACACTATTATCGATCATGTTCTGAGGAGGTATCTCGGATGTGGAATAGGATCGCCAAGCTTCGGTTATCGAGCCGCACCTGGGAGGCAATTCTTTTGGGGATGAAAAGCTTGAGGCGGACCTCAAATAGCCGATGTATGTACTGGTGATTTGACGCGATTCCATAGACAGCATCGTTGGCGCCACGAGATTTTCGCGTACAGCTTCGGGATTGCGCCGGCCGCGGGCCATCACGCACCACTTCACGGCACGTCGTTCAGATTTGTGTAGTGCTTCAGTTTAACGAAATCGAAGTTCCATAAGATAGATTATGCGACTTTCACCAGTTATATTATGCAAAGTACGCATGGTGCGCGCCTCAAGTCATCGCCAGTCACATAGAGGAGCAAGGTGAAGTACCGTTGCAGTTACTCCTGCCATACATCTCGATGCGACGGATCGATATTACTTATCATCACCTCACCGCTCGATAAAATCGGACGGAAGACTCTGAACACTTCTTAAACGCCGGGGTCGGCGCCCCGGTCAGACCACATCGCCCTTGCTCGCCTGTCCTCTCGGCGCACTCACTTGTGCGGCATGCAATAGACTCCCTCGGATTCCATCAGTACCGCGCCACCCTTCAGCTCGCTTAGTGCGCCGACCCACGCTTCCGAATACGTGCGGCTGGCATCCACGGCCGTCAGCCATAGAACGCGGTTGTCGGCCAGTTCGACTTTGACTTCCTGCTGCAAAGGGCTTGCCTGCACGGTCTGTTGATAGTGACGTTTGATCCTGACATTGCTGGCCGGGAACTCAGCCTCGTTGCTGCCGTAGTTCAGCACAAATCCCGTGTGGTCCTCAGCCACCGAGCAACTGCCCCCACGCTCACACACGATTTTGGCAGCGGTCCTGCAGTCCCATTTCAGTGAAGCGGGCCACATAGGATTGTCCACACTTGATCGCGGCTTGTCGCTCTGACCAGCCGCCGTCAACACTGCGCCTGTGTTCATAATCATTGTGGATAGCAGAAGCGCCTTGAACACTACAAACCTCCGTGAATTGTGGCCCTCATAGTCCTCGTCCTACGTGATGGCCTGGCTTATGGCATGTTGAGATTGAACCAGCTTTTCTGGCGCACGCCGTTCGCGTCATCATACTCGATGAACCAGGGCTTTCCGCGCATCGGTCGAGGGATGGTGTAGTAGGTCGGACCATTACGAATGGAATGACCTCGATCGTTCCCCGCGGTCTGGATTGTTGCCGCAACCGCCTTCCCGTCGATTTCGATTTGGACCTGACGTGATCCGTCTCCATGATGCCCACCGAGGCCGCTGTTTTTGAGAACGACGGGCAAGGAGAGCTTATCGACCGCGATGCGGCAGATGTTCCGTTCTTGGCCTAAGCCCGGCCGATCGGATTCGGAGCTCCCAACTGCTTGCCAGCCAGACGGACAGTCCTCATACTTGTCAAATCTCGCCGCGCTGGAGTTGGCTTGCGGACAGGTCGGCCAATTAAAACCCGGGGCTTCCATCGCCGCAATCAACTTGTAAATTGGCGGATGGCACGAGGGGGTGCCTTGCCAGTCGCCGGAAAGACATAGGAGGACCTGACAGCCCCATTCCGACGCTTTTGATTGGGATGGAAGAGCCGCTGTGCTCGCGATGGCGACGGCACCCCCCAGTAAGAATTTGAGTATAGTCATAGCCTTTCCTCACTGCAGATTTGACAGTTTACTATGGACAATCCGCGCGAAAAAGGACAGGTCGAAAAGGCAGGTTTGTGCGACTACATCGATTTATGAAACGAGACGACGGAGGCGTAGTCAACAACCCGTTGCGCGCCAACATTGCTCTGGCACTTGAGCGAGAGAGAGCCAGACGCGGCCTATCCCATATGCACATGGCCGAACTGTTTCGGACCCCCGAGGGCGAAAAACTGGCCTATCGAACCTACATTCAGACTGTGCGTCAGAAAAATAATGTCACATTGACGACGCTGCAGGTCATGGCAAACGGCTTGCAATTGTCTTTTGCAGGACTGCTCGCCGGCGGTAAGAAAGTTCCGGAATGGGCGCATCGGTTGGACGACAATGCGATCCGCAAGCGGCTGGCGCATATTATCGATTTTGAGCGACAACGACGTACTTTGCACCGTTATGAGATGGCCGAACTCATCGGCGTGGCGGAGGCGACATTCACGAAACTGGAACGCGCGAGCGGCAACATCAGTGTGGACACGATTGCCGCGATCGCCAAGGCGTTGAAACTTGATCCAGCAACCTTCCTCTTTTCCGAAAAGATCCCGTCTGGCAGAGCCGATACCTAGCCGCCCCACGATTGTCCATAAAGGGCCTATAATTTGGCCCAGCCGGCGTCGCTCTATGCCCCCTGCCGGTCAGGCCCGGCGGCCGACTAGCCCCCCGCCGCGGCTGTCGGGCCGCTGGCGTCATCGTCGGCTGTTAGCGGCGGGGGTTAATAACGGGACTTTGACATGGACGACTGTGCCGGCGCCGCGAATGCTTGCTGATGAAGAGCTTTCCCCTGAGGGTCGAAACCATGAGAACAAGCCGCCAAACCTGCCGGCGCGCGTAGAGAAGAAGGGTGTCGAGCCTTTTCGACAATTGCCGGTGTCATGCCTGCGCCTTTGTCGGCCACTTCCAGGGGTCGGTTCCGGTAGGTGGCGACCCCACATTCATCACTTTTGTATCGTGATGCCTGCCATAGAATTTGCTGGTGAACTGACCGGCCAAAGCCAAACTCATGCTCGCCGAGCCGACTTGTCAGCACGCGAGAGAAACCGCTTCAAGCTCAAACCGGCCAATAGAATGTAAGGCGGCATGGCGAGCGAATAGTGACCACAGTTTAATTTCAAAATATTTGGCCTAGCTCGGGCGTCCTTCAGCCTCTGCATGAACCTCTCCGATAGCTCTGGCAACACCACTTTGTCTCTCTTAGCCAACACAACATGAAGATCGAGATCAGGCCGTGCCAAACTATGTGCGTAATTCTCCAAGTTCAGTGGACCCCAGGCCCTTCTGAGATCGGTCAGCTCAATCTCAGGCTCAAGGCTACCACGTATCAATCGTGTCGCGCGACCCGTCCAAACCATATCCGCTAGACTCCCCGCCGTCAGAAACAACGAGGCTTTTGACACAGCCGAGTCGTGCGCGGCGACCACCCCCGCAACCCAGGAGCCTAAGCTCATACCGAGAACCGAAATCTCTCGGTAGCCTTCGATCTTCAACCAACGTATGAGTTTTCGCCCATCCAACACTGCCTGCCTTACAGATTGGATCGTTCGACCGAGATTCGGGCTAAGCATATAGTCGGCGTGCACGGAGCCGGGACGGCTACGTTCGAAGTGATAAGGCATAACAATCTCGACAACCGTGATGCCACGCTGCGAGAAAAAGTTGGCAATCTTACGATTCCGGGCGCTTGCATTCCAATGGTGAAAAATCACCATCGCCTGATCGAACGACCCGCTTTCTGTGATTTTCGCCGAGACGACATTGTTCTGTTCGATATCAGTACAAATGTCCGATGGAAATTTGAGCCACCCATCTAGCCTTTCAAAACCCTTATCACTCACACTCGGCTCATCGAAAAAGGCTGGATCAGCCACGGCTTGGTCCGCAAGAGCACAGAATTCCTCGATATTTGTTATCTTTTTCGCACCTGGAAAGGCGCGTTCCGCGTCAAGGATGAAATCCGTTGGTTTCTTCCCTTCCTCACCGCGTCGCGCCCGCCGCTCATCCCAATGATCAAGCCAACTATGATACACTCTGGTTGTTTCCTAACTTACTCGCTTGCCATCGCCCCAACCCTGGATCAAACAGGCCGTATATTGCGAGCAGCACTCCAACGCCCAGAAGGATTGAAAAGCCAGCAAATGCATCGATCAGCAAGTAGCCAGCCACGAGTACCGCTACGATCGCTGACATCCTCCACAAAGGCATACAAAACCGACATTCGACACCTATACGGATGGAGCCGTACAGAAATACAACACAGGTCGAAATAGCGATAAGAAGGCTACTGTAATGGGTCGGCCTACGGTAGCTGATCTCGGCGCTCACATCATTGCGCGCATAGAAGGCGGAAGACATATCACCGACCAACCAAGCCACAATATTCTCTCCACGCGACGTCAGGTAAGCACTCTGGAGCTTCATGACTATGGCGATCAGAAGCCCCAAAACAGTACACCGGAAAATCGCACGCATAACCCTGAGGCTGGCTTCATGGAGCTCGTGTTGATAATCCACCTCCAGCCGATAACTCGCTGTTTCTCCAATTCTCCAAAGATCATGGATCACCGTATAAAGCAAAATGAGGCCTACGAAGAACAGATAAAAACAGAGGCACATGTATAGGTAAGCGAGCCCCGTGAATACGACCGCTTCCGGCACCGATATAACCTCAGGGCGCACAATCGCTAACGAGCCCCAATCCGTCGCATAGTTGCCACCACCTTTGAACAACGGGATTAAAGACACGCCGATCCACTGGAAAAGACCGGCGAACACCACACAAATCAAAAAAACTGCCCAATATGAATACGAAGAAGCTTGTACGGTGCGCGCCCAGTCATTGTCGCTTTCCATCTTGTCGCCCTGCGCCACAAGCTTTGGGCGGCCTTCATCTTTCCAAAAGGTCACCAGCTCGGTCACGAAGGCAAAAAACAGTGGCAAAAATACCATGAAGACGAATGTCCAATTCGCTGTCCAAAGAAACCCGACCTGCTTGACGACGCCATCCGCCCGGCCATACGTCACGCTGTGAATCCCCGTAAGATACGACAAAAACCCAAGAGCGGTGACACCCGCAAACACCGACGCCGGTAAATTCAGGGGAGATCCGCGACTAAAAATCGCCTCCGATTTCCTCGCCAGACTAAAGCGCCGGCTCGGCCCCTTGGGGTCTGTATCCAGTGTCAGCTCTACCGGGGAGTCTGTCTCGTCATCGATGGTCGCAGTCTCCTGTGCAACGCTGCTTCCGGCTCTCTTCCATTCTCGTCTCTTGGCCGATAGCCGCGATTGCGCCTCACTAAGCTCTATCTGCCATTCGCTAGTTGCGACCGGATCACCGCATCCAAAAATCCTCGCCAGCCAACGAATGTTGGCAGTGCTAATTCCCTTCTCGTTCTCTTGAAACCAAAGCTGCACCGTTCGCAGATCGACCCCAACCCGGTTGGAATCAATCAGTGAAATCGCCTCTGCAAGGAGTTCGGGCGTCCATGGGCCAGCAGGAAAGCCGTCTTTGTCCAACAGTCGACCCGCACCCGCCGCCGCCAGTCGTTTGAATAATTCTTTGAAATCACTCCCGTCTCTCGGCGGAGGGAGAAATAACTTTCCGTTCCTAAACAACAACTTATAGGCTCTATTTTCGTTCCGTTTCGCTAGGCTTCGTATCCTATCGTGCCTTCGTCCTCAATCAACGTTTTTATCAACTCGATTTTGGCCGGCACGGGAGAGATCGAATGGCGGGTGACCCGCTGGAGAGGCTGAGCACGTTTGTTGCGTGGGAGATGTTTCGCAAACCGCCGACCAACTGAAACGTTCGTCTGTGGCAGGGTAGTGTGACCTCATAAGCGAACAGTAGGGAAGCCAGGGTTTCGGAGCCTGAGAAGCAGAGGGATGAACCCATTCCTTTTTTCTCGCCTCCCCAGGTATCATTTACGAATTGTCATGCGCATGGAGCCGGCGATGTCCATTCAAGTGGTCTGTAATAACGGAGTGATGGAAGAGGCCGCTGGGGTCGCGAATCTGCTCGCCGCGCATCGTCATGCAGTCGCCATGGTTGAACGTCTCGGCAGGCAATGGATGAGGGCCGATGGGCGGGATGCGACCCTGATCGGCCGGCGATTGGATTCGGTGATGGCGGAAGAGGCTATCGCGCGTCGGCGCGCGGCCGCTGCGCCGGTGGCCGATGTCGTTGAGATGAAAATGAAGGCAGCTTATTTCCGGCGGTTGTTGGGGAACGACTGGTGCGAGGTTGATGTCGACGATTTTCGCGCGTTGCTCGGTTCTTTCGCGAACCTGCCGTCCTAGGAGAAGAGCGCCGAAATCCATGAGGCCACGGTATTCCAGGCCGCATAGATTCCTGCCGGCACCAAGATGATCGCGATGAGAGCAATAGCATCGCCAATGGCGCCGTCAGTGCGTCCTTCCACGGGATAGTAATATTTGTGCGCCTCATCGTCGTGCTTCATTGTTGTCTCTCCGACCGCTTATTTAGCAGCAACTGAACAGGATGCTGAAACGTCGTGCCCCACAAACCTGCGCGTTTCATCTTAGCGTTGATTTCCGCGACGATGTAGTTCTCATTCACGGCTTTGCCCTTTGCTGTAGTTGCGGCAAACGCGTATCCGGTCGCTATGAGCGCGGTGCCGACGTCAATTGTTTCGCCATTGAGCTGCGCACCGCACACGACAAAAACCGCCTTGTCCAGCGCGTAGCCGACTGGTTGGCACGTAACCGCCGCGCTATCGAACAGCGCAGCAAGATGCGCCAGCGAGGTGTTCCCGCAATCGATTTTGTTTCCATTTGGCTCTTCAGCTGACGTGCCTCGAAGACATGACTGGACGCCATAGAGGCGGAAAAGGTGACCTCCGTCACGCCAGGTATCACCGGTCAGCAGTTGAGCCGATTTCGATACCGCAAAGGGCGTTGGCACGGCAGACTCGGATGCATCCTGGGCCTGTGCCGATGCGCACAAGCCAAATGCGGCCAGCACTGCGAAGCACGCCTGTTTCATTCCTGAAACTGTCCACCGAGGTCGGCGGAATGCTCGAGATCGGGGCGCAGCGACTTGCCGTCCTTGTTGTGTCCGATAGCCGCCATGTTGAAAAAAACCATTTCGTCATCGTCGTAGGCGACGTTGTACGGGTCGTTTGCGTTGCCCGCACCCACGAGCGAGAAGCACGACACAGCGTCGGGTTCACCCTTCTTGCTTTGCAGCACGAGTGTTTTGCAAAGCACGACGGATGCACGATCGTTGTAGATTGCCTCTTCATAGTCCTGCGCGGCTTTCGTGCAGTCCCATTGCTGCGCCTTGTAGGTAATCTTTGGTTTTGGACAGGCTGCAAGGCCGCGCAGTCGATACGCCATGCCGTTGATGACGCGCTCGGTCGCCGACGGCACTTTGACTGGCGAGATGAGGGTCGCCGCATCGCGCTGAAAGAGCGCACCTTTCGCATCGTAGCGCTCATAGACGAACACCTTTTGGCCCGGCTTCGCAAACTGGAGCAGGTAATGCTCCGAGGGCTGCGCGAAGGCACTCGGGGCGTCGGCGCCTGCAGCATAAGCCACGGTGCCCTGGAGCAGCAACACCGTGCAAAGGGCCGTCTGTTTCATCGAAATCCGTCCTCGCGATCGATATCGTGTTGACACTTTACTAGGGCTGCGTGTAGCCATAGTAAAGTGTTAAATTTTGGCGACACTATGAACACTCGATTCGCTCTTCTGCTCACCCTCTTTGGCGCCACGATGCCGTTGCAAGCGTTCGGCCGGGACTTGGCATCAGACCGCGTCGCAGTTGCCTTTGCAACGCCGACGCAAGCCGTTGCCTCAGTCGGGGCGCAAACGCGGGGGGCGTGTAAGACCACAAATCGTGCTGAGGTCTCCCAACTTGTGCGTTCAATCGCGCAAGACGAAAGATTCGACGCCGATCTGGCCGAGGCAATTGCATGGGCCGAAAGCGATCTCGGCGCCAGTCAGGGTCCCTCGAAGGCCGGAGCCCTGGGGATCATGCAGTTGATGCCGGGCACGGCGGCCGATCTCGGCGTGAGCGACCGTTGCGACACAGCGGCAAATGTCCGGGCTGGCCTCCGCTATCTGAAGTCACTCTATGGCGAGTTCCAGGATCCGCTCCTGATGCTGGCGGCTTACAACGCCGGGCCTAACGGCGTTTACAAGGCGCAGGGCATTCCGGTGAATCCGGAGACGGCCGAATACATCGTGAAAATACTGAACCGCTGGAAGTTCGGCGGTGTCGTGAAGAAGTCTGCCCCGGCCAAATCCGAAACGCTCGCGGCCGCACCGCCAGCAAGCGAGGACGCTTGGCAGGAAGGTCATGTCATGGATTTCGGCAACTGAAAGGAGCCAAGGGTGGAATACAGGAAAGCGGGCAAATTTGCCCTGAAACTGGCCTTGGCCTCGGCGGTCGGAATAGCTCTCGCGCCAGCCACTGCGTATGCCCAGTCGGCGGCACCGGTCGAAAATGTGCTGGAGTGGTTCGTCGGAGTTCTGCAGGGCAACATAGCGCGTTCATTCGCCATCATCGCGGTCTGTTTTCTCGGCTTCCTCGCCATGACGGGCCGACTGGCGTGGATGATGGCCTTTTCCATCATCATTGGCATCGCTCTGATCTTCGGCGCTGCCCAGCTGGTGGATGCGGTTCGCGCGACCGCGGGAGGCAGCTGAGGCATGGATGATGAGGAAGTCTATGTCGAGCCGGTCAGTCTGCCACTAACGCGCCCCCCGATGAAATGGGGCGTGCGCTATGAGGTTTTTGCATTGAACGGCATCCTGGCGGTGATCGGTTTTATCGCTACGAGCAGCTTCATGCTCGGCCTTGGCGTGTTCGGCGTGGTGCATCTGGTCAGCGCATATCTGTGCCAGCGCGACCCCTACATGTTCCATATTTTCGAGCGGCGCGTCTCCAAACGCGGAGCGGTGGCGAACCTTACTTTTTGGGGGGCGAGGAGCTATTCGCCATGAGCCTCGATGCTGACCTGAAATTTGGCCCTGAGCGCCGCCGCGAAAAGCCCGCGGCGATGCACATCCCCTACATTCGCCATGTCGATGACAATTTAATCGTGACGAAGAGCGGCTTTCTGGTCGGCGTCATCCAGCTCAGTGGCCTGCCGTTCCAGACTATGGACCAGGCCGAGTTGAACAGCCGAATGTTCAACCGCAACACCACGTTCCGCAATCTCTCGACCTCTCGCTTTGCGGTCTACACGACGATCATCCGCCGCCACGTGACGCCGGAGATCGAAGGCGACTTTGACAATCCTTTCGTGGCCGAGCTCGACGCTCGCTACATGGATGAGCTTGGGGCGAAAAACCTTTTCGTCAACGAAGCGTATCTGACGGTCATACGCCGACCGATGGTCGGCCGCGTCGGCTGGGTGGACAAGGCGCTCAATGCCTTCCGCATCAGCACCGCAGGCGAAGAAACCCGCGAAGAGGCGATGGCCGAACTGCACGACGTTCTCGACGGAGTCGTCAAGGATTTTACGGCTTATGGTGCACGTCTTCTCGGGGTCGTGAAGCGCCGCAACGGCTTCTCTTCCGAGCCCGCGGAATTTTTGGCAAAGATCCTCGCCGGCGGCATCGACGTGGAAATGCCTTTGCCGCGCATGAGCCTTGGTGACGTGCTGGCGACGCGGCAGCTGTTTTTCGGCAAGTCCGCGCTGGAACTTCGCGGACCGGACGCTGGCAAGCTCGGCGCCATGGTGTCGATCAAGGAATACCCACCGTTCACCGCGCCGGGCTCATTGGACGGTCTCTTGCGCCTGCCGCATGAGTTTGTCCTGACGCAGAGTTTTGCGATCGAAGATCGTGTAACGGCGATGCGCAGGATCAACACTATCGCGAACCAGGTTGAAGGCTCCGACGAAGCGGGCACGACGGTCGAGGAGTCCGTCCACGACGGCGCCGACAAGCTGGCTGGCGGCGAAGTCGTCTTCGGACAACATCATATGAGCGTCATGGCGTTGGCATCGGACATGACTGGGCTCAACCGTGCGCTGTCCGACATTACGGCCGAGCTTTCGCGCATGTCGATCGTGCCTGTCCGCGAGACACTGAACACGGAACTCTCCTTTTGGGCGCAGTTGCCGGGAAATTTCAGCTACATCGCGCGACGTGCGTTGATTTCGTCGCTGAACTTCGCCGGCCTTTTTTCAGGACACAATTTCCCCTCCGGCCAACGTGAGCGGCTGCATTGGAAACGGCCCATCGCGTTGCTCGAAACGACCAGCCAGACGGCCTATTATTTCAACTTCCACGTTCACGATGTCGGGCACTTCACGGTGTTCGGCCCGACCGGCTCGGGCAAGACCGTCGTGCTGTCATTCCTGATGGCGCAGGCCATGCGCATCATGCCGCGGCCGCGATGTGTGTATTTCGACTATATGCGCGGCGCTGAAATTTTCGTTCGGGCGCTCGGCGGCCGCTACGAGGTGATGGAGCCTTCTCAGCCGACCGGGTTCGCGCCATTGCAGCTTGATGACACGGCAGAAAACCGTTCGTTCCTTGAAGATTTGCTCATTTACATTCTGACGCCGGAAGGCGGCGCGCTGGATGTGGCGGAGATGCGCGTCATCAACGCCGCCGTCGACATGATCTACAAGATTCCGCGCGAACAGCGTACCTTCGACCTGCTGCCGGAAGTGCTGCGGGGGTCGCTCATGCCTGGCATGAACGATCTGGCCGCGCGGATACAGCCCTGGCTCGACCCGAAGGACAAAGGCTGGCTTTTCAACAATCCCGTCGATCTGGTCGATTTCTCGAAACCCGTCGTCGGCTTCGACATGACCAGGATCCTGGGCGACCGAAAGCTGCGCTCGGCGGCGTTGCTCTACATCTTCCACCGTCTCGAGGAAGTCATCGATGGCTCGCCGATCATGCTCTTCCTCGATGAAGGCTGGAAGCTGCTGGACGACGAGGTTTTCGCCGCTTTCATCAACGAGACGCTGAAGACCATTCGTCGCCGCAACGGCGTCGTCGGCTTCGGCACGCAGACGGCGGAGGACGTCGTCAATTCCTCCATCTCGCCGTCGCTGATCGAGCAAACGAAGACCAACATTTTCTTCCCCAACCCGAAGGCGAGCAAGGACTCCTACATCGAGCGCTTCTCGTTGACGGCGAAGGAATTCGAATTCGTGCGCCGAACCGCCAAGGAAACACGCACCTTCCTCGTCAAGCACGACAGCGACTCGATAGTAGCCAAGCTCGATTTGTCGGCGATGCCCGATCTCATCAAGGTCTTGTCCTCAAACGAAGCCAACAGCAAGGAATGCGCACGGCTCCGGGAGACCTTCGGCGACGAGCCGGAGATGTGGCTGCCATACTTCTGCGGATGGGAGAACGAGCATGACGAAGCGGCTTAGCAGCGCTTGTCTGGCCGTGGCTCTCGCGACGGCGGGAAGCATGAGCGTGGCTATCGCTCAGATCGCGGTGATCGACGGGCCGAACCTCGACAAGCGGCAAGAGGACGAGCAGCACAGCAAGAAGTCGGATGAAGCGAAGAACGACGAAACCGACAAGAAGAAAAGCGTCGTCTGCACCTATTCAAGCAAATACCGCTCACAAATGTTTCGCCGGTCGCCAGCCGAAGCGTTGCAGCGCGACGCGGGCAACGTGAAGATGATCCGCTATTATGCGCAAAAATACGGGGTGCCCGAAGGCCTGGCGCTGTCCGTCGCCTATCAGGAATCGCGCTTCGACACATGCGCCGGAAGCCACACCGGCGTCAAAGGCGTCATGCAGCTGACTAAGGGCACCGGCAAGTCAATGGGGCTTGACCGCGATGTGAACGAGCAGAATGTCGAAGGCGGCGTCAAATATCTCGGAATGGGCGTGAAGCAATGCGGGGCGACGAATTATAGCTGTCTCGCCTCCTTCTACAACGGATCGAACGCTGGCGAGCAAAACCAGTGGGCCGGCGGTGTCGGCCGCTGGAACACCTACTTCAACGACTATGTGTCGAGCGGCAAGGCTCCGGCCGCCGCGCCGCCACCATTCTCGATCGTAACGGCCGACGGCGCAGGCGGCACGGCCCAGGACGCGGCCATGGGCACGGTCAGGAAGGCGGCTGGCGGCCTCGATGCAAGCTCATCGCAGATGGGCGCCAACAATGCTGCAATCGACGCGCTGGCGGGCAACGTTGGCCAGGTGACCGAATACAAGGACGCTTGGGAGCTAAACTCGTCGGCTCGTGGGATCAACGCCGATGTCACCAACCAGTACCTCGCCCAGGCGGGGGACTTCACGGCATTGCTGGCCCAACTTCTATCGTTGCAGAGTGTTCAGGCATCGCAGTCGTCCAAGCTGGTGCAACAGCCGAAGAGCGGCTCTCCAAACCCGTTCTCTTGTGATCCCGCGGAATTGGAGCGGTTGAGGATCGATCGCGGCCGGTGGCTACCATGCGCACTTGAGAACGCGGGGGCAAGCTCGGCCGACAGTCGCTCGATGATCATCACCAGTGATCCTGCCGGCGCTGCCAGCGTCATTAATTCTCTACAGCAATAGGAGGCTGACATGAACAAATTCGCGATTGCCGCCAGTCTGGCGCTTTGGGCAAGCACGGCCCACGCACAGATTGCCGTCATTGATGGCGCCAATCTCGATGTCGCCCGCAAGAATGCGGACAACACCAACTCCATCATGGATTCCAACAAGGATATCCTGAAAAAGAGCGAGGAGATCCTGCAGGCTCTCAGCGGCAGTCGTGACGGTTCGCTCGGCATCGGACAAATGGGCCTCGGCGGCAACATGTCGATTGCCCAGGCGCCGTCGTTCGGATCGATACTGAACGGCGGTGCGCTTTCGTTTGGTGGCCTGTCGCCCGAAATACAGAAAATCGCCGGCGCCGTCATCAACGGGCTGCAGCTGGTGAAGCAGCTCCAGCAGATTGCCGGCAAGGAGACGAGCGCCGTCAACACGGCCTATGGAGGCAGCGTCAACGTGGCCTCGCTGCTAAGCGCGTTGACCTCCCAGGCTTCGCAGGGCGTCACCCAACGCCAACAGTCTCTGCAGTCCGCGAGTGGCCAAATCGGGCAGTCGCAGGACGTCAAGGGATCGGTGGACCAGAACACACGAATGCAGCTGGAAAACGCGCGCGCGGTCAACGAATTGATCGGCGTCCAGAACGGTGCGGTCGCGGCCCTGAATGAGAAGCTGAAGGGAGATCTTCTTCGCCAAAGCCAGGTGCAGAAGATGATGACACCGCGCAACGTCAATCCGTTCGCGGACTTTGGCAAGAGCGGAGGCTAGCACTTGTCGAGGCGGGTGTTCCGCATATGCTTTGTGATTGGGCTCAGCGCCGTGCTTTTCGGATGCGCAAATCGCGAGCTGAAAGCGCCGTGCGGGCCTTTGGCGTATGCCCGTGCCGACGAATGCGGCGCGCTGAAGCCGGTCAATTCAACGCCGTTCGCCAGCATCATTGACGAGGATCCATGAACGGTCTTGCCGAAAGCATTCTCGGTGGCATTGACAACATCGGCGAGGACTTCGTCCGCACCGTCTATATGCAGTTAGGCAATGCGATGGGCAACGTCTTCACCCTCATGCTGACCCTCTATATCGTGTGGTGGGGCTATTCGATCCTGAGCGGGCGAGAGTCAATTTCGCCAATCGAAGCGGCTTATCGCCTCGGCCGCGCCGTCATCATCTATCTGCTGCTGACCGGATGGGGGACATTTTCGGCAACGATTTACCAGCTTGTTCAAAGCATTCCGGATGAGGTCGGTAAGGTGATCGTTGGCGCCGTGTCGCGAGCCACCGGCAACCAGCTCAGCGATCAGGCGGCAATCCCAGCGCTGATCGACAATCTCTACAAAGGGGCGCAGGACGTCGCCAATCAGGTCTACAGCGGATCCTTCTATGACATTTTTGGCGCGCTCTTGTCGTTGCTGGTTCTGCTGTCTGCCATCATCTTCGCAGCGCTTGCCATTGCCGCGATCATCGCCGCCAAGGTGATGTTGTTCATCACGCTCGCTCTGGCGCCGATATGGATCATTCTTTGGCTTTACCGCTGGTCCTCGCGCATGAGCGAAGGCTTCCTTTCGCTGACCACCTTTCTGATGATCCAGCAAGTCCTGATCTACGGATTTCTCGGCTTCTACTTTTCGCTCGTCAATGCGGCGCTGAACACCGCCACGTCCGGTGGAGCGACCATGGACAGCAAGATGTCGCTGGTGCTGCCGCTGGTGCTGGTGACGATCATCGGGATCTACGTTCTCATGCAGATACCCTCGATTGCTTCGATCCTGAACGGCGGCGGGTATCTCAGCACCGTGGGAGCTCGCTACTCCTATGGGACCTTCGGCAGGAATGCCGTGCGCTACGCCGGTGCACGATGGGCCGCCGGCCGCGCCGCTCGGGGCGCCCGGCAGCTCGCGGCAAACAGTTTTCGATCGTCCCGAGCAGCCAGGGCGGATGCCGCAACCCGGAGCGCCATCCAGCAAGGTGCCCGCGATAACTCCAGGCCACTGGCCTAACGAGAACACAACGATCACCGATCGCGGCTCTGGATCAGAATGCGTCGCGCAAACGAGGCAGGAGTAAAGTGTCAACTCCACTGGAAACGGTTACTGAAAGCGGCGAGCTCGTCGACAAGCGCTATTACAGGGCGGGCGCGACCTGGGAAGACGACACGCACAGGTCAATGCGCCGATCGCGTACATTGGCCTGGATCGTCAGCGGCGTTTCCGGACTGGTCGCGGTGCTGTCGCTGCTCGCGCTCGTGCTGATCCTGCCGCTTCGGCAGTTCGAACCGTACGTTGTCGAGGTCGACAAATCGACGGGCTACCTCGAGATCATGCGCGCGCTGAAGCCTGGAGATTTGTCCCAGAACGAAGCCGTCACGGCGGCGAACCTTGTGCGCTACATCAGGGCCCGCGAAACCTACGATTCCCGTGAACTGAAACAGAATTACGACCTGGCGCAGCTCTACTCCACCGACGCCGCGTCCAAGGATTTGACGTGGCTTTATACGCCTGCAAACCCACAATCGCTGGACAAGATTTTTGGCCGCAATGTCACCATTTCCGTCGAGATCAAGTCGGTTTCCCTGCTCAATCGCAACACGGCCTCGGTGCGCTTTGCCACGACGACCCGGCGGGACAATTCGTCCACCGCCGACAATTGGGTAGCGGTGATAAAATTCCGCTACACCTCGACGCCGCTCAAGAACGAATGGCGTTTCGACAACCCGTTGGGATTTCAGGTTACGGATTACCGCCGCGACCAGGAATCGGCACCGGCCGCGGGGAGCCTGCAATGAGATGGCGCGTGAGCCTCGCCTTGTCGGCCGCCCTTCTGCTCGGCACGATGCACGGCGCGGCCGCACGCGACGGCCGCATCCGATATGTCACCTTCAACAACGACGACGTGACGTCGGTGCGCGCCGCTCTTGGGATTTCCACGATGGTCGAGCTCAGCCCGACCGAAGTCATCGAAACCGTGTCGGCTGGCGACACGAAAGGCTGGTCGATCATCCCCAAACGCGGATCGCGATTTCTGTTCGTCAAGCCGCTGGAGCGCGATGCGTGGACCAACGTCAACGTGGTCACCAACCGGCGCGTCTATTCCTTGCTGTTGCAGGCGACTGACAATAGCCGTGACCGGGCATCCTTCCAGGTCCGGTTCAAATACCCGGACGAGGATATCAACGCGCGGCTGCTCTCACAGGCCAAGGAGAGCGCCGCCGATCCGGATTTGAAGGACCTGAACTATGCCGACCTCAACTACGACTACGCCTACAAGGGCGACGACAGCCTGAAGCCGCGCACCGTATTCGACGACGGCACCAAGGTGTTTCTGGAGTTCAAGGGCGACATTCCGGCGATCTTCGTTGTCGACGACAAGCGTCAGGAGTCGCTGGTCAACGTTCGCACGCAGGGCAAATACACCGTCATCGACAAGGTCGCACGGCAATTCACCTTGCGGGCCGATGGCAAGACGCTCTGCCTCTACAACCGGGCGCGACCCAACGCAATCGATCCGGTCGAGCAGGTCTACGGTCCAACGAAACTGACAGGTGGTTCCACCCTGTTCGGATCCAGCGGAGCGCGGTGATGACGCAGATCGATTATAACCAACTAGACGGCAGCCCGACGGTCTCGCGCCGTGGTGCGGGCGTCGGTACCAGGATCGCGCTGGTCGGCCTCGGCGTGGTGCTGGTTGGCGCGCTGATATGGCTGAACTGGCCCCGCGAGCCTGTGTCGCGCGACGTTCCCAGCGATGGCGAGGAAAACTTCAACCCGCCCGAGTTCCGCCCGCCGGCGTTGAACGAACCGCCGCAACCTGCCGACGGCACGATCGACCAGATCGTGGTGCCGCCACCGGCCGCCGACCAGGGTGGCACGCAACAGGCTGACAATGTCGATCAGACGGTGCAGGAGGGCCCGGACCTTGACGCGCAGCGGCGCGCGCTGGAGGCACAAATGGTTGCCGAGGAGGCCGAGGCGGAAGAAGCCCGTCGCAAGGCCGCGGCTGAGGACGAGGCTCGCCGCAAGGCTGAAGCCGCCGAGCGCGAAAAAGCGGTGTGGGAACGCCTGCGGTCGAACCAGATGGTGACGAATGATCAAACCGGCTCGACAGATGCCGGCGCCCAGGCGGCGCAGATCGAAATCGCGCCCGACGGTCAGATCGTCCCGGTCCCCGGCGCGGACAGTGATCCTAACAAGGCATTCCTGGCGCAGTCGGAGGCAAGTTCTTCCGGCATTGTAAAAGCCAGGGCCTTCCGGCGTACCGACGCGTTGATCCCCGAAGGAACGATCATTCGCGGCTATTTGGAAACCGCTGTTAACACCGACCTTCCCGGCGCCGTGCGCGCAGTCGTGCGTGAGGATGTCTTCTCGCTCGACGGCAGGCGGATCCTCATTCCGAAGGGCTCGCGCCTGACCGGGGAATACCGCTCGGGGCTTGCGCGCGGTCAAAAGCGTGTTTTCATCGTCTGGAGCAGGGTCATTCGCTCGGACGGCATTTCCGTCGATATCAAGTCGCCTGGGGCCGACGCGCTCGGCCGCGGCGGCATGGGCGGCCGTGTCGATACGCACTGGGTTGAACGCTACGGAAACGCCATCATGCTTTCCGTCGTTGGCGGTGTCTCTGAATATCTATCCTCGCTTGGCGATAGCAGCCAGAATGGACAACAGCGCCAGGTGTCGACGGTCGATCCCGTGACCGGTGAGACCACGACCGTAACTTATGGCGGCAATGGCTCGCAGCGGGACGCCCGTAGCATCGCCTTCGACAAATCATCGACCGCCCTGCAGCAACTCGCGCAAGAGGCGTTTCGCGACACGCAGAACATTGGCCCGACAGTCTACGTTGACCAGGGCACATCGATTGTCGTGCTGGTGCGGCGAGACCTCGATTTTTCGGACTTATACGCCGACCCCGTTCAGGAAGAAGTGGCGCGCCTCAAGGCAGGTGGGCGGCCGAGGACAGCAATCGATCCGACGCCTCTTTACGCGACTCCAAAGGATCATTTCTATTCCGGCTATGGGAGCCCGGTGAAATGAATGCCGTGCATCCTCTCCCCGACCCTTGGGCAAGAGCCCCGGTCCTGCGCGCTCATCTGGAACCGATATGGCCCTATCTGAACGAAGATGCGGTTTCCGAGATTGCAATCAACAGACCGGGTGAATTGTTCATCGAACGCCTCGGCGCGAAGGAAATGGAGCACGTCGTCAAGCGCGAGGTCACGTCCGGCTGGATTAGGCATATCTCGACCGGCGTTGCCTCGGCGACAAATCAGGTCATCAACGAAGAAAAACCGATCCTGTCGGCGGCTCTACCTTCGGGTGAGCGCATCCAATGCATCTTGCCGCCGGCGGCTCCCGAAGGCGGGGCGATTTCGATCCGCAAGCAGGTCATCATGGATATGAGCCTCGATGCCTACAACGATCTCGGCGCATTCGAAAACACGGCAATGGGCAGCGGCCTGGCGCTTTCAACCGAAGAAAAGCGACTTGTCGAGATGCTGCACGACACGTCGCCGATGGACTTCCTGCAATATGCGGTGCGCAACCGTGTCTCCATCGTCGTTTCAGGCGGTACGTCGACCGGCAAGACGACGTTCTTGAATGCACTCCTGAAGGAGATCCCGGCCCATGAACGGATCATCACGATCGAAGACACCCGTGAACTGCGGCTGCCGGCCCCCAACAACGTCACCCTGATAGCCTCAAAGGGCGACCAGGGGCTTGCCAAGGTCTCAGCGCAACAGCTGCTCGAGGCCTCGCTTCGCATGCGGCCCGACCGTCTGCTGTTGGGCGAGTTGCGCGGCGCTGAAACCTTCGCGTTCCTCCAGGCGATCAACACCGGCCACCCGGGTTCGCTTACGACCGTTCATGCCAATTCCGCCCGGTCCGCCTACGAGCGCCTGGCGCTGATGGTCATGCAGGGCAGCTCGGGCCTCTCACGAAGCGAAATTCTCGACTATCTGCGCGAGGTCATTCCGGTGGTCGTCCAGATGGTCCGCACCGAAGGCGGACAGCGCGGCGTCAGCGAGATCAAGTTCACCAAGGCGGAGACGATCTAGCGAGCCCACCCATGCAGAAAATCGCAACAGCAATTTTCATGATACTCATGGCGATGGCCTTGGGCGCCCTGGCCTTCACGGTCGCCTATGCCGCGACGGATTGGTACCGGACCGGCTCCCACTTTCTGTTCGACCAGTTGAACGCCAATCCTCTGCCGGTCGTTCGTCTGGCGTGGGCGGACACGATGTCGGGGAATTTTAGCAGGATACAATACGCCGTTGCGGCAGGAGCATTAGGGTTTCTCTTGCCACTGGTCAGCTTGTTTCTCATGCGTCCGAGAAAGCGCAATGACTCTCGCTTCATGACTATGAGCGACGTATCGAAAACCGGGCTGACGAAAGTGGGCGGCGTCTTCGTCGGTCGAGCCGGCGGCAGGCTTGCCGAAATTCTTTCACCCGGCCGCGATCAGCGCTCCGGCAAGATTCGCTTGACGCAGCGCAAGCTGATCGGCGGCAAGAAATTGTGGATTGATGGCGATGATGTTGGCGGCTTCGTCATAGGGCCGCCGCGGTCCGGTAAAGGTACGTCTCTCATCATCCCGAACGCCTTGACCTGGCCGCATTCGCTCGTCGTTCTCGACCTACGGGGTGAGACCTATGCGGCGACTGCTGGTTACCGTTCGACCATGAGCCGCGTGGTGCGTTTCGCGCCGGCTGATCCGGACGGCAATACCGCATGCTACAATCCGATGGACTTCATCTCGCTGGACTCGGCACAGCGCGACATCGACCTTCGCAACATCGCTGCGGCGCTGTTTCCGCGCCCCCCCTCGAACGCAGATCCCTATTGGGTCAACGATGCCCGCCTCCTCTTTACGGGCATCGCATCCTTCGTCATGGAATCGCCTGCGATCCCGAACGAGACGAAGACCTTCTCCACAATCCTCGAGATCATGAACGGTGCTGAGCAGCCGCTCCTGGAATTCATCGGCTCGCTGCGCGAGGAACGCCGCCGCGAATGTTCGCATTTCACGCTGCAAACCCTGTTGCCATATTTTGAGATGTCTGAGCGGCAGTTTTCCGGAATCTACGCCGGCGTCCGGACCGGCATGGCCCCCTTCCTCAACGAGCGCCTGATGCGAGCTACGTCGCGCAGCACGTTCGATATTCGCATGCTCAAGCGTGACCGGATTTCTCTCTATCTCGACGTGCGGCGCGAGCAGATTACGTCGCTTGGACCGTTGTTCAACGTCCTGATTACGCAGATGATGAACTTCATGTCGGAAACCATGCCACGTCCGGAAGAGCATCCGGTGCTTGTGCTGCTCGACGAGTTCCAGAACCTCGGCAAGCTCGAGAACGTGACCGAAATGGCCAGTGTGCTAGGCGGTAATAGTGTTTCCATGTGGTTTTTCGTGCAGTCGCTGAAGGCTGTAGACGAGATCTATCGCCAGGAAGGGCGCAAGACGCTTATCAACGCGGCTCGCGTGCAGATCTTTTTCGGCGCGCAGGACGCTGACGATCTGCGCTACGTTTCCGAGCAGCTCGGCGAAACGTCGGACGTGCAAAAGGACGTGACGCGCACCAAGGCAACGTTGTTCGACACCTACTACACGCGCTCGGAGCACCGCAAGCAAGTGCGGCGGCCCCTCATGAGGCCGGATGAAATCCGTACGCTCGATAAGAACAAGGTCATCATATTGCCCCGTGGCGAACTGCCAATCCTTGGAACGCGCAATTTCTATTTCGCCGACGGCCAGCTCGCCAAACGCGCGTTCATGCCCCTGCCCGCCTCTACCGACTCTTCGCGCACGAAAAGCCCTGCGTTGGACCTCTCTGCGGCGGTTCCATCTCCTGCGCTCCCGACGATTGTGCCGACAGCACCCGCGTACCGCTCCGGCCTCTTGCAGACCCGCGTACGGCGCGGCGCGACATTCGCAGCAAAAGCCGGCCGTATGGCTCCGCCGCGCGGCCGGCGCACAATCGTAAAGGAACGGCCGAAAGCCGACGCTGCAGTCGCGCCAGTCTATCCCGCCATAGATTTTTCCGCGTTGGCGGCCAAAGCGGTAACAACACGCATAGCGCCCGAAAAAGAATCGGCGGTTGCGGCTATCCTAAACAGGGTGCGATCTCTCCGAGCTCACGCATCCGACACCGAGGCTTTCGATCGAAATTTGAGCGTCGTCGAAGATACTTTGCCTGATGTAGTCGATGGGTAGGCTAGCATTCCGATGCGGCGGAGAGGTCATTGTCTATCGTGCCTTTGTCGCACGAAATCGTCGACGACACATGCCTCAACAGGTGTCTCAAGAATCCGCGTCGAACTCAATCGCGAATCCTGCGTCGATGGCACTTCGCGCAATGAGATCGCCAAGTTCCCAATCCGTGAGTTCGCAAAGCGGAAATGTTCCCCTTACGGCGTGGCTAACCTCGGATATCGAAATGCACGGCCTGACGACACCGTCGATAAGGTAGCGGACAATCGCCTGGCGAACGTCCGACAAGGTAGGCCTCTGCGCGAGCGCAGGCATCTATGGCCTACGAATGGAGCCGTGGCTCTACGCCATCGGCTGTTTTTGCATCGAAAGCGACGGGCACACCGTGAATGATGGATGCCGCTGCCAGCAACTCCTCCAACTCGTGGTCGGTAGCCTTGCATGCGGGCATGAGAGTTCTAATAGCGCGGATCGACTGTGCGATGGACAGGAACTGGGCCTTGCCTCTGGAACGGACATAGGCCTCTGCCGCCTTTTCAACCGTGACTGTGTGAAAAGTGCTGGTCATCGAGAATGCCTCCCTAGAACCCTCAACACGATTTACGGCACGAATTCGGTAGCCTGCAAGGGTTTGTCCGATTCAGGACAATTAGGTGGAGGCTAGGCCGAAGTGACTTTGCTCCTCCTCTCCGTAAGCACCATGTGTGAGTTGGATCATTCCAACGCGGTCGACAATCGTGATCTCGCCGCGCCTGGCGTGAACCAGCCCCCGATATTCAAGCATTTGGAGGGCAGTGGTGACACCGGGTCGCCGGGCGCCAAGCATGGTCGCCAGAAATTCATGCGTCAGGTAGATCTTGCTTCCTTCGACGCGGTCTTGGACCATCAGCAACCAGCGGGCCAACCGCTCCTCGATTTTCGAATGGCCGTTGACGAGTGCGGTCCGGGAGGACTGGATAAGGAACGCGTGGGCATAGCGCAGCAGTGACTCGCGAAGGGATTGGCTCGCCGCAATCGCAGAGCGAAGGGCTTCAACCGGGAGGATCCAGCCATTACCGGCGACCTGGATATAGGTTTCGTTGGGAGACCTGTCCTGGCCGAGGATAACGGCCACTCCGGTCATGCCGTCATGGCCGACGATGCCGACTTCACTTTGCCGCCCACCGGTCATGGTGGCGACTACCGACGCGATGCCCATCTCTGGAAAATACACACGCTCGATCGGCTGATATGAGACTTCAAGCTGGGCTTTGATACCGAGTTCGACGTGATGCATTGACGGCTGCAGTAGCTCGAAATCCTCCGGGGAGAGGGTTTTCAATACATGGTTGCGAAGAAGGGATTGGGGCATGGCTCTCTCCCATACGGGCAAGAGCACGTACCTCTTACTGTCGGCTGCGTCCGAAGGATCTGGCGACCGATGCGACAGCATAGGCTTCAAATGCGTGACTGGCAAAGAATCCGCCGCTGGCGAAAAGCTGGGGAAAGTCGGCTCCCTCGGTGGAGGCCCAACCGGGGTTTTAAGGCCGATGGCAGAAAGCGGATACGCTGCGGCGGCATTCGAGGGCACGTTCCTGCTCTTAATTATTGCCAGTGAGCTGTGTGCGCAGATTGGGAAGGTGGAAGGTCCGGAGGCAGGAAGCACGGCCTCAGGCCGATGCGCTCAAGCGGGTCGGCAAAATGATCGCGAAAAGCTCGATACGGTCTGCAGTGAAACTAAAGAAGTAGTCGCGCGTTGGACGCAGATAACGCTGTTTCGTCTTGAGTGTGGTTTAGGTCAGAAGGGTCAAGCCAACGTCGCGTAGGGCAATCAATGGATCAAGCGCTAGTGAAGCGAAGTCCCACGCTCGTGCCGAGGTCACTTTAGCGCCGCCCGCTTTCCGGCCGGTCCAGCTCGCAACGCTCGTGGACACAGTTCCTGCCAGCGATCGTTGGATCCATGAGATGAAATACGACGGCTATCGTATTCTCGTTGCCGTCGGCGGTGGCAAGGCGCGAGCCTATACAAGATCTGGTCTGGACTGGTCTAGCCGTTTTCCCTCGATCCTCTCCGAGGCTTGCAGGCTCAAGGTGCGCTCCGCCCTGATTGACGGCGAGGCCGTGGTTGTCGATGCGGATGGAAGATCTAACTTCCAGGCGCTTCAGAATGCATTGAAGGGTGCCCCGGCGACTATCGACTTTTATGCGTTCGATCTGCTGCAGCTCGACGGCGAAGACCTGACTAGGCTTCCTCTCCTTGAGCGCAAGGCGAAACTGGAGGCGATCTTGCCCGCGAAAAATCCCGTCCTTCGCTACTCCGACCATATCCTCGGTCGCGGAGAAGAGTTGCTCGATCGTTTCTGCGCAGCCGGTCTTGAGGGCGTCATTTCAAAGCTCGCGGACTCGAGTTATGTGGGAGCCCGCGGCGCAAGCTGGCTGAAGATCAAATGCATCAGGCGGCAGGAGTTTGTGATTGTCGGCTGGACGCCGTCCGACAAGGTCCGAGCTTTTCGGTCCTTGATCCTTGGCGTTCATGACGGCGGCAAGCTGCGTTACGCCGGGAAAGTCGGCACCGGCTTCGATACCGCTGAACTTCTTCGTCTCTTGAAGATCATGGCGCCGCTTGAGCAGAAGGCCGCGACCGTCGACGCACCACGCGCCGAAGTGCGCGGCGCACACTGGCTCCGTCCGAAACTGGTCGCTGAGATTGCTTTCACCGAAATGACAAATGAAGGGACATTACGACATCCGAGCTATCTTGGTCTCCGCGAAGACAAGAAGCCGGAGGCGGTCGTGGTCGAGATGGAACGTCATGCAGCCGATCTCGCCGCGTCTGCGACAACCGTCGCGATAAGTAACCGTGACCGCGTGATCTATCCGGATTCCAACATCACCAAGGGACAGCTCGCCGACCATTATACGGCGGTCGCGGCGATCATGCTTCCTTGGGTTGGCAGCCGGCCGATCAGTCTGGTTCGATGCCCACAGGGCCGCGCGAAGAAGTGCTTCTTCCAAAAACACGACGCCGGCAGCTTTGGCGACAAAGTCCACCACGTCGGCATCACGGAGAAGGACGGGCACGAGGAACCATATCTCTATATCGACGATGCCGAAGGACTGATGACGTGCGTCCAGATGGGAACGATCGAGCTGCATGGATGGGGGGCTCGGATCGAGGATGTCGAAAAGGCCGACCGCCTCGTGTTCGACCTGGACCCCGATGAAGGCCTCGATTTTGAGGCTGTCCGCGCCGCTGCCTTTCAGTTCCGCGCTATCCTTAAATCGCTGGGGCTTACGACTTTCCCGATGCTGACGGGAGGCAAAGGAGTGCACATCATCGCGCCCCTCATCCCTGGCGCCGAGTGGCCCCAGGTGAAGGACTTCGCGTCTCGCCTGGCGCAGGCGGTCGCCCAGAGCGATCCGGCCCATTTCACGGCCGTGTTGTCAAAGGCGCGCCGCAAGGGTCGCATCTTTGTTGACTATCTACGCAATCAGCGCGGGGCGACCGCGATCATGCCCTACAGCGCAAGATCACGTCCGGGCGCCCCTGTGGCGGCACCGATCACGTGGGCGGAGATGAAGACAATAGATGCGCCCTCACATTTCCACGTGGGCGATGCTCCTGAATTAAAGAAACGCGCAGCCTCCAAAGCTCTGGCTGGATGGGGTCGCGCTGACCAATCCTTGCCCAATCTGTAGCGTCCGACGCGGGAAGAGTCAGTAAAGCCAGCATTCAAAGGGCAACGCGGCGCTCATGGCCCTGCCTGATTGGAACCTGCGGAGATCGGCCTCGTTTGGCTGAAGCCATGGCAAAAATCGATCCGATGACCGTCGCCAATCTTTTGAGGGAATATGCGCAACGGGCGTCCATGCGCGGCGACAATCCCTATCGCACAAAGGCATACCTGCGCGCCGCGGACAGTCTCACGGCGCTATCGCAGCCGCTTGATCGGATCATCGCCGCCGGCGCCCTCACCAAGATCCCGGGGATCGGTGATGCTATCGCAGATATCGTGACCAAGCTTTACCAAACCGGCACGCACCCGAGGCTTGAGAAGCTGCGCGAGGATGTTCCAGCGGGCGTGATGGAGCTGTTTGCCATACCCGGGCTTCGTCCCGATAAGATACTGAAGCTTCATCAGGCGCTCGGCGTGAACTCGCTGGCGGAGCTCGAGGCCGCGGCAAGAGAAGACCGCATACGCCCGGTCAAAGGACTCGGCGCTGCGCTTCAGACAAAGCTCCTGCAGAACCTGGCCATTGTGCGAAGCGGCGAAACGCAACTTCACCTGCACAAGGCCGCCGCTCTTCTCGAACATGCGGTCATATCGGTGAAGCAAGAGCATCCAGAGTTTTCGCGCGTCGAAATTGCAGGTGACTTCCGGCGCGGTTGCGAACTCGTTTCCGACTTCGCCCTGGTAGCGCAGGCCGAAAAATCGACTTGTATCGAGGAGACGACCCTCAGGCTTGTTGTCACGGACAGGAAGCACTTTGGCGCGAGCCTGCTCGAAGCGACCGGTTCGGCAGATCACCTTGAGCAACTGAAGACGTTCGCGGCCAACAAGGGATTCACCCTAAATGCCGACGGGCTTCATCGCGGGAGAAAGCTGATCGCGTCAGCGACAGAAGAAGAAATGTACCAAGCTCTAGACTTGCAGTTTATCGAGCCAGAATTGCGCGAAGGTAGGGGCGAGATCGAGCGAGCGGCAAAGCACAAGCTACCCGCTCTCATTCGGGATGAAGATCTGCATGGCATCCTGCATTCTCACACGACCGCATCCGATGGCACCGAAACGCTTGAGGCAATGGCTGAAGCCACGCACAGGCGCGGTTTCGAATACTATGGTGTCGCCGATCATTCGCAGTCCGCTCACTACGCAGGCGGCCTTTCGTTGCAGGAGATTGCTGAACAGCACCGCGAAGCTGACGGGCTGAACAAGGCATACAAAGGAAAATTTCGCATACTGAAGGGCATCGAGGCGGACATCCTGGCGGATGGCTCGCTCGATTACCCGAATGATATCCTGGAGCAGTTCGATTTCGTCGTCGCGAGCGTGCACAGCCGCTTCAAGTTGCCCAAGAAGGAGCAGACGGAGCGTATCATTGAAGCGATCGGAAATCCTCGGACGACGATCATCGGGCACATGACCGGTCGCCAGCTGTTGCGCCGGCCCGGTTATGATCTCGACATCGACAGAGTCCTCAAAGCGTGTGCGAAACACGGCGTCGCTGTCGAAATCAATGCACATCCGTGGCGACTCGACCTCGACTGGCGCTGGCATCAAAAGGCACTCGATCAGGGCTGCATCTTCAGCATCAATCCGGACGCTCATTCGATCCGCGAACTCGACCACATGCATTGGGGTGTCGAGATGGCGCGCAAGGGCGGAGTCCCTGCGAAGCGGGTCTTGAATACGATGCGTTTGACGGCACTCCTTGCGCATCTCGCACGCCGCAGGCAAACGTTCTGACCTGCTTGTGCGCCCGGCCTATCAGCGCAGGAGTCCGTCATTCTCGAAATCTTCCCAGCCGCGCAAACTGGAGTCCGAGTTCTCATCGGGGCCATAGCCAGCTGAAGCAGCAGTTCCGCGCCCTCTTCTTTGAGCGCGTTTCATAGCGGCCTTCCCAGCGGCTCGCCGCCTATTCTCTGCAGCCGTCGCTGCGTCCTGTTCGCGCCAGACCGTGACCAGGTCGCGGTCAAGCACATCCTCCACGTGCTGCGGGTCGAACACGTGAAAGGTGATGTTCCTTGCCCGCCCGCGGAGTTTCACCGTTTTCGTCCCGGCGCTCTGCAAGCGACCATCTTTCAGCCAGCGGTGCCGTTCGGCCGTCGAGATCGTCAAAATGTCCTCGATTTCACGGGGGATTACGGGCAGGTCTTCGATATTCTGCAGTGCGTTTGATACGATCCCGAATACCACCCGCACATCATTCTCCGCGCCCTCAGACAGGCGCAGGGTAAGCACCCGGGACTCGATATGGAGCAGTTTCCTGAACTCCGTCGGAAGTCGAGCGCGTATTTCGAGAAAAATGCCCCTCGCTCTGACGGACGATCCAAGCGTTGCAGCCGGGGTTAAAGGCCACTCTCCAATCAGCTTCGCTATTGCATTGAGTTTTCGGCGCTTGGACATGCCCCTTTATATAGGGCACCGATTGTCGGCAGCGTGAGCTGATCGCAAAGCCAACATGAGTTTAATCCGCCAGCGGTCTCAACCACGATGCCTAAAGGCGCAACCACGATTGTTGGCGGGGCCGCTTGCAACTTCGGCTAACGGGAAGCGGCAGAGTTTATCTCACAGAGTGCGTTGCCGCGGCTTGGGGCCGATAGCAGACACTAATACGCTGCATCTGATGGAGGCGGGTCAATGAAGACGGGGAGCTCGCAGCGATCAACAGACGTATGCTTTGGAGCATCTGGATCGTCACCCTGAACGGCAGAAACGAAGGCGTTTTGCTGCCATCCAACTGATCATTCTATGACGAATGCGTCGATTTGATAGACCGCCACGCGAGGACGCTAGGTTGGCCCTTGCTCAACGCTCGTAATCGTTGTCGTTTGAGCGCTGCGTCTTGCGGTCGTGCTCTTCAGCCTGCTGAGCCTTCTGCTTTTTGGCGTCCTTCTGCTTGGCTCTTACCTTCTCCTGCTCGGTGCCGGTGCGCGGCTGCTCCGGCTCGCGGGGATCGTCCCGAGTTGGAAGATCCCGACCGCGCACCTCGCGCTCGGGGATCGGCTCGCCACCGCCGCCACCACGACGCTGCTGCTGCCGCTCGAATTGCAGCCGCGCCAGACGGTCGTGCATCTTGTCGTTGACCTCTTCACGATACTGTTCGAACTGTCCTTGATGCGCCGGCGGCAGCGTCTCGCGCATGTTGTCGAGAGCCTGATTGACGCGGGCCATCTGACGCCGCATTTCCAAGGGGGTTTGCGCCATGTCCAAATCTCCTATCAGTGCATTCAATTCTCTCATACCGGGATGGGACAGGAAAGACTTCTGCCCCAATTGATCAGCTCCGCGACCCGCAGCAGGACCTGGTTGCCCCTCCCCTGTTCGATCGCGGCGGAACTGCAGAAAATTGTTGCCGATCGACTCCGCTGCCGTGAGAGCCTGACCGACTATGCCCGCGGTCCGCATCGTCGTCACAGTCTTTTGCCATGCGGCAGCGATTGCATCGCCGTTCACGACTAGGGATTGTCCATCCAAACGGCGTTGCCGCTTGGCCTCCACTCGCTCGATCGTCCTGGCGCTGACCTGGTAGCGCGGATCGCTCTGGGCGCGGCTATAAGCTCCAGCATGCTCCTTCGTGAATGGCCGTGTCATCGCATGATCCATGCGCCGCGTCGCCACCATCGCAATGCCGTTCTCGCGTGCTTTTTCCGCAAAAGTCTCGCGCCAAGCTGCGAGATCAGGCTTGTAGAATTTCAGGCGCTCGCCGTCGGCTGACCGTGCCTGCACCATCGCATGGATATGGACGTGCTTGGTGTCCTTGTGATGCGCCAGGACGAACTTGTATCCTGGCGCGCGCTCCTCGAGCACGGCGCGCGCCGCGGCCATGACGGCGTTGGCATCGGTGCCGGCTCTTGCCGAGAAAAGCAGGTGATAGGCATTGCGGCGCTCACGCCCCGAAAACTGCGGGCGCCATTGTTCGTAGACCGCAGCCGCCGCCTTGGTGGAATTCTTCACCCCGGGCACAGCCTCGCGATTTGCGTGGCGGACGTGGCTGTGGGTGCGGATGAACTTCTGCAAGAAATATTTCGCTTTGGGTTCACGGCTCACGGCCGCCATCACCTCTGCCTTGGCGACCACCCTCGCCGCGCCCATGGCTTCAGACAAGCGCGCCTCGATCTTCTCGAGCGCCTTGCTGCGCGAATTTTCCCGACCGCCGGCCAGCACCTTGGCGAGCGGCCCGGCCCGCTCATCGGTGTGCGCGTAAACCTGAACCGTTTGTCCATCCTGCGCATAGATGAACGGTTTTGCACCGAAGGCGTTGTTCAATGCCTCGCTCACGGCGGCATCGGTGATCTCGCCGGCGAGCTCGAAACGAACCTCGATAAAATTGGTGTTTTCCAGGGGTGGTTCGAACGTCTCGCAAAACGTTTCCAGGAACGCCTTTCGTGCGCCGCCTGTCGCAAGGACCTGCCCGTCCTCGTCAAAAATCTCGATGTCGTGTTTCTCGCCTTTTTCGTCCTCGCGCTTCCCGATGTAGTTAAGCAGCCGCGCGGCGGCTTCCTTGGTCGACGGAGGATTGGGCATGACTTTAAACACGGCAGGCTGCGCACCCGCCGCATAGCCTGCCCGTGCCGCCACGGCCCGCGCCTGATAGCCCGCCCGCGCTGCTCGCCCTGTACCGCTCGGACGAACAGCACCACGGCCACGGCCTCCGCCGCCGCGCCGCTTCCAGTCTTCCTCCTCCTCTTCCGGCCGGAAACCGGCGAGCGTGGCGCCATAGACCATGATCGGCGCGCTAGCGGCCTTGGGCGAGCTCGCAGCAGCAACGGACTTCGGTGCACCGCTGGAGACGGAGCTCCCCACCACTCCTGTTACTCCCGGCGAAGAACGAGGGGCGCTCCTGCCGCCACCTACGGTCGAGCCGGTTTGTCCTTGCCCGAGGCGTCCGCCGCCACCGGTCAGTTGATAACTCTTCATCGCCTGGAATTCGCCAGCCTCGCGTCGGGCGCCCGTCAGTGACTTGTCGTCGTCCAGCTCCTCACGCTTCACGCCGGACTCGCCCCGCAGATAGCGTTCTATTTCGGCAGCGTAGCCAGCAAGACGACCGCTCATGGCTTGGCCTCCCTAGCCTTGCGAGACGCGACGGTCATCGTTTTCAGTTCCTCGCGAAACTGCCGCACGAGGTCGCCCACCGCGACCAGCGCCTGTTCAAGATCCTCGTCGTGGGCAACACGGCCGTCGTTCATCGCGCGCACGGCCTGATTGAAATTGATGCCGACGCGCCGCAGCTGATCGGTCATGTCCACGATCGCCGGCCGCAACGCCTCTGATGCGATAGGCAGATGCCCGACCTCTGCCCGCACGAGACGCCGCACGACCTCGCTGACGGTAACCCCATCCCGCTCCGCAATGGCTTTGAGGTTGGCCAGCTCGTCAGCCGAAAACCGGATGTGCGTCACCTCGCCATAGCGTCGTGACGCGCTCTTTACCGCTGCTTTCTGGGCGTCTGCATCCATCTCTCAAGCCCGCTTGCGGGCGCTAAGGCCCGCCAGGGCCGCGCCGCCTATTTTGTGTGTATCACAAAATAGGCTATCCTGCCATTAGAAAGAGGGGGAAATTGTAGATACGGGCGGGGTTTTCTCACCAGCCTAGTTGTCAGCGGCAGCAGCGCGGGCGAAATGTTCCCATCGTGATTTGATGCGATGTGTCTATGATGTGCTGACGACTTGTTTCCATGTTAACATGGAAACATCGGCCTGAGATGCGTAGTTGGAAAGCGTAGTCGGAAATGCGCAGTCGATGGGTCACCCGGACCCCCTTCTTCCCTGAAGATAGCAGCTGCGCAAAACTCCCCCTTGAGCGAGCCCTTCGGTGCGCGCATGGGTTGTCAAACCAGTCTTCCCCGTCGACAATGTCACCATGTTTCGGACCGTGATTGTGCTTCATGTGTCCACGATGACTTGTTTCCTTGTTAACATGGAATCAAGGAGACAACGCGGGAAGGAGGCCCCATGATCATCTCCGCTGCGATCCCAAAGGGTGGCACTGGCAAATCGACGATGCTGCGCACCCTCGCATCCGTCGCGCTGCATAGGGGCTATTCGGTCACTCTTATCGACGGCGACCGGCGGCAGAACATGAACCGCTGGTTCCAGATGCTGGGCGAAGCTGGCAATCGTCCTGACAGGCTCCAGATGGTGAGCGCGATGACGCCGCAGGAAATCCTCCGCGCGGCAGCCACTCACAACGGCGAGCGTTCCGTCGTCTTGATCGATACGGAAGGCACCACAAATGACAACCTCATGGCCGGGCTCTTCGCGGCTGACATTGTCGTCGTCCCGGTCTATTTTGCCCTCGACGATGTGACCGCCGCCATCCAGATTACCGACCACTACATCCCGCTGGCGGTCGAGAGCCGGGGGAGACCGTTGCCTGCGATATTCGTGCTGACCAAGCAGACCATCATCGATGGCAGGGCGCGAGCCCTGACCGAACTGCGCGCCATCATCCAGGCCAACGGCACGCCCATTGCAGAACACGTCCTGCACAATCGCGTTGCCTACCGCGACCTTCAGACCGGGCAGACCCTTTACAGCCCTGAGGTGCCCGACGCGAAGGCGGTTGCCGAAAGCGAAGGGGTCTTTGACGACCTTCTGCAAACCTTCATCGAAGCCACAAGGAACGCGGCATGAGTGAAGAGACCGCGCCGAAACCCGGTGACGACAAGAAGGCCCGCATGATGAAGGCGATCTCCACGCAGCCGCCCGTACTGCCGAGCATGTTCATCCCACCGAAGGTCGAGCCGTCAGGGATCAAGGAGCAAGCTACGCTACAGATGCAGGAACCGACAAAGCCGTCCCCGGCAGTCGGGCCCGATTTCCGCAAGCTGCTGCGGCAGGGTCAGAAAAAGGACCCCATCGCCGGAAAGAAGATTCGCGAGGAGGAGATGATCCGCTGCGGTTACTACCTGACGGCTGCGGAGCAGCGGCAGTTCAAGTTGCTGGCGATCAGCAACGGGCACAGCATGACCGAACTGCTGCGAAAGGCTGTGCAGGATTATATCCGCGTTCATAAGCACAAACTGCCAAAGGAATAATCGGCGGTTTGGAGTCGCTGTCGCATGCTGTGACGGGTGATGTTCGTGGCTCTTTGCGACGCGCAAAAAAGGGCCCGCGACGGAGTGTTCCGTCGCGGGCCCTGAGATGTGTTTGCCTACTCGGGTTGGTTGAGGTGTTTCAGCAGTTCACCGAGGATTCCGTCCCGTTCCGAACGATCGCCAGGTGCCGCTTTGTCCTCGACCAGCTTTGCAGCCATTTCGGGCGGCAGCGGCATGAAGTCGTAGCCGTGCGCAGTCGCGGCGTGGCGAAGATATCCAAGCGTTTCGAACGCGCGATCGTAGGTGCCAAGCCAAAGACGGGGCTCGTCGGTTTCTTCGTGGGGGAACGCTTGCAGGAAGTAGGTCCGAAGCGGTGGGTCGTAACCGATGACAGCGTCTTGGTCTGAGCGCCCCTGCCCGGTGACAGTGATTGTGTAACGGCTCATTGCAACCTCCTTTTGCCGGTGGGGAGCCGGCCCCTTGCGGGGCCGGCCAGCGATGCCTCACTGGGGGTTGTTCCAGAGGATGACCTTCTTGTTTTCCTCGCCACCCGGGGCGGGAGCGAGATTGCCGAAGATGACGCCAATCTCGGGGGCTTCGAGCTTGACCGAAAGGTATTCCTCGCCCGAACGCTGGGAGATGCGGTGCCAGCCGGCTCCGATCTCGAAGCCCGTGCGCTTGTTGACGATCCGGTAGTCGGGGGCGTCCTCGCGCGACTTGTTGGTGTTCGGGATAAGGGTGATCGGGGCGTTGACCCGGAGCGTGGCAAAGACGCCTTCCATCGAGCCGTCGGCCTTGGTGGTGAGGTTTGCGATCGTGGTGGCCATGGTAGTTCTCCTTCGGTTGCATCGGGACCATTCCCGATGGCGCCAAAGGAGAGGGCCGTCCTGCTGCGGTCATCTCGGCGAAAATTCTGGAAAATTCTATTTGCCGAAAAATTGCGGGCAGGCCCTTCGCCTGTCCGCAGACAAAAACAGAAATCGAATTTTCCTGAATATTCGCCGAGTGTACCCCCAACGGGGGTTGACCGCAGAAAGCAGGCGGTCGTCTACAAAGGCGACATGAAACGGGAATGGCCCCGGATGCGACCGAAGGAGAAGAACTCAGGCCGCCATCGCTAGATCGCCGACGCAACGCTGCCGGATCGCAGGAACATGCTGCAGCCTCCGGGTCATATCGTCGGCATTGCCAACACATCGAACAGCAGCAATGACGCGTGAACCGCCTTGCGCGTTCGGTATGGCGGCACAGCAGTTTCGAGATCGGAGCCGACTGGCAGCGAACTTCACGCCCCTCTGGGGACGATGCCTCGCAACCAGGTTGGGTGACCAAGCAAGCCAGGATGTTCGGCACGCTTGCACCCGCTTCAGGTGCGAGATGGGTCAAGATGATCATCCTGCACAACGCCCCGTGGCTCTGCGCGTGTGCCGGTTTCGAAAGGGGCCGGCTCCGGCCGTTCATACAAGTGGAGTTGGGGGCGCGGGGCCAGATCAAGCATATCGGAGATCGGACCAACCGGGCTGTCGGCGGGCCCGCGCGTACATCATCCTGGCAACGCCAGACGCTCGTCCGCCGTCATGCGGGCTTCGGCTTGGCTGCGAATGTCCGGACCGGCATGGCGAAGCATGGTGCACCAGTCTCCCACATTGTAAGTGGTCGCCATGCTGCCCTTGGCCAGATCGTAAATGACGCACGGCTTGTTCGCGATGGCGAGCCGAAGCACGTTGACGGCCGTCCCGGGTGATGCGCCGTCCCAGACCATCATCCCAAAGTCGGCGCGCCGCGCCATCTCCCGGTCTTTGGCGGCGTGGAACAAATATCCATGAGTGCCTTCAGGTGACGGGACATGGTAGGCGGCCCAGTCGCCCAGATTGTTGCGGGGTTCCTTGCCCGCATGGAAGACCCCGACATGCTCGTAATTGTAGCCCGCGAGCAGGCTCTGCGCCTCAGCATCGGCTCCAGACGCGTCGCCAATCAGCACGCCGTGCTCGGCAGCAACGATTGCGCCGATGCGAGCGATGACAGGTTCCGGCAGCTCGAATATCTCGCGTGATCCACCTATGAATATCATCGACATCGTGACTTTCCTTTCTCTCCAGCGTCCCCCGCCCCGTTGCGGCCGCCCTCCCCCCCTGGCCCTGCGCGAGGGATCGTCACCGAAGGCCGAGACGGCGAAGCCGGCTCAGGGAAGCGGCGGGACGCCGCGACGAGAGCCCGGATCCTGCAGCTGCCGGAGGCGCTACGCGCATCTGGCTAGTGGCGCTTCGCGCTGGAGCTAGTGGTCTTGTCGGCCAGCCAGAGGCTCCCGTCCTGGATCGAGCGCATGGCCGCGAAAAGAGAACGTCAATCCAGACGGCTGACGCGGCGGCCCTCGCTGCGCGCTTCGATAAAGGCGCCTGCGATCTTCATCATGAATGCCTTGCTGAAACGACCGAGGGGCTTACCGTCGGCTTCGATGTACCAGGAGCGTTCGGCAATATCGTAGTTGTATTCGTCAACCACGATCCAGCAGCGTTTGAGATCGGTCAGACCGGCGCGGCGGCACTCGATAGCGGAGACTTCCAAACCGACCCGATCGCTGGTCGGTGGCTGGGTGGTTATAGCCAGGAGCGCGAGATGGGTCAGGCCATCTCTTGCGCCGCGGACAGCGATGACCACGCAGGTCGGCCGGCTCTTGCGGCCTTCCGTTTCGCCGCGCTCGTATTGCCATGCCCAAAGATAAGGATAGGAGATCACCTGACCGGGCAGAAATCTACCGCTCATCATCGTATCCTTCCCCGCGCGCCAATCGGTCGATCTCGGCGGCGAAGAGTTCCGTGTGTTCCTCCGGCATCTCGGCGACATGGTATGCGCGGCGGGGATCGCCGCCGATGCGCATCCGTTCGTAGTGCTCGTAACTCATCAGCACGAACCGGGGTTTCCGGTGCTTGGTAAGAATAACGGGTTCACGGCTGGCAACGTCGGTGACGTCGCCAACCTGCTTGTTGAGATCCCCCGTCGTGAACTGGCGCATGGCTAGACTCCTTGATCGATCTCCATATTATCTGGATTCGCCAGATTTGCAAGAAAACGGCGCTCACGCGCCGCCCTCCGCGAACCGCCAGACGGGGATGCCGAGCCGACGGGCCTTGTCGGCAAGGTTGTCGGTAATGCCGGAGCCGGGAAAGACGATCAGGCCGTAGGGCACCACGGAGAGAAGCTGGTCGTTGCGGCGGAACGGGGCTGCCTTGGCGTGCCGGGTCCAGTCCGGCTTGAAGGCGATCTGGGTGACCTTGCGGTTCTCGGCCCAGCAGGCGGCGATGCGTTCGGCGCCGCGCGGGCTGCCGCCGTGGAGCAGGACCATGTCGGGATGCTTCTCGCGAGCCTTGTCGAGCGCGTCCCAGATCCTGTCGTGATCGTTGCAGTCGAGGCCGCCGGCGAAGGCGATCTTGGTCCCTGCTGGAACGAGCACCTCGGTTTCGGCGTGTCGGCGGGCGGCGAGGAAGTCGCGGCTGTCGATCACCGAAGCGGTCATCGCCTGGTGGCTGACCTTGGAGCCGGTGCGCGGTCGCCATGCCGATCCGGTTTGTGCCTCGTAGAGATCGGCGGCCTCATCGCGCATGATTTCGAGCACGTTGCGGCGCTCGATATAGCTGATGCCTTCCGCGGTCAGCCGCTCCAGCTCGACCGACTTCACCTCCGAGCCGTCCTGCTCCTGCTGACTCGAGCGCTGCGCCTCCTCGTTGCGGTCGAGGCTGCGGGCGACACGCTCGGCGGCACGGTGGAAGACGTTTGCGAACGACCAGAGCAGGTCGTCGAGATCGGGTTCGAGCCTGGTGTCCCCGAGCATGCCGGCGAAGGTTTCTACGATCCCGGCGAGGCCGGCCCGGATCACCTCGTCGTCGGGAAGTGGCCGAGGATCAGGTTCGTCCTGATGCGGTCGATGGCCGTACATCTGCAGTTCGAGGATGACGCGGTCGGTCGGCGAGGAGGCGTGGTAGGGCTCGTAGGCGTCGTCGAGAGGATGGTCGTAGGTCATGGCGTGTCTCCGTCGGTGGTGGGCGCGCCCATAGACGGCAGGCATGCCCAACCCCCCCCCCCCCCCCCGGCCCCCCCGCCACAGGCGCGGGCCCCGCGGACCGCCCCCCCGCCCGTTCGGCCCCGCCCCGGGGGGGGCCTGGGGCG
>NZ_JAMYNE010000030.1:0-59033 GCF_040318915.1 Mesorhizobium sp. M0991
TCAGGATATAGGCTTCGGCAACGAACTTCTTGTGCGGCTTGACGGTGCCGGGCTTGGCCAGGACCTGGCCGCGCTCGACGCCTTCACGGTCGACACCGCGCAACAGCGCGCCGATGTTGTCGCCGGCCTGGCCCTGGTCGAGCAGCTTGCGGAACATCTCGACGCCCGTGCAGGTCGTCTTGGTGGTCGGACGGATGCCGACGATCTCCAGCTCCTCGCCGACCTTGACGACGCCGCGCTCGACGCGGCCGGTCACCACCGTGCCGCGGCCCGAGATCGAGAACACGTCCTCGATCGGCATCAGGAACGGCTTGTCGAGCGGACGAACCGGCGTCGGGATGTAGGCATCGACCGCAGCCATCAATTCGCGGATGGCGTCCTCGCCGATCTTCTTGTCAGAATCTTCAAGTGCGGCAAGCGCCGAACCCTTGACGATCGGAATGTCGTCGCCGGGGAACTCGTTCTTGGTCAAAAGCTCGCGCACCTCCAGCTCGACCAGCTCGAGCAGCTCGGCGTCGTCGACCTGGTCGACCTTGTTCAAAAACACCACGATCGAGGGCACGCCGACCTGGCGGGCCAAAAGGATGTGCTCGCGGGTCTGCGGCATCGGGCCGTCGGCGGCCGACACCACCAGGATCGCACCGTCCATCTGCGCAGCACCGGTGATCATGTTCTTCACATAGTCGGCGTGGCCGGGGCAGTCGACATGGGCATAGTGGCGGTTGGCGGTCTCGTATTCGACATGCGCCGTCGAAATGGTGATGCCGCGCGCCTTCTCTTCCGGCGCCGCATCGATCTGGTCGTAGCGCTTGTATTCGCCAAAATACTTGGTGATCGCCGCCGTCAGCGACGTCTTGCCATGGTCGACGTGACCAATCGTGCCAATGTTCACATGAGGCTTAGTGCGCTCGAATTTACCTTTTGCCATAGTCTCTTTCCTTGGACGGCCTAGGGACGGCCTGGACCTTCAGTTCAGTCGAATGCGGGGCGATTAGCGACTAAGGCCGAAAAACACAAGTGCCTTGTCGCCGAGCGCGCTCGCCCGCCCGAACGCGTGATCCGGTTTCGGAGAATGTGGCGCGGATATAGGAACGAACAAGGGCAAATGGAATGGTTACGGCGGCGGCTGACGGCTTTGACGGATTTACAGCCGGATCTGGCCCATTGCCGCTCTGGCGCCGGTCTGATTTCGTGGGCCGATGCATTTCATCCCGACTGCCATACGAGGCCCGCTGTTCATGGTCGTTTCGACCGGGTCCTACATCGTCAACGACACGATGATGAAGCTCGCAACCGCGGGACTGCCGCCCTATGAGGTGCTGTTCCTGCGCGGCGCTGCGGCAACATTGTGGGGCATTCCGCTGCTGTTCATGCTGGGCTATGGCAAGCAGATCCCGCTGATCCTAGACGCCAAGGTTTTGCGCAGGAACCTGCTCGAGCTGGGTGCTATCCTTTGCTACGTGGTGGCGCTCGCCAACATGCAGATCGCCGACTCGACCGCGCTCGGGCAGATCACGCCCTTGCTGATGCTGGTCGGCTCCTCGATGCTGTTTGGCGAACGGATCGGCGGGGTACGCCTGGCGCTGATCGGGCTCGGCTTTGTCGGCGCGGTGATGGTGGCACAACCGACAATGCAAGGGATTTCGGTCTACGCCCTGCTGGCGCTAGGCAATGCAGCCCTGTCCGCGGCGCGCGATCTGGCCGGACGCAAGGTCGCCGCCGACGTGCCGGGAATGGTCGTGGCTATTTCCGCGGTGATTGTGGTGCTCGCGGGCGCCGGCGTTGCGCATCTGGTTTCCGAGCAGTGGGTGGTGCCTGGGACCGGTCACCTGCTGCTGATGGGCGGCGCCGGACTGTTCCTGATCTTCGGCCACTTCTTCATCTTCATGGCCTATCGCGTCGGGCCGACCAGCGTGGTGGCGCCGTTCTACTATTGCTTTACCGTCTGGGCGGTGATTTCAGGCCTGGTGGTATTCCGGCAGCTCCCGAATGCGCTGGCCATCTGCGGCATCCTGCTGGTGGTGGCCAGCGGGTTGACCATCGTCTCGCTCGACGAGCGCAAGCGCCGGTTGACCGTCGTCGCTTGAAACTGAAATCGGCCTGCACAATGGGAGGAGCGCGTGGCAAGCCCGGATGACAACCAGAATTCACGCAACCGCACGCTCGCCGGAAAGTGCCTGTGCGGCGCCGTTCAGTACGCGGTGGCGGACGCGTTCATCTATGCCGCGAACTGCCACTGCTCGAACTGCCGGCGCACCACCGGCTCGGCCTTCAAGCCATTCGCCGGCATCGAGCGCGACAGGCTGAGCCTGGCGACGGGCGAGGACAATCTCATGATCTTCGGCGACGAAACCGGCCATGATGCGCACTGCAAGACTTGCGGCTCGTTGCTCTATTCGGTGGTCCGCGACGGTGCCTTCGTGCATGTCGCCATGGGAAGCCTCGTCGACGAGCCGACCATCCGCCCGACGCAGCACATCTTCGTCGGCTCCAAGGCAAAGTGGTTCACGATCACCGACGATCTGCCGCAATATGAAGAACACGCGGTCGCCGGAGATGCCGGCGAATAGCTGACCGTTAGAAACGCTCAACCAAATTATCGTTTCGTTTTCGCGTGCGCCGCCAAGCAAACTATACTGTGCTCCGTCACTGAACTTATGTCGCGGAGATTTCTGTGGCATTGCCGCCCGACTGGTTGCCCAATGTTGCGATGAGGCGCGTCATTTGCCATTGGACGGCAGGCTCGCATTCGGCCGGCGATACCGACAGGGATGCGTATCACATACTGGTCGAGGGGAATGGCCGTCTGGTCAGGGGCCGGCCTTCGATCGCACTCAATTCGGGCCGGGTAAAACCGGGATATGCCGCGCACACGCTCAACTGCAACGGCGGCTCGATCGGGGTTTCGCTCTGCTGCATGGCCGGGAGGAAAGGCCGTTCGATGCCGGCCGCTATCCGATGACCAGGGCGCAGTGGGACGCGATGACCGCGGTTGTCGCCGAACTCTGCAAATATTACCGCATCAAGGTCACGTCCAAAACGGTGCTCTCGCATGCCGAGGTCGAGAGCAATCTCGGCATAGAACAACGCGGAAAATGGGATTCACCCGGCTGCCCTTCGATCCGACGATCAGCGGCGCAAGCGCCTGTGGCGAACGGCTGCGCCGCGACGTGACGGCGGCAATGGGCTTGATGCCAAATCTGCCGGTGAGGATTGGGCGCGATGCGGCATGGCAGCGACTGCTCGAGGAATTATGGCCGATCATGGTGAGAGGGCTGGAAGCCGGCCTCAACACGCTGATCCGCGAAATCCTCAAAAGGATCAGATAGGCGGTCGGCATTCGGGTGAATGCCGACGCAACTGCCGAACGGCTTCTACAGAGCCCTCTTGCCGCTGAACTGGTGATAGGCCCACAGGACAACCACGGCACCGACAACGGCTACGATCAGGCTGTAGATGTTGAGCCCGGTAACGCCCGACGCACCAAACGCACTGAAGATGAGCCCGCCGACGATAGCCCCGACAATCCCGAGCACGATGTCGAGCACAAGGCCTTGCCCGCTTTTATTGACAATCTTGCTGCCTATGAAGCCGGCGATGACGCCGAGAATAATCCAGCTTAATATTGACATTTTTCCTCTCCGTTCCCCGCGCTCGATTACTTCCACATTATTAAGCAAAGCTCAAGCCAACTTGAAAATCATGATTACGGAAAGCTCAAACCGGCTTGAAATTCGCCATGAATGCGTCATTGTCGGGGACGGACGGGCAATTTGACATGGAGATCCACAATGGGACTGTTTGACAATGCCGTTCCCGGCGGCAACGTCGCCAAGCCGCTGATGATCGCGCTCGGTGCACTTTTGGTGGGAAAAATGCTGAGCGGTGGAAGTTCCGCCCAGCCGGAGGCAGCGCAAAGCCCTGCCCCCGTCCCGCCTGATGCAACCGCATCCGCCGACGGCGGACTGCTCGGCGGTCTGGGCGGCCTGCTCGACAAACTGAAGGACGCCGGCCACGGCAACGTCGTCAATTCGTGGGTCGGCACCGGTCAGAACCAGCCGATCAACCCCAGCGATCTGGGCAGTGCTCTCGGGCCACAAATCATCCAGGAGATCGCCCAAAGGACGGGCCTGAACCAGCAGGAATTGCTCCAGCAATTGTCCGCGGCCTTGCCCGGGCTTGTCGACCAGCTGACGCCGAAAGGGCAAGTGCCGCAGCAGAACCAACTCGCGTCCATATTCAGCAAATTCGCGAGCTGACGCCTGTCGCCCAATGCCGCCTGCGGGTTGGGACAACGATATGCGTAAAACACAGATTAGAGTTCGTCGCGCGTCCGTTTGGACGCGCAACGAATACTTTGAACTATCGGCAAAGCGCTTCGCTTGGCGCTGCCTGCTTCGGGATCGTGCGCGAGGGACGCGGCGGCTGCGGGAAATCTGGAGCGGGTAGCGGGAATCGAACCCGCATATTCAGCTTGGAAGGCTGCTGCTCTACCACTGAGCTATACCCGCGCCTTTCAGTCAAGCGTCGGATCCGCTCCGACGCTCGCTCTGCGTTTCAGGGCTTCCGGGCCGGCAGTGGTGGAGAGGGTTGGATTTGAACCAACGTAGGCATAGCCAACGGATTTACAGTCCGTCCCCTTTAACCACTCGGGCACCTCTCCAGTCTGCCGCCGGAGCCATGCAACGAGGCATCGACGCGTCGCGGCCGCCAAAGCAGCCCTTCCGCGAAGCGCCTTATGGCGGCAGCGCCCAAAACTGTCAACCGCAACAGCCCGGCAAAAAGCGCTGAATCTCACGCCTCGCCCGACAAGCAGCTTCTGCGGCTGTATCCATGGCCGGACGACACGGCTATAGAAGCCGGCCATGAGCAACGATAACAAGTCCAAGACCCCGAAAGACACCCACTACGCCAAGCTGCGCCGCGCGCATCGCGACGAGAAGAGCGGCGGCGCGCCGTCGTTCAGGCCACGCCAGCCGGTGCCGGCCGGCGAGAACCCGGCGGATGGACTGGTGCGGCTCTACGGGCTGCACACGGTGCGGGCGGCGCTCGACAATCCGCGTCGCAAGATCAAAAAAATGCTGGTGACGCGCAACGCTGCCGAGCGGCTGGCAATCGCCGATCTCGGTGCTTTGGCCTTCAAGGCGGAACTGGTCGAGCCCAGGGACATCGACAAGGTCACCGGCTCCGATGCTGTGCACCAGGGTGTGCTGATCGAGGCCGAGCCGCTGAAACCGAAGCGGCTCGATGCGCTTGGCGACGCCAGGCTGGTGCTGGTGCTCGACCAGATCACCGATCCGCACAACGTCGGCGCGATCCTGCGCTCGGCGGTGGCCTTCGGCGCCGGCGCGCTGATCACCACGGCGCGCCACAGCCCGCAGGAATCCGGCGTACTGGCGAAGTCGGCCTCCGGTGCGCTGGAGCACATCGATCAGATCGAGGTGAAGAACCTCGCCGACGCGCTCGGCCAACTGCACGAGGCCGGATTCCAGACGATAGGGCTGGATTCGGACGGTCCGGCGGAGCTCGAAAAGAGTTTTTCGGGAGAAAAGATCGCATTGGTGCTGGGCGCCGAGGGCAAAGGCCTGCGCCAGAAAACGCGCGAAACGGTGACGACGCTTGCCCGGCTCGACATGCCCGGCGCCATCCGCTCCCTCAATGTGTCGAACGCGGCGGCGGTGGCGCTTTATGCGGCAAGGAAATTTTTGAAAGAGTGAATGGTGAATGGTGAATGGTGAATGGTGAGACTGCACGTAAGTCGTGACCAATTCACTATCAACTACTCACCTATCTGCTACTGACTACCTACCCACCATTCACTATTCACCCACTTCACATCCCGCCATCCGCTCCAGCGCTCGAACAAGCGCCGAATGATCTTCCTTAGCCCCACCATTCGCCGCGCAAGAATTGAACAATTGCTGCGTGGTCGAGGTGTTGGGCAGCGCCACGCCGAGGGCTTTCGCGCCTTCCAGCGCGAGATTGAGATCCTTCTGGTGAAGTTCGATGCGGAAGCCCGGCGCGAAGCTGCGCTTGATCATGCGCTCGCCGTGCACTTCGAGAATGCGCGAGGCGGCGAGCCCGCCCATCAGCGCTTGCCTGACCTTGGCCGGATCGGCGCCGGCTTTTGAAGCAAAGACAAGCGCTTCGGCGACGGCCTCGATGGTCAGCGCGACCACGATCTGATTGGCGACCTTGGTTGTCTGGCCGACGCCGTTCGGTCCGACCAGCGTGATGTTCTTGCCCAACTTCTCGAAGATGGGCCTGGCGCGTTCCAAGGCTTTTTCCTCGCCGCCGACCATGATGGTCAGCGACGCTGCCTTGGCGCCGACCTCGCCGCCCGACACCGGCGCATCGAGATAGTCGCAGCCGAGATCGTTGATCTTTTTTGCGAATTCCTTGGTCTCGATCGGCGAGATCGAGCTCATGTCGATGACCAGCTTGCCTCTTGTCAGCCCGGACGCGACGCCGTTTTCGCCGAACAGCACGTCGGCCACCTGCGGCGTATCCGGAACCATGGTGATGACAATGTCGGCCGTTTTCGCGACGGCGCTGTGGCCAGAGACGATCTTCAGACCCTTGTCGACGAGATCGGCCGGCGGTTTCGAGCGGTGGTCGCTGGCGAAGACTTGATAGCCGGCGTCGAGCAGATGCCCCGCCATCGGCGCGCCCATGATGCCGAGGCCGATGAAGCCGATGGTTTCCATGGTAGTTCTCCGTTCTTGTTAAGGCGGCGTTCCTGCGCGCCCCCCTCTGGCCTGCCGGCCATCTCCCCCACGAGTGAGGAGATCGGCAGTTCCCGCGCCGGCCCTCCCGACCTCGAAAATTGGCGAAAGCGGCGGTGACATCCAATCTCCCTCCTTGTGGGGGAGATGCCAAGTTTTGGCAAAGAGGGCAGGCCAGAGGGGGGCGCGAGGGAACGCGACGTGCGACACGTAGCGTCTACGCCGCCGCACTCCCCTGCCCGGCCGCGTCCCGAAACCACCCCAACCCGGCTTCCGTTCCGCCCTTTGCCTTGTATTCTGCGCCGACCCAGCCGGAATAGCCGATGCGGTCGATGTGGTTGTAGAGGAAGGGAAAATTGATCTCGCCCGTCCCCGGCTCATGGCGGCCGGGATTGTCCGCAAGCTGGATATGTGCGATGCGGCTGAGGTTTGCCTCTATGGTACGGGCGAGATCCCCCTCCATGATCTGCATGTGATAGATGTCGTATTGCAGGAACAGGTTCTTCGAGCCGACGCGGTCGATCAGCGCCAGGGCCTGATGCGAGTAATTCAGGAAAAAACCCGGAATGTCGCGGGTGTTGATCGGTTCGATCAGCAGCCTGATGCCGGCCTGCTCCAGCTTTTCGGCCGCGAAAGCCAGATTTTCGGCGAAGACGTCTTCCAGCACGGAGCGATCGACGCCCTGCGGCGCGATGCCGGCGAGGCAATTGACCTGTTCGCAGCCCAGCGCGTGCGCATAGGTGACGACCTTGGCAATGCCTTGCCGGAACTCCGGCACGCGGTCCGGCAGGATCGCAATGCCGCGCTCGCCCTTGGCCCAGTCGCCGGCAGGCAGGTTGAACAGGACCTGCGTCAGCCCGTTCTTCTTCAACCTGGCCGCGACCACATCCGGCGCATGGTCATAGGGGCCGATATACTCGACGCCCTTGAAGCCGGCGCGGGCGGCGGCATCGAAGCGGTCGAGGAAGTTATGCTCGGGAAAGAGCATCGAAAGATTGGCTGAAAACCGTGGCATTCTTCTTCTCCCAGTCAGTCCAGCATGACGATCGCCGTGGGGGCATCTTCGTGATGCTCGGCAAGTTCCTCGAATTCGGTGATCTTGTCGATTTCGGTACCCATCGAAACATTGGTGACGCGCTCGAGGATGAATTCGAGCACCACCGGAACCTGGTGCTCGTTCATCAGCTGCTGCGCCTCTTCGAAGGCACCGGCGAATTCCTCCGGCCGGCGCACCCGGACCGCCTTGCAGCCCATCGCCTCGGCAACGGCGACGTGCTCGACGCCGTAGCCCGCCTCAGGTTCGTCTTTCCGGTTGACGTTCTCGAAGGCCAGGCTGACCTCGAAATCCATCGAAAAGCCGCGCTGTGCCTGGCGGATCAGGCCGAGATAGGCATTGTTCACCACGACATGGATGTAGGGCAATTTGTGCTGTGCGCCGGCCGCCAGTTCCTCGATCATGAACTGGAAATCATAGTCGCCGGACAGCGCGACAATGGTGCGGTCCGGATCGGCGGCGCGAACGCCGAGTGCTGCCGGCAATGTCCAGCCGAGCGGCCCGGCCTGGCCGCAATTGATCCAGTTGCGCGGCTTGTAGACATGCAGGAACTGCGCCCCGGCGATCTGCGACAGGCCGATCGTGGTGACATAGGTGGTGTCGCGGCCGAACGCCTTGTTCATCTCCTCGTAGACGCGCTGCGGCTTCAGCGGCACCTGCTCGAAATGGGTCTTGCGCTTCATTGTCTTCTTGCGCTGCCGGCATTCGCCGGCCCAGCCCGACCAGTCGCGCAATTTTCCGGCCGTCCTCCATTCGGTGGCGACGTCTAGCAGCATTTTAAGCGCCGCACCGGCATCCGAGACGACGCCAAGGTCCGGCGCGAAGACCCGGCCGATCTGCGTCGGCTCGATATCGACGTGGATGAACTTCTTGCCTTTGGTGTAGACGTCGACCGAACCGGTGTGGCGGTTGGCCCAGCGGTTGCCGATGCCGAAGACGAAATCGGCTTCGAGCATCGTCGCGTTGCCGTAGCGGTGCGAGGTCTGCAGGCCGCACATGCCGGCCATCAGACGGTGGTCGTCGGGGATCGCGCCCCAACCCATCAGTGTCGGGATGACAGGCACGCCGGTGACTTCGGCGAATTCGATCAACAGGTCCGACGCATCGGCGTTGATGATACCGCCGCCGGCGACGATGACAGGCTTTTCCGCTGCGTTCAGCATCGTCAACGCCTTCTCGGCCTGAGCGCGCGACATTGCTGGCTTGAACGGCACCAGCGGCTCATAGGCATCAATGTCGAACTCGATCTCGGCCAGTTGCACATCGACCGGCAGATCGATCAGCACCGGCCCCGGCCGCGACGAGCGCATCAGATGGAACGCTTTCTGCAGCGCCATCGGCACCAGATAGGGCTCCATGACGGTGACCGCCCATTTGGCGACGGGTGCAGCGATGGCGGCGATGTCGACGGCCTGAAAATCTTCCTTGTTGAGACGCGCGCGCGGCGCCTGCCCGGTAATGCAGAGGATCGGGATAGAATCGGCAGCGGCCGAATAGAGACCGGTGATCATGTCGGTGCCGGCGGGACCCGAAGTGCCGATGCACAGCCCGATATTGCCCGACCTGGCGCGGGTAAACCCTTCGGCCATATGCGAGGCTGCCTCGACATGACGCGCAAGGATGTGGCGGATACTGCCCCTCGCCTTCAGCGCCGAATAGAGCGGGTTGATCGCAGCACCCGGCACGCCGAAGGCACAGGAGATGCCTTCCTTTTCGAGAACGAGAACCGCTGCGTCGACTGCGCGCATCCTGGCCATGTCAGCCTCCACGGAATTGTTGATAGCCGATGATGCCACCGCACCAACGATTTCTCAATTTTTTCAGAATATTTTTTCATTTCTAGAAAACGGCTCTTGTGGATTGAATTGATTTGGCTTTCTGTTTTCCACGAATTCACTTCGCAAAGCGGTGAAAAACTTTTCCATTGCCTATTTGGGCAAACAGAGCGAAGAACGGCCCGATGGAAACCACCGAAAAACGCCAGCGCGGCCGGCCGCGCGCCTTCAACGGGCCGTCCGAGGCCGCTTCGGTGCAGTCGCTGGACCGGGCGCTGCGCATCCTGGCAATCGTGGCCGATGGCAGCGGCCTGTCGCTGAGCGAGATCGCCGCCAGTTCCGGTCTGCCAGCATCCACCGCCTACCGCATGCTGACGACGCTGGAGAACCATGGCATGGTCGAGTTCGACGGCACCGACCAGCTGTGGTCGATCGGCGTCGAGACCTATCGCATGGGCGCGGCGTTCCTGCGCCGCCGCAAGCTGGTCGACCGCGCCCGTATCGTCATGCAGGAATTGATGGAGAAGACCGGCGAGACCGCCAATCTCGGCGTCGCCGAGGACGATTGCGTCGTCTTCGTCAGCCAGGTCGAGACCCATCAGGCGATCCGCGCCTTCTTCCGGCCAGGCACGCGCAGCTCCTTCCATGCCTCGGGTATCGGCAAGGCGGTGCTGGCGCATCTCGAGCCGGAACGCGTCGCCACCATCCTGCGCCGGGCCGGGCTGGAGCGCTTCACTGAAAACACGCTGTCCGACATCTCGGCTCTCGCCCGCGACCTGGTGACGATCAAATTGCGCGGCTGGTCGGTCGACGACGAGGAGCGGCATCCGGGTATGCGCTGCGTCGCCGCCGCCATCTTCAACGAATTCGGCGAGCCGATCGGCGGCGTTTCGGTCTCCGGGCCGACGGTGCGGGTCACGCCGGAACGGCTAGCCGAGATCGGCCCGCTGGTGCGCGATGCAGCTGCAGAGGTGACGAGGATGATCGGCGGCCTGCCGACCCGTCCCGGCCTTGGCAGCGAACCGAGCGCATGGCAGCGCTGACCAGCGCCGAATGGTGCGACATCAGCCAGGATGGCCAAAGCTAGGCCCCGGGCACCGCGCTCTTGGTCGATAGGTCGTAGAAATCAAGCAGCATCGCCAGCCCAACTCCGCAGGCGGTGAAGATGAGGCCGGCAATGAAGATACGATTGGCGCGTTCAAGAACGCGCCGTTGTAGAGACGTTAAGTCGAGCAGCAACCGCAGCGCTCGTATCTGCAGGGCAATGCCGATCAAAATCGGCACGACTGCGGCCAGGTGATAGATTTCCCATGGTATCGGGTTGGCGGCCCAATGCGTGATGAAGCCCAACGAGAACGCCAGCAGGATGCCGACGGTGGTGATTGTGCCGTTGCGGAAAACCGTCTCGATCGGCTCTTCGTTCGGATCGTGCTCGCCCAAGCGCCCTCTCCCTGTTTCGGCTCGGCAGTAGATTAGGCTGTCGGGAAATCGCTGTACATCCGGCAAGAGCCGAACGGCGGGATAAGGCAGTCTTCAGTGTTGGCGGTTGGCGAAAGCCGTTCGGCAATCCAATCTCCCCCCTTGCGGGGGAGATGTCCGGCAGGACAGAGGGGGGTGGGAAGGATCGCCGGCTTCGATGTTTAGCCACTCCAACTGGGAATTGGCTTAGGACTTGACTGTCATCTATTGACAGGTAGTGCGGGACAGCACCCCCCTGTGCCCTGCCGGGCATCTCCCCCGCAAGGGGGGAGATTGGCAGTTTCATCGACGGCGCCCAATTCGAAAATGATGCGCTATGCCGACAGTGGCGGTCGACCATTCGAATAGGAGCCCAGACACACAGAAAATGGGGCAGTGGGGTGCCCCTTCTTCCGGTGCCTGAAACGGTCACCTCCTCTCAAGCTGGCATAGTGGCTCTCAAAGCCGGCAGCGATGGCGATAACCGTCGTAGCCGACATAGGTGTCCGAGTACGGGTCGTAGCTCTGGTAGCGATTGAGGCAGCGCCGGACGTGCCAGGAGCCGCCGTCTTCCTCGATATAGACGGTGCGCGGCTGGGCCAGCGCGCTGCCGAGCAGGAAGCCGCCGACACCTGCGGCAATACCGATGCCGAGGTGCTTGTGCTTGTGATGGGCGGCTGAAGGCTGAACCGTGCCGACCAGCATGGCGGCGGCGACAGTGGTGGCGACGAGGCCGGAAACGATGGTGCGCTTGAACATGACGATCTCCTTGTTGTGGGAGGCGATCCAACCGCCCCTTGACCATCAGTCGTCGCAACAAGGAAAAAGGTTCGAAGATCTTTTTGGATTTTTTCTCGACGGGGGAAATCGCCCGGTCTGATGCTGTCAGCCGCGCGACCACGAACGGTCGCGCCGTCGACAGTTCACCGGAACAATCGGCAGGCCTCAGCCCATGCCGGTGATATGGCGAAGCCAGAAGGCGAGCGCGATGAAGCCGATGATGGTGGTGACGCCGGTCCAGTCGATATTGGCGCGCTTCAGATCCTTGATGAGCTTCACCAGGAGAAGCCAGGTCACGACGACGAGCGGGAGAATGATGACAAACCTGATCATGCGACAGCCTCGCTGATGCGATTGCACCTTCGATCAATATAGGGAGCGAATTGGCCGTTTTCAGGACGCCCTGGCGGCAGAACCGGCGCGTTCGCCGGGAACCGAAAAACGGAGTTTTGTCTTTACTGGCGCAACAAATATGCTAACCGAGGCGCCGTGCCCTTGTAGCTCAGCTGGTAGAGCAGCGGTTTTGTAAACCGAAGGTCGGCGGTTCGATCCCGTCCGGGGGCACCAGCACGGGCTTCTTGAGACCTCCGGGGCGCCTGATATCTGCTCATCCCCGATATCCACAGGCCGGGGCCGTCAGGATCGGTAGCACATCAGCTTCAACGCATATATTCCCTAGCGGAAACCATAGTTCCCTAGCGGAAAACCTAGGAGTCTTCGTTGGAGCAGAGACGCACGACTACCCCCTTCGTCAGCGGCATGTTTGGTGGCGTTGTCGTCTTCGCCTTCGCCTTCGGCTTCCGTTTCCTGATAAGTCCCGATCCTGATCCTGCATCAAGAGCAACGACAAGTCTTTCGGTACTGGCCTTCGCCATTTGTTTCGGCGCGGCATTCCTTCGCGAGCATCGACGCCAGATTGCCGCCGCCCGAGAATTTCTAAGCCGCCCAAGAACGTATTAGGCCCCACGCGTTCCCGACCGTCCCCCCTCGGCGAACCACAAATTTTGCGTGAGTTGCCGGCTTAATCTGACATCAGATTGCGCTTTGGCGTCTCATACCAGGAGATCCCTAGCCTATTCGTGTCTTGCGCTTACAGGGCGGTCATTTCGGCCGCTCTCCGGGCTCCGGGCCATTTAACAGCATTCGATTAAATTGCTCCTGTGTATATTAGCACTCGCTCAATTAAGCGCGCCGACAATGGCCGTGCGGCGGGCCAAAAACCAAAGGGTGTTGTCATGCGAAGCGATTTCGCCGCGGCGCGAGAGCTTTTGGAGTGCGCACAAAACCGCCTCTGCGGCGCGGATGAAACGAGCCGACGCGTCAACGAGGCCCTCGACGCGCTGATTGAAGAAATAGCCATCGCGGAATTCCGCAAGGCGCCACTGACGGTCGTGCCGTTTCCACGAGCGCGCCCGCCTAAGCATATCCGGTAGAGCGCCGGTCGCGCCCGTGTCGACGGAGCCGGCGCAAGAATTTCACAATCGCCCGTTCGAGCGTCGTTGAACGACCAACCCTTTAACCGTAACCTTGCCGGCAGCGGTGCTCTGAACCCGGAGCTGATCCATGTCACGTTGTGGAGATGTCTACGAGAACAAGGTGACCGGCGAATATGCAGTCATCCTGCGTGGCACCGAAGACCGCGGCCAGGGACCTGGCATCGCTCATCTGACCGCCCGGCCGGGAGCCGCAGTGGTGGGCGAGCACTTCCACCCGAACCTGACAGAACGGTTTACCGTCCTCGGCGGCCGGCTCGACGCCTGCATCGGCGGGAAGACTTTGTCTCTGGGGCCTGGCCAATCCGCCACGGTCGAAGCGGGCGTCGCACATGATTGGTGGAACAGCAGCAAAACCGAAGAAGCGCATGTGCTGGTCGAAGTCGATCGGGCGCCAGGTGCGGAAGATGTCGACCCGAACCGTTTCGAGCTGCTGATTGGCATGCTCTTCGGCCTGGCCAATGCCGGCAAGGTGGACAGAAAAGGCAGACCTTCGCCGCTTCAGGCGGCAGTCATCGCCAGGGAATTTGCCGACGTGATCGTCTTCACGCACCCGCCACCTTCGATTCAGCAAGTGGCGCTGGCGATCCTAGCGCCACTCGGCCATCTGCTCGGCTATCGCGCGATCGACCCGGACTACTGCAAGCCGCACGGGCATGTCACGCCGGCTCCTGAAATCCTCGCTAGAGCAGGCCTAGTAGCCGGATGATCCGGGTCCATATTGGGCGCCCGGCATTTTTGTCGGCAGCCATACATAGGACTCGCGGCAAGCTCTATGAAGCACTCGCGACCTGACCGGATATGGCGACCCGGTCGAACGTGTTTCTCACCCTGACCGACTTGTAGACGTAGGCGACCCAGATGCCGGTCAAGACAAAAGAAACTGCGGGCATTACCAGCGCATGCCCTGCAAGCACCAAGCTCACAGGAGCGCTCATAACCGCTGAGATCCATACCGCGTCCAGAATAAACACGATTGGTATTGCAAACCACTGATACAGGAATAGCTGCTTGAAGCGGTAACTCCGCAGCAGCATCGCAAAGAGCACAACCACCTGGAACACCGCAAACGCCAGCAAGAGGGCAATCTCTCCGTAGACCGCCAAAGTGCCATTCGGGAGCGTCATGAGCTGTCGGTAGCCTTCACTCGATGAGCCCAATGAGACGAGCGTGCGTAGCGGAGAGAAAGCCTGAAGGATCGCCAGCAGCATAAGCCAGCCTCCGAAACCTACGAGAGCCGAAGTATCCTGTAATGGCTTTGCGGCTGACCGAACGGCAAAGAAAACAGGCACGCCGATCAGCAGCAGCACTATAGCCCAATGCCAGATGGAAATCTGCATCCAATCCCTCCTTGATGCCCTTTTAGGTTGTAACAGATTTCAACCTCAACTCAAGAGGCAACATCGAGAGGAAGCGCTGCTTGCAGACCCGTCAACACTAGATTTCTGGCATGATACTATTTCCGGCAGGATGCAGCCATGTCGCGAACTCTGATCGTCGTTGGTCTCAGCATAGTCGCCATAGGCCTGCTGTGGCCTTGGTTGGCCCGGACCGGCCTTGGCAGGCTGCCCGGCGATATCGTGATCGAGCGTGAGAACTTCAGGCTTTATGTCCCCATCACCACGGGGATACTGGTCAGCATCGTGCTCTCGGCCATTCTATGGCTGATCAACCGTTAGGCGATGCTCCGGCTGCGGCGATTTGTGTTGCAGGCCCTACTCGCTCTTGATCTTCTTACATTCCGATTGCCGCCACCAATATCCGGTTCTGCCTGCGTATCGCCGTGCGCAGTTCGGCAATCCTCGCCTCCTCTCGCTTCACGAATTCGATGAACATCATGTTCATGTTGTTGAAGATGAGTTCGCCCAGCGCCGGCCCGTCGATGTCGCGGCGTACCAGGCCGAGCGCCTGCAGGCGGGCGATCAGCGCGCGGATCTGCTCGGTCAGTGCGCGGTCTAGCGCGGTGTAGGCCTGGCCGAACGGGCTGTCGGGCAGTTGCGTCGAGATCGCCATGGCCTGCCGCCACATCTCCTTGCTGAGGTAATGCAGCGAGTGCTCGATATAGATGCCGAGCAGCGTGTCCAGCGCGTCGCCGATATTGGCCGGCGGGTTGGCGACGACGCCGCGCCCGGCATTGAGCACCTCGTTGACCTCCATCGAGACGATGGCGCCGAGGATGTCGCCCTTGTTCTGGTAGTAATTGTAGATCGTGCCGACCGAGACTTCGGCCTGCGCGGCGATGGTCTCGATCTTGGCGCCTTCATAACCGGCATCGCGGAAAAGCGCCGCCGCAGCCTCTATGATGCGGCGGTGCCGATCCGCCTTCTGCCTTGCCCGCAATCCGCTCATAGCGGCTGTTTGCCACAAAAACAGAATTGACTCAATTTTAGAATTGGTTCAATTTTTTGCCACAAGCCAAAAGGCAAGGGAGAACACTCGATGTCCGTCAATCCAAAGACCCCCAATCCAACCGTCAGGAATCCGCTTTCCGTTCTGAAGAGCCATCTCCAAGGCGCGTGCGCCGCGGCAGCACTGCTGCTGGCGGCTGGCAGCCTCGCTCAGGCGCAGGACCTCAATGCGTTGATCTGGTGCGATCACGCCGATCCGGCACTGCTGCAGCCGTTCGAGGAAGCGAACGGCGTCAAGGTCAATGTCAAGGAGTTCGAAGGCACCGGCGCCGGCCTGGCCATCGTCGAACAGTCGCAGCCCGGCGATTGGGACGTGATGGTGATCGACAGCATCGACGTACCGCGAGGCGTCGAAAAGGGCCTGTTCGAACCGCTGCCGGAAGACAAGCTGCCGCTGTCCGACCTCTTCCCGCAGGTGAAGATGGACAGTTCCACCGTGGTCGACGGCAAGCGCTACGGCATCACCGAAAAGTTCGGCTACAACACGATCGGCTACAACAAGACCAAGGTCGACCCGGCCGACATGCAGTCGATGGCGGCGCTGACCGGCGACAAATACAAGGGCAAGATCGCCATCTACGATTATTACCTGCCGGTCATCGGCATGGCCGCACTGGCGATCGGCAAGAGGACGGCGGAACTGACCGAAGCCGACCTTCCCGCCATTAAGGAAGAGCTGCTCAAAATGAAGGCCAACGCCAAGCTGGTCGGCGAAGTGACCGCCAGCCAGACGGCGCTGGCAACCGGCGAGGTCGACATACTGGTCGGCGGCGGCGAATGGGTGACGGCCGGGCTAGCCAAGGAAAACCCGGCGCTGGACTTCTCGATCCCGAAAGAAGGCGCCGTGTTGTGGTCGCAGTCGCTGGCAATGTTCAAGGATTCCAAGAACAAGGAGCTGGCGCTTAAATTCATCCAGTACATTATGAGCCCCGAAGGCCAGGCGCGGCTCGCGACCTCGTCCTGCTATTGGGGCATGCCGGCCAACAGCAAGGCGGCGTTGAGCGACGAGCAGAAGAAGATCCTGCGTTTCGACGAGCAGCCGGAATTCCTCGCCCGCGCCCAGTCCTATCCGGCGCCGAACGCCGATCTCGACAAGAAGATGCAAGACGTCTGGACCGAAATGCTGCAGGCGCAATGACCGGCTACCGGTCGTGAGCGCTGCCACGAAGAGTGAGCGTGCCCTGCCCTGGGCGCTGGTCACGCCGGCGCTCGGCTGGACGCTGCTGTTCTTCGTGCTGCCCTTCGTCGCCATGGCGGTATCCAGCCTGACCGCGCATGAAGGCGGCGGCTTCACGCTGTCCAACTACAGCCAGTTCTTTGCCAATCCATCTTACTGGCAGGCGATGGTGAACTCGCTGCAGGTCACCGCTATCGTTACCGTGATCTCCGTGCTGCTTGCCTATCCCTTTGCGTGGATCCTGGCCGAGCAGGTGCCGGAGCGCTGGCAGCGGCTGGCGCTGATGCTGGCGGTGCTGCCGTTCTGGACCTCCTATGTCGTGCGCTCCTATTCGTGGCTGCTGGTGCTGGCGCAGAACGGCGTCGTCAACCGGGCGCTGACCGGCTCCGGCCTGCTCGGCGAACCGCTGCAACTCGCCAATACGCGGCTAGCGACCGTCACCGGCTTCGTGCATTTCTTCGTCATGCTGCTGACGCTGACGATCTTTGCCAATCTGAAGCAGCTCAGCCCAAGCTACCGCAAGGCCGCCGCCGACCTCGGCGCCGGGCCGGTGCGCACATTCCTGCACGTCGTTTTGCCGCTGACGCTGCCGGGCATCATGGTCGGCGCCTTTCTCACCTTTGTGCTGTGCATCGGCGACTACATCACGCCGCAGATCCTCGGCGGCAACAACGAGCTGTTGATGCCGCAGCTCGTCATGATGCAGATCGGCCGGCGCGGCGACTTTCCGCTCGCCTCTGCGCTGTCGATCATTCTGATGGCGGTGGTCACCATCGCCTATCTCGCCTGCGCCCGCTGGCTGAAGATCGAGCGGGCCTGACCATGCGCGCTTTCATCCGCCTCGTCTCCGGCCTTTATGCCCTCGCCATCTATGGCTTCATCTTCCTGCCGGTGGTGGTGCTGGTGCTGTTTTCGCTGCAAGCGACGTCGTTTCCGATCCCGCCCTTCACCGGGCCTTCGCTGCGCTGGTACGAGGCCGTGCTCGCCGACACGCGGCTGACTTCGGCGCTAGTCAATTCGCTGCTGGTGGCAATCGTCTCCTCGGCTCTCGCCATCACGCTCGGCTTCCTCTCCGCCTGGGGTTTTGCGCGCTTCGTCTTGCCGGGCTCAGGCCTGATGCGCGGGCTGATCACCTTGCCCTTGACCGTCAGCTATCTGATCATCGGCATGGGGCTGCTGGTGCTGTTCAATTGGGCCGGCGTGCCGAAGTCGCTCACTGCCGCCGGCATCGGCCATGTGGTGATCAACCTGCCGCTCTGCTTTGCCATCGTCTACAGCCAGATGGGCGACCACCAGATCAATATCGAGCGCGCTGCGCGCGACCTCGGCGCGCCGGAATGGAAGGTGCTGCTGCTGATCACGGTGCCTGTCATGGCGCCGGCCATCTTCGCCGGCTACTTCCTGTCGATGACCTTCTCCTGGGACGAATTCGTCATCTCGTTCCTGTTGACGCGCTTCGACACGACGCTGCCGGTCGAGATCTGGAACCTGCTGCGCTCCGGCCTCAATCCCAAGACCAACGCCGTCGGCTCGCTGGTCTTCGCCGTATCCATCGTACTGGTGGTATTGTTCGAGCTGATGCTGTTGCGGAGGAAGCCGGCATGAGTGCGCCACTGGTCGATATAAGCTCTGTCTCGCATCGCTTCGGCCAGCACACGGTGCTGAAGAACGTCTCGCTGACGATCGAGCCGGGCAGCTACACGATCCTGCTCGGGCCGTCCGGCTCCGGCAAGACGACGCTTCTGTCCATCCTCGGCGGCTTCGTCACGCCGAGCGAAGGCAAGGTGCTGATCCGCGGCGAGGACTGCACCGCCGTGCCACCGGCGAAGCGGCCGACGACGACCGTGTTCCAGGACTATGCGCTGTTTCCGCATATGAGCGTCGGCAGCAATGTCGGTTTCGGCCTGCGCATGCAGGGCGTCGATGGCGCAACCCGAGCAGCGAGAGCGCGCGAGGCGCTGGCGCTGGTTGGGCTGGCCACCGCCTTCGACAAGAAGCCTCACCAGCTTTCAGGCGGTCAGCGGCAGCGCGTGGCGCTGGCGCGCGCCCTGGTGGTCGAGCCGGCGGTGCTGTTGCTCGACGAGCCGCTCGGCGCGCTCGACCTGAAATTGCGCCGGCAGATGCAGGACGAGTTGAAGGCGATCCAGAAACGCGTCGGCACCGCCTTCATCCACGTCACCCACGACCAGGAAGAGGCGATGGCGCTGGCCGATCATTGCGTGGTGATGAATGACGGGCGCATCGAGGACGAAGGACCGCCCGAGCGCGTCTATGCACGGCCGGCGACGCGCTTTTCCGCGACTTTCATGGGCGAAAGCACGCTGATATCGGGAACGGTGACGGAGGCGAAGAGCGGCAAAATCACCGTCACCACGAAGCTTGGGTCGCTCTCGCTGCCCGGCACATTGCCGACCGGCTCGACCGTTGTGCTGGCCATTCGGCCTGAGCATCTTGTCCTCGGCGCGGCCGGCGGCGCTGTGCCGCTTGGCATGGTCAAAGTGAGCGACGTTGTCTTCCAGGGCAGCTTCAAGCGTGTGCTGGGGACCTCCACGACCGACCCGGCGCTGCACTTCATCGCCAAGGTTCCCTCGGCATCGGCCGTCCAGCCGGGCGACGTGGTCGCGGTATCGTGCGATGCTGGCGACATCATCCTGCTTGCGGACTGAACATGAGCACGCTTCCAACCATCGACGCCGGCCACTGGTACGAAACCATCCGCATGGGCGATGGCGTGACGCTGATCCACGAGCCGTGGATCAAGCCGTTCTTCCGCTGCAACATCTGGCATGTGCGCGGCCGCGACCGCGATCTGCTGTTCGACACCGGCCTCGGCCATTTCAGCTTGCGGTGCCACGTGCCGCTGGTGACGGAACGCAAGCTCGTTTGCGTGGCCAGCCATACGCATTTCGACCATATCGGCTGCCATCACGAATTTCCCGACCGCTGCGTGCACCCGGCCGAGGCCGAGATCCTCGCCGACCCGCGCAACGAATGGACGGTTGCCGACCGCTATGCCACCGACGAGATGTTCGACGGCATGCCGCAAGGCTGGGACACGAAACGCTACCGGATCCTGCCCGCACCAGCCGGCCGGTTGCTCGAACAAGGCGATGTCGTCGATCTCGGCGACCGCGCCTTCGAGGTGATCCACACGCCCGGTCATTCACCCGGCGGCATTGCGCTCTACGAAAACAGGACGGGCATCCTGTTTTCCGGCGACATCGTCTATGACGGACCGCTGATCGACGATGTCTATCACTCCGATATCGACGACTATGTCGAAACGCTGCTGCGCATGCGCGATCTCGATGTCTCGGTCGTGCATGGCGGCCATTTCCCGAGCTTCGGCAAAGTCCGCTATCGCCAGCTTGTCGACGAGTATCTCGCGCAAAAGCGCAAGGCCGGCTGCCACCTGCTCGCCCGATAAGCACTGGCGCAGTGGCGTCAAAGCGCCCTTTGCGGACAGGGTGTCCCCACCGCGTCGCCGCAGCGTGACGCCGTAGGCTCGGGTCTAAAACTCTTTTCCTCCGACTGGCGCACCAGTTCCGCGAAAGCCAGGGCAAAACTTGCCAGCATCAGGAAGACAATAATCAAGCGTGCCAGCGGCAATAGATCGGCCTCGACTGGTTAGCCCCACGCCGCCCGTCCGCTGCCGGCTAACATGATCGATCCGGCTTTACGAGAGTTTAAGGCGAGTCTTAACCATCACATCATTTTGTCCCGCGACATGATGCGCGAGTGCGGCTTGTTTGGCCGCCAACTCAAGGCACCTCCCTCCCTTTGCAGAAATGCCCACCCATGCTAACCCGGCGCTGGCGCGGCCCAGCAACCGGTCGCCGCCAATCGGTCGCCAAACGGTCGTCGCCAATCGGTTGTCGTTGAGAGCCATGAGCAAAACCGCCAGCCGTTTCGCCTTCGTCTCATCCGGTACAGCCGACGCCAATGCGGCGCTGGAAAGCCTTTCTGCACGTTACGGCCAGGCATCCGTCGAAGAAGCCGGGATCGTCGTGGCGCTCGGCGGCGACGGCTTTCTGCTGCAGACCCTGCGTGAGACGATGAGCACGGGAAAGAAGGTCTACGGCATGAACCGTGGCACCATCGGTTTCCTGATGAACGAATACCGCGCCAGCGGCTTGACGGGGCGCATCGCGGCGGCCGTTGCCGAAACGATCCGTCCGCTGGAGATGCAGGCGGTGACGGCGGAGGGCGAGACGATTTCGGCGCTCGCGATCAACGAGGTCGCGCTTTGGCGCCAGTCCTACCAGACCGCCAAGATCCGCATCACCGTGGATGGGCAAGAGCGGCTGGAGGAACTGCACTGCGACGGCGTGATGATTGCGACGCCGGCCGGCTCGACCGCGTATAATCTGTCGGCGCACGGGCCGATCCTGCCGCTCGACGCTCCGCTGCTGGCGCTGACCCCGGTCAGCCCGTTTCGTCCGCGCCGCGGGCGCGGCGCGCTGCTCTCCAACAAGGCGATCGTGCGTTTCGACATTCTGGAGCCGGAAAAGCGGCCGGTGAATGCCGCCGCTGACCACACCGAGGTCAAGGCGGTGACGACGGTCACGGTGAGGGAATCGCCGACGGCAACGGCGACGCTGCTGTTCGATCCCAACCATTCGTGGAACGAGCGCATTCTCGCCGAACAGTTCAGGTATTGAGCCGGCGCAGCAGCCACTGCGCAAATTAAGCATCGCGATTAAGGTTACGACTTCACAATCGCGCCAATGCCGCCCGTTTGTGTTGACAAATCGTGGGCTTGCGCCTACCTGCAATACCAATCTTGCAGGCGCGCGGCGCTTGCCGCGACTGCTTATGTTGCGCCCCCGAACCAGCCAAAGACAGCCAAACTTGTCCTCAGACACCCAGATCGCTCAAGAAGCGTTGACCTTCGCAGACCTCGGCCTGTCGCCGAAGGTCCTTTCCGCAGTTACCGATGCCGGCTACACCGAGCCGACGCCGATCCAGGCTGGCGCCATCCCTCACGCCTTGCTCGGCAAGGACGTGCTGGGCATTGCCCAGACCGGCACCGGCAAGACGGCGTCCTTCGTCCTGCCGATGCTCACCCGGCTGGAAAAGGGCCGCGCCCGCGCCCGCATGCCGCGCACGCTGATCCTCGAGCCGACGCGCGAGCTCGCCGCGCAGGTCGAGGAAAACTTCGTCAAATACGGCAAGAACCACAAGCTCAACATCGCGCTGCTGATCGGCGGCGTGTCCTTCGACGAGCAGGACAAGAAGCTCGAGCGCGGCGCCGACGTGCTGATCGCGACCCCCGGCCGCCTGCTCGACCATCGCGAGCGCGGCAAGCTCCTGCTCAATGGCGTCGAGATCCTCGTCATCGACGAGGCCGACCGCATGCTCGACATGGGCTTCATCCCCGACATCGAGCGTATCTGCGAGATGATCCCGTTCACCAGGCAGACGCTGTTCTTCTCTGCGACGATGCCGCCGGAGATCACCAAGCTCACCGAGAAGTTCCTGCACGCGCCGGTGCGCGTCGAAGTGTCGAAGGCTGCGTCCGCCGCCACCAACATCATCCAGCGGCTTGTGAAATCCGGGCCAAAGCCCTGGGACAAGCGCGAGACGCTGCGCAATCTGATGAAGGCCGAGGATGCCGAGCTGAAGAACGCCATTATCTTCTGCAACCGCAAGGTCGAGGTGTCGGAGCTGTTCCGCTCGCTGCTGAAATATGATTTCGACGCCGGCGCCCTGCATGGCGACATGGACCAGCGCGCGCGCATGCAGATGCTGGCGAATTTCCGTGACGGCAAGCTGCGCTACCTCGTTGCTTCGGACGTCGCGGCGCGCGGCCTCGACATTCCCGATGTCAGCCATGTTTTCAATTACGACGTGCCGATCCACGCCGAGGATTACGTCCACCGCATCGGCCGTACCGGCCGCGCCGGACGCTCCGGCAAATCCTTCACCATCGCGACCAAGTCGGATACCAAATACATCGACGCGATCGAACGGCTGATCGGCACTAAGATCGAATGGCACGACGGCGACCTATCGACGGTCGTCGCCAGCGAGGGCGGCGAGGATGAGGCGCCGCGCCGTGGCCGCGGTGCACCACGCCGCGCCGGCCGCAAGGACGACGCCAAGGACAGGGGCGAGCGCAAACCGCGTGAACGCCACGCCAAGCGCAGCGAAGAAGCAGCGCCGGAAGCAGTTAGCGAGGAACAGCCGGTCGTGGCCGAAGCCACCGTCGCCGACATAGGCGAGCGGCGTACCCGCAAAGACGCGATCCGCTCCGAAAATACCGAACGCAAAGCTTCGCCCGATCGCAACGAACGGCGCGCGCCCGAACGCGGCGACACCAGGCCGCAGCGCGAGCGCCCTGCCCGCCAGCGCCAGGAAGACAATGACGCGACCGTCGGTTTCGGCGACGACATGCCGGCCTTTATGCGGATCGTCGCCAAGGTCTGATACGGCGCTCGCGCGTACACCGACGCGCGAAGCATTGCCGCGAGTCAGTCCGGCAGGCCCGCCTTCCGAAGGCCTTCGATGTATCTGCTGCGATCGTCCGGTCGATAAAACGGCGGCAGCACCTCGGCGAGATTCGAAAGCCGCAGCGAAGGATCGAACTCGCAGACCCGGGCCATCATTTGCTGCGCTTCCGACAGGCGCCCCGCAAGGGCATGACTCGCCGCCACTACACGCATCGCGCTCACATAGTTCGGTTGGTACCGCAGCGACTTTCCCGCCCAAGCGACGGCGTCATCGTAGCGGCCGGCACAAAAATGAGCGAGTCCGGTGTTGAATTGCCAAGCGAACAGGCGTGGATCCAATGGGCTTAGGCGCATGGCAAGCGCGGCGTGCTCGACGGCCTTGCCTGGCTCGCCCAAGCAAGCCCTCACCCAGCTGCTGACGCCCAAAGCAGCGGCCAAGTTCGGGTTGAGCGCGAGCGCGCGATCGATGCAAGCCGCACTGTCATCAAGGTCGCCACCTACGTAGCCGAGGACGTATCCACCGAAGGTAAGCGCAATCGCATCGTCCCTTCCGAGTTCGACCGCTCTCCTGGCCAGTCGAGTAGCCTCGGCATTCTCTTTCGCGCGGTCGACCATCCAGCCGTTGCTTTTTCGGGTGGCGTAGCACCGCGCCGCCCGCGCATGGGCTATCGCGAACTCCGGGTCACGGTCGATCGCCTTCATGAAGAGGCGCAAGGCATCGTCAATGGCCGATCTGCTAGTGATCGTCCGGTCAAAGGCCGCCACCCCGCGGAGATAGTAGTCGTAAGCGTCGAGGCTCTCCGTCGGCTTGCTCTTGGCACGCTCGATCTCGGCCTCCTCCACTTTCGGCGTTATTGCGCCCACTATGCTTGAGGCGACCTGATCCTGCAGATCGAAGACTTCGGCGAGCGTTCCGTCAAAACGGTCGATGCGCAGGCGATCACCCGTCCGGCGTACACTTCCCTCAACCACATAGCGCACGTCCAACTCGCGCCCGACCTGCTTTAAGTCTACGGCCTGGCCCTTGTAGGTGAAGCTCGAATTCCGGGCGATGGCGTACAGGTGGCGGAAGTGAGTTAAGGCTATGATGATGTCCTCGACTATGCCGTCGGCAAAATACTCCTGCTCCGCATCGCCGCTTAAATTCTGAAATGGCAACACCGCTACCGACGGTCGATCGTGATGTTTCGTCGGGACCGGCAAGACTTGCGGCTGCGGTACCACATCAGATCTAGGTGCGGTCCGCTGATATTCGGCTCCCTTCCGTGATTGCAGCGAAGCCGCCAAGGAGACCGTCTGTGCCTCAGGTTCCGCGCCCAGATGCTTCTTCAAGAGAGCCCGACAGGACTCGAACTGTCGCAAAGCCGCGTTTTCGTGGCCCGTGAGGGTATGGATCCGCATCACCGCCCGATGGGCCGCCTCCACGGTCGGATCCGAAGCGAGCAGCCTCTCCGCGAGCCCTTCGCAGGCCGATTCTTCTGCGGAGCCGGGCTCGGAGAGAGCGAGGCTCAGCCGCTCCACCAGCTGCTGTGCCTTCCGTTGATACTGGCTCTGATAAGGTCCAAACCACTCGTCCAGTTCGTCAGGAATGGCTTGCCCGGCAAGCAGCTCACCGCGGTAGAGATCGGCGGCGACGGCGAGATCGGCGGTTCGGCCCTGCTCTAATTTCCGGTCGAAGATCGAGATGTCCGCCTCATCCGGACCGGCAAAAAGCGCGACGGTTTCCTGATCACCATCGATATAGACGGTTGCATCCGAGCTGGCGGGGAACGTGCGCCTGATGTCGACCAGCGCTTGCCGCAGACTATTGCGGGCCTGCCCGTTGCTTCGCCCCGGCCAAAAAGTTTCGGAAAGCTGCTCGCGACGATGGCCGCGGCGGCCTGCGAGAACCAGAGCAGCAAAAAGAAGCGAAGTCTTGCGTGTGGCGAACCGGACAGGCCGGTGCTCCGGGGAAGTAACCTCCAGGCCACCAAGCAACCGGATGCGCACAAATCCTCTCCAGACTTCGACCGCAGCGACAGAATAGCATCTCGGTGGATCGATTTAACACCGATTTAACGGCCGATCGCCGGACTTCTCCCAGTTGTTCACGCCCAGCCGAACAGCCCGAAAACGCCTGCGTGGCACGCTCCCATCCGCAAACTCGAAATGGGAGACCAAAACAATGGCTCACACGGAACCTCGCGCCGCCCGCAGCATGGCCAAACGCTTGCTTGGGTCTAGCCTTAAAGACGCAGCAATGATGATCGCTGCCTTCAGCGGTTGGCGGCGGACCGTCGCAAGACGCAGGGCACTGGCAGATTTGACGACCGATCAGCTGAAGGACATCGGTCATTCGGAGGTCCATCAGCCCGCACTCGACGCCGTCACAGCTGTTCTGATCACGAACTTGATGTCGATGAGGTAAGATCGGCGTTCAGTTTGGTCTGGGCCCTAAAGGTTCTTGAGCTCCAGGCGGGATGCCAGCAGGTCCAGAAAAGCGCGGACTTTGGCCGAGGATGATCTGCCTTCCGGCCACACGGCGTGTATCGGCACCGGCACTGGCTCGAATTCGGTCAGAACCAGTTCCAAACGGCCATCGTCCACCAAGTGCCTTACCTGCCAAAGCGGCGAGTAGCCCAGACCCAATCCGTGAACCGCGGCTGCATAGATCGATATCATCAAATTCGACCGGAAGGTGCCCGCGACCTTCACCGGCCGGGGCTTGCCTTCAATCTGAAACATCCATTCCCCTGGGCGGCCGTCGACAGTTCGTACGATGCATTCATGCTCACGCAATTCAAGCGGATGGGCCGGTCGGCCGTGTTGCTGGAAGTAGGCAGGTGCGCCGAACACCACGCGCCGCAGCGCCCCCAGGCGCTTCGCACGTAAATTGGAATCCGGCAAATTGCCGATCCTTACCGCCAGATCGAGACCCTCGGCATCAAGATCGACAAATTCATCGGAAAGCTGGAGGTCAACCCCGACCCGGGGATATGTCCGCATATAGTCGGCGATAACCGGCACGAGGAAGTCCGGGCCGAACAGAACCGGGGCACTCATGCGCAGGATGCCGGACGGCTCGGATCGTCGATTGGCCGCTTGAAGCCTGGCTTCGTTAATTTCCTCGACGGCGGGTTTGATGCGCTGGAAAAAGGCCGCTCCGGCTTCGCTCGGCGTCGAGCGGCGCGTCGTCCTGTGCAGAAGCTCGACCCCGATTGATTCCTCCAATGTCGCCAGAGACCGACTGACCGACTGCAGCGAGCGGTTCAGCCGGCGTGCGGCAGCCGTCAGGCTGCCATGCTCGACAATGGCAATGAAGGCTTCGAAATCCTCTATCCGGCTCATTGCCTATTTCTCCCGAAAACCGGGAGAAACTATCGCAAAATCGGTGAATTGTAACGCAGTTCGCTAGATTTTATCTTCCCTGCACAGGCCGAAAGGCAGACTCGAGGGAAGGAGATCGTCATGCGAACACCCAGTCCAACCGTCCTGGTCGTAGGCGCCGCAGGCCGCGTTGCCGGTTTGGTGGTGCCTGAACTCGTCCGCCGCAACGCCAGGGTTCGGGCGCTTGTTCGTGACGCCGCGAGTGCCGAAAAAGCCCGGAAAGCCGGCGCATCAGAGATCGCGATCGGAGATCTGCGCAACCATCAGAGCCTTGAGCAGGCCGTGAAAGGTGTCGACGGTGTCTTTCACATCGGACCGGCCTTTGCTCCCGATGAAGCCGCCATGGGGGTTGCCATGGTTGAGGCGGCGGCGCGAGCGGGCGTTCGGAAATTCGTCTTTTCGTCGGTGATCCAGCCCACAAATACGAGGCTGGAAAACCATGCAAGCAAGATACCCGTCGAAGCTGCCCTCTATTCGACGAACATGGAATACACCATTCTGCACCCGGCCAATTTCATGCAAAATATCGCGGCCGCCTGGCCGTCCGTCGTCGAGCATGGCGTTTTCTCGGAGCCGTTTCCAAAGACGGCGAAGCTTGCCCGCGTCGACTACCGCGATGTGGCTGAAGTGGCGGCGATCGCACTGACCGAAGCGCGTTTGTCCTATGCGACCCTCGAACTGTGCGCCGACGGTATGCACAGCCGCGAAGAGGTCGTTGCCATGATGAGCCAAGCGCTTGGCCGGCCGGTTTCGGCGGGCGAGCCGACATTTCAGGACTGGGCGGCGAAAGCCCGCCTTCCCTATACCGACCGCCAGTTGCAGATGCTGGCCAAAGTACACAGCCACTACGCCAAATACGGCCTCGGCGGGAACAGCCTGGCGTTGCGCGCCGCGCTTGGCCGCGAGCCGCGTTCGCTGCGAAGCTTCATTCGGGAATTGGCGCTGCAGGCGGCATATGCCGCCTGATCGTCCTCACAATAATACTTACGCACATTTTCTGATGGGGAGATTTCGATGCAAGCATCACCGGACCGAGCCTTCAAGTTGAGAAAGCTGCCGCCCTCCTACGGCGCGGTGGTGATGCCGTTGGTTCTTTCGATTCTGATGTCCTCGATTGTCTCGGCGGTTTCGACGGCAATCGGCGCAGGCTGGACGAACGGGTTTATTGCGGCCTGGAGCTATGCATGGGGTGCTTCATGGCTTGTCGCGTTTCCCAGTCTGCTGATTGTGCTTCCGATCGTACGCCGGATCGTTGCCGCGATTGTCGATCAGCCGGCCCGGTCCTGACATCACGAACAAAGGGCGCCGGCGGCCGGCGGTCCGGCATAACCATTAGAGCGGCCCCTTGCGGGGCCGCTCCCGGTTCATGCGCTTGCCTCAGGTGAGCGGCGACAGCTGGATCTCGACGCGGCGGTTCTGTGCCCGGCCGGCAGCGGTCGCATTGGAGACGATCGGACGCGTCTTGCCGAAGCCGGTGACGGCGAAGCGGCGGGAATCGACGCCCTGTCCGGACAGGTAGTTGGCGACCGCCAAAGCGCGGCGCTGCGACAGGTCGAAATTGTGCTCGTCGCTGCCGGTCGAGTCGGTGTGGCCGAACACGTCGACCGTGGTCTGGCGGAATTTTTTCAGCACAAGGGCCACTGAATTCAGCACCGGATAGAAACCGGCCTTCACCGCATCCTGGTCGACGTTGAAGGTTATGTCGGACGGCATGTTGAGGATGATCTGGTCGCCGGTGCGCGTAACGCTGACGCCGGTGCCCTGAAGCTGCCGGCGCAGTTCGGCCTCGTTCTGGTCCATGGTGGCGCCGATGGCACCACCGGCAAGCGCACCGATGCCCGCGCCGATCAGCGCGTTGCGGCGGTCGTTGCCGCCGGCAAGCATACCGAGCCCGGCACCCGCCAAAGCACCGAGACCGGCGCCGGCAGCGGTGTTGGAAACCTTCTGCTCCCCGGTGTAGGGATCGGTGGTGCATGCGCTCACGAGCACAGCCGTCGCCACGACGGCGAGCACAATCTTTTTCATTTGGTGGTCCCTCTCCATTCCACGGCCGCGCAACGGCGCACCGCATCAGCCCTTCCAGCGACTTGTAACATGAAATGCGGCGAAAAGCGGACCAGCAAAAGCCGCTGCCGCGGCTTTCCCCGGCTCAATTCCACACGCCTGCAGCGGCTCGCGCGACCACCGCAATTCGACCCGGCTACCAGAGATTCTTGCCGTCGATGACCACCACTTCGACCTTGTCGAGATCGAAATCGTCGAACAGCCGCGAGTTCACGCTGATTTTCGGATTGTCGAAATTCGGCTCGCCCGTCGACCAGTCCGGCGTCTCGGTGAAGGTGCCGCAGCCGCAGGTGGCGCAAAAACCATGTTTTATGGTTTTCGATCCCCACTGGTAGAACGAAACATTCTCCGGCGGGCTGGTGAGTCTGAATTGCGATGGGGTGTAATAGGCCCACAACGACCCGCGTTTCGAACAGAAGGAACAGGTGCACCGGGTCACTGTCTGCGGCGCTTGCGAAACCTCGAACGTCGTCGCCTTGCAGTGGCAGCTTGCCTTGATGGTCATGAACCAGTCCCTCATAATGCCCGCCGCCCCTACGGCAAGGCACCATAAAGTAACGCTCCTGACAACTCCCCGTCAGCAGACCTGTGGGCCTGCGATGGAGCGCGTCAATCCAAAACCGCTGCACTCCCTGGGGTCAAGCCGTGGGCAAAACTTTGGGTGACATGCACTAATAGGACGAAGGTGGCACGAACAGGCAGATGGTCTTTCCGTCATTGGCGCCGGCGACGGAGCACCAATGATATTCGCCGTCGGGCGAATTCTTGATCCGCTTGTCGCTATAGGCCACGACTTCCCCGGTTCCTTTGATGACATAGCCCTCGGGACGTTCGCTGATCGACGTCTGAGAGACCTCGCGGCAATCATAGCCCGAGCAGCAGGAGAACGGGTAGCTCCAGCCTTGAGGCATGGCCGCGGTCGGCGTGGCATCATGCGCCAGAGCAGGCGCCGCGAATGGAATGGCGGCAGCTATCAAAACCACTGCCGCGACAAGTGAATTCAGGAGTCGGCGCGCCGTGCGGGCGATTGGGGCCGGTCTGGGTGCGAGAGCAGGCATGAGCGCAGTTCCTATCAACGGTTGTCAAGCATTTCGCTTGCCCGTTCCCGGAACGTGTCTTCCCAGTGGCCGGATCGTCAGGTCGCAGATACGCCGCGTCCGGCCATAAATGCTTTTTCCTCCCCAGCGCATGAATGCTGAGCTGATTCGTTGGTTGGCGCAAGGAATTGCTGTTGCAACCGAACGCCGACCTCTGCAGTCGGAACCAACCTGCCGCCCTGATTGACGAAATTTGGTCAACCCCGGCAGCGGGATCGCCAATAACGGGATTTGGCTCGCGCTGGTTCCAGGCTTGGCACCGGCAGGCCCGAGGCATCCACGTCAAAAGCGGAATTCGATTTTGAAAAACTCTACGAAAAACAAAGTTGTAGAACGACAGGTAAGTGCAAATTGAGAGCTCGTCACTCTCGCGCGATGGCCGTAACTCTCGCGTGATGAACTCACATTCCCGGCAGCCTCAGTCGATATCGGCCACCGTTTCACCGGCGCCACCCTCGATCCGCTGCGACAGCGAGGCTTCCATGAAATCGTCGAGGTCGCCGTCGAGCACGCTCGACGGGCTGGTGCTCTCGACACCGGTGCGCAGATCTTTCACCAGCTGATAGGGCTGCAGCACGTAGGACCGTATCTGGTGGCCCCAGCCGATATCGCTCTTCGACGCTTCCGTGGCGTTCGCCACCGCTTCGCGCTTCTTCAGCTCTTCCTCGTAAAGCCGCGAGCGCAGCATTTCCCAAGCCTTGGCCTTGTTCTTGTGCTGGGAGCGCTCCGCCTGGCAGGCGACCGCGATGCCGGTGGCGAGATGGGTTATGCGCACCGCCGAATCGGTGGTGTTGACGTGCTGGCCGCCCGATCCCGAAGAACGGTAAGTGTCGATACGGACGTCGGATTCGGAAACGTCGATGTCGATCGTATCGTCGATGACGGGATAGACCCAGACGCTGGCGAAGGAGGTGTGGCGGCGCGCATTGCTGTCATAGGGCGAAATCCGCACGAGACGATGCACACCGGATTCCGTCTTCAGCCAGCCATAGGCGTTGTGGCCCTTGATCAGCAGCGTGGCGGACTTGATGCCGGCTTCTTCGCCGTCATGCACTTCCAGCACCTCGACCTTGAAGCGGCGGCGCTCGGCCCAGCGCGTATACATGCGCAGAAGCATCGAGGCCCAGTCCTGGCTTTCGGTGCCGCCGGCGCCGGCATGGACTTCCAGATAGCTATCGTTGGCGTCAGCCTCGCCCGACAGCAGCGTTTCGATCTGGCGCGCCTTGGCCTCGCCGCGCATCGAGCGGATCGCCGCTTCGGCCTCCGCGATGACGCCCTCGTCGCCCTCTTCCTCGCCAAGCTCGATCAGGCCGATATTGTCTTCGAGGGCCTGGGTGAGGCCTTTGACCGCGGCAATGCCTTCCTCGAGGCCCTGACGCTCGCGCATCAGCTTTTGCGCTTCCAACGGCTCGTTCCAGAGGCTTGAATCCTCGGCACGCACATTCAGGTACTCAAGCCGCTTTATGGCTTGGTCCCAGTCAAAGATGCCTCCTCAGCAGGGTGATCGCCTGCCTGATCTCGTCGACAATATTTTGCGTTTCCGCGCGCATGGCTGGCTGTTCTGTCCTGTTGTTGGATGGCGGTTTGGTGGCGCGATACATAGGGACGGCACGGTCTCCTGTAAAGCGCCGGCCCCTGTAAAGCGGAGTGGGCCGGGTCGACCATGATCGTCAAGCCGGCCCGACCCGATGTAGTGATTGTCAGTAGAGCCCGCCGCCGCCCGACTGGATGGCCTGGTTGGCCTGCGGCGATAGCGCCCCGCCGGTGGCGTTCGAGCCGTCCGCACCCATGCCGATCACCCAATAGCTGTCGGCGGGACCGGTACCCGGCTTGAAGGCTTCGATGATGGTTCCGGCGTCGCCCGCGTTAGCCCGCATGCCGGTCTTGCGATTGATCGCAATCAGCTTCATGCCTTCCGGAACCTTGAAGTCGACATTGGGCGTGCCGTCCAGCGCCACGCGCATGAAATCCTTGAAGATCGGCGCGGCAAGGCCGCCGCCGGTCGCGCCCTTGCCGAGACCTTTCGGCTGATCGTAGCCCATGTAGAGGCCGACAACGAGGTTCGGCGTATAGCCGATGAACCAGGCATCCTTTTCGTCGTTGGTCGTTCCGGTCTTGCCGGCGATGTGACGACCGAGTTCGTTGATGGTGGCGCCGGTACCGCGTTGCACGACGCCCTCCATCATCGATGTGATCTGGTAGGCCGTCATCGGATCGAGCACCTGCTCGGAATTGTCGACCAGCTCCGGCTCTGGCTGGTTCTGCCATTCTGCAGCGTTGCAGTTCGAGCAGCCGCGTTCGTCCTGCCTAAAGACGGTCTTGCCGTAGCGGTCCTGGATGCGGTCGATCAGCGACGGCTTGATCGACTTGCCGCCATTGGCCATGATCGAATAGGCCGACACCATGCGCATCACCGTCGTCTCGCCTGATCCCAGCGCCATCGGCAGATACGGCGCCAGGTGGTCGTAGACGCCGAAACGCTCGGCATATTCCACGACCAGCTTCATGCCCATGTCGTTGGCAAGCCGCACCGTCATCAGGTTGCGCGATTTCTCGATGCCGGAGCGCAACGTCGCCGGGCCGGCCACCGTTCCGTCGTAGTTCTTGGGCGTCCAGGTCGTGTTGCCGCTCTGGATGGTGATCGGCCCGTCCATGATCACGGAGGCGGGCGTATAGCCATTGTCGAGGGCGGCCGAATAGACGATCGGCTTGAACGACGATCCCGGCTGGCGCATGGCCTGCGTCGCCCGGTTGAACTCCGACTGCGCGTAGGAGAAACCGCCGACCATGGCCAGGACGCGTCCGGTATGCGGGTCCATGGCGATCAGGCCGCCCTCCACTTCGGGAACCTGGCGCAAGCTGTAGCTGTTGTCCGAGCCGTCGTTCTTCTGCACGAAAATCACGTCGCCCGGCTTCAGCACGTCGGCCGGCGACTTCGCCTTGACGGTTCTACCGTCGACGACGTGGCGCATGGCGAAGCTCATGTCCTCCCGGCTGACGGTGCCTTCGACACGGTCCTTGACGATTTCGCCGGAGATCTGGCGCGTCGGCTGCAGGCCGATCGACAGGCCGGTGGCCGAGCTGTCGAGCACGACGGCGAGCGACCATTCCGGCACGTCTTCCAACCGCTTGACGTTGCCCAGCGGCACGCCCCAATCGCCGGAAATGTCGATGCTCGTGACCGGCCCGCGATAGCCGCGCAGTGTGTCGAACTTCATGAGACCATTCTGCATGGCCTTGCGGGCAATCAGCTGCATCTTCGGATCGAGCGTCGTGCGGACGGAAAGGCCGCCCTCGTAGAGCGCATTCTCACCATAGCGCGCGATGATCTGGCGACGCACTTCCTCGGTGAAATACTCCCCGGCGAAGAGATAGTTGCCGGTGCGGCGCGGCGAGACGCCGAGCGGCTCGGCCTTGGCCTTCTCGCCTTCTTCATGCGTGACGTAAGCGTTCTCGACCATCTGGTCGATGACCCAGTTGCGGCGCTCCAAGGCGCGATCGGCATGCTTGAAGGGATGATAGTTGTTCGGCCCCTTCGGCAGAGAGGCAAGATAGGCAGCCTCGGCCACGGTGAGCTCGTTCACCGATTTGTCGAAATAGGTGAGCGCAGCACCGGCGACGCCATAGGCACCGAAACCGAAGAAAATCTCGTTGAGATAGAGCTCGAGAATGCGATCCTTCGAATAGGCCTGCTCGATGCGGAAGGCGAGGATCATCTCCTTGATCTTGCGCTCGTAGGTCTGGTCTGAAGACAACAGGAAGTTCTTCGCCACCTGCTGGGTAATCGTCGAGGCGCCGACCTGGCGCTTTCCCGAGCCAACATTCTGCAGGTTGACGACAATGGCGCGACCAAGGCCGGTCACGTCGATACCGGGGTGGTTGTAAAAGTTCTTGTCCTCGGCCGACAGGAAGGCCGCCTTGACACGATCCGGGATCGCCTGAATCGGCAGATAAAGCCGCCGCTCACGCGCATATTCGGCCATCAGCGCGCCATCCGACGCGTGGATGCGGGTCGTCACCGGCGGCTCATATTTGGCCAGCACCTCGTAATCGGGCAGGTCCTTCGACAAATGGCCGATATAGATCGCCACGCCCGCCGCGACCAAAAGGGCCAGCGTCGTGCCGATGCCGAAGAAATAGCCAATGAGACGAATCATACCCGCTCCAGTCCTTGGTTCGGGAATTTCCTAAACGAAGCCGCCCTTCACGCAAGCTTTCGGGACGATCCCAAACCGTAATCGCAAACCCATGTCGCGACCATGTGGGCAAAATACGGCAGCGTGGAATTTCGGTTTCGAATGCCGGAAATAAAAGCACAGGGTGTTGTCGCCGTGCAACGCTGCTTCAGGTTGTGGGCGCCGGCGGGCATTTCAGCCTCCGGCCCCCGTTCCGCTCTTGGCCGAAGCAAACAGTGCAACGGCGTTGGTTATGCTCTGGGTCGCCTTGTTGCGCCAATCGGCGCTGAGCAACTGCGCTTCGTCCTTGGCGTTCGACAGATAGCCGAGTTCGACCAGCACGGATGGAACGTCCGGCGCCTTCAGCACCTTGAAGCCGGCAGAGCGCTGCGGGTTGTTTATCAGACCGACGCTGGTGGAAAGCTGGCCGACGAGTGTATGGGCAAAGCTCATCGAAAAATTATGCGTCTCGCGGCGGATCAGGTCGATCAGGATATCGGTCACTTCCTTGCTGTCGTCCTTGATCTCCATGCCGGCGAACTGGTCGGAAAGATTTTCACGGTCGGCAAGCGCCTGCGCCTCGGGATCGGAAGCCTTGTCGGACACGGTGTAGACGGTTGCGCCGCGAATGCCCTTGAGGCTGATCGTGTCGGCATGGATCGAGATGAGCAGGTCGGCCTCATGCTGGCGGGCAATGCGGACGCGGTCGTCGAGCCGCAGGAACACGTCGGTCTCACGCGTCAGGAACACGTCGTATTTGCCGCTGGCGGCGAGCTTGTCGCGCAGTTCCATGGCAAAGGCGAGCGTCACGTTCTTTTCGACCGTACCGTTCAGGCCCCCGGCACCGCCGTCGATGCCGCCATGGCCGGGATCGATGACGACGGTGAATCGATGGCCCGGATTAGAGACCGGCCCGGTACCGACCCTGCCGGCCTTGTCGGCGGAGACCGTCGAACCGGTGGTCAGCGCCTGATTGGCGAGCGCCGCATCGAATTCCCGCTGCGACGCCGCCGACATGTCGATGGCGATGCGGTAGCCGTTGCCGTCATCGTTCTTGAGCACGTCGAGATTGTTGACGGCGAACGGTCCCTTGCCGGTGAGAATCAGCCGCGATTTCCCCTCGCCGAGTCCACCGTAACGCACGGCGCGGACAAGCCCGCGCGGCTTCACATCCTTGGCATTGAGGGCGAATCTCGTGGCCGGCAGATCGACGACCAGACGATTTGGGCCGCGCAGCAGGAACCATTTGATGTCGGGCTCGCGGTCGAAATTGATGACGATACGCATCTTGGTGGCATCGCCGGCCATCTTGTAGCTTGTGGCACCGAGCGGTGCGTCGGCAGCACGCGAAAGCGGCGAAAGGAGCAGGCAAGCCAGGATCAGCGGCAGCAGGCAGGCGGTGCGGAAGAACCGGCCTCCATTATGACGGCCCTTGTCTGCGAAGCCTGCCAGTCCCATCTTTCTACCAGTCGCTCCCTTTTTGGCGTCATGCGATCGCTTGTCGAAGCGCCTTATTGCTTGTCAAAGTTCTGGCAGGCCGCGAACTCGATTAACGATTGGTATCCAGAGAAGGTTAACCAAGCCTTCATGGAAGGCTTGGGACCTGTGCTTCCGCTGCGGAACGGCTTTTTGCCGGCATCGGGAATCGGGGTTGCCTTCCAACCCGCCAAATCATAAAAGCGATGGTGGATCACTGCAATCCTGGAACCGTCCTCCTCCGCAGCTTACTGCTACAGGTCAGACGCAAGACGGCTCCTTTCGCTTCAGGCGAAGAAGGCATCGGTGATCGCGACGATTTTCGCAGGCGTGCTCCCGTGGCGGGGGAATCGCCTGCGTGAGCAAAACGGCCGGGATTGTCCCGTGCCGGCTCTGTATGAGCAAACAAGCTGGTCCGGTTTTTCCCGGGCTTTGGTTCAAAAGGTTCTGCTGGTGACGATGGCTTCAAGCGCAATCATGGAAAGGTCCGCAACAAACCGCGCCACTACGGCTGCGGGCGGCACCGCCATGGCGCTCAGGCAGCGGCCGGCGGACGTTCAATTGTCCGGCACCCATGTCCCGGGTCCACGGCAGCGGGCATTGCCCCGCAAGCCGCGGCCGACGGCTGCCGGGAGGAAACGAAATAATGCCCAACAAAATGCTGATAGACGCCTCCCACCCGGAGGAAACACGCGTTGTCGTCGTTCGCGGTAACCGTATTGAAGAATTCGACTTTGAATCCCAGGACAAGAAGCAGCTCAAAGGAAATATCTATCTCGCCCGCGTAACGCGCGTCGAACCTTCCCTTCAGGCAGCCTTCGTCGAATATGGCGGCAACCGTCACGGTTTCCTCGCCTTCAGTGAAATACACCCCGACTACTACCAGATTCCGGTCGCCGACCGTCAGGCGCTGCTGCGTGCGGAAGCACAGGAGGCCCAGGACGAAGAGGACGAGGAAGCCGCCGAAGGCGAGGACCGCCAGAGCCGCGACCGTGGCAAGCGCGGACGCCGGCGTGGCGGCAAGAGCCGCGACCGCGGCGAGCACAGGCGCGAGGCAGGCGCGGCCGACGGTGAGAATGGCGAGAACGGCGAAGATGCCGTCGCAGAAAACCTGGATGCCGCTGCCGACGACACCATGTCCGACATTGCCGGACAGAGCGAGGATGCCGCCGGACAGAGCGATGAGGTCGCCGATCGCGGCGAGACCGAGCCATCCGAAGGCGGATCCAGTTCCATCGCTGCCAGCGTCGATGCCGACGTAATCTCGGAAGCCGTCCCGCAAGTCGAGACAAGCGGGGCCGAGACAAGCGGGGCCGAGACAAGCGGCGAAGCAACCTCCGAAGACAATGATCGCGGCATGCTGGAAGAGGTGCAATCCTCGCATCCGGACGATCACGAGGTCGAATCGGTCGGCGCCGAAGACGCGCTGGAAGAAGTGCGCAACCGGCGCAAGCCGGTGCGCCGCCAGTACAAGATCCAGGAAGTGATCAAGCGCCGGCAGATCCTGCTGGTGCAGGTCGTCAAGGAAGAGCGCGGCAACAAGGGTGCAGCGCTGACCACTTATCTGTCGCTGGCCGGCCGCTATTCGGTGCTGATGCCGAATACGGCACGCGGCGGCGGTATTTCGCGCAAGATCACCAATGCGCAGGACCGCAAGCGGCTGAAGGAAGTGGTCGCCGATCTCGAAGTGCCGCAGGGCATGGGTGTCATCCTGCGTACGGCCGGCGAAAGCCGCACCAAGGCAGAGATCAAGCGCGATTACGAATATTTGATGCGGCTTTGGGAAAACGTCCGCAATCTGACGCTGCAATCCACGGCCCCTGCCCTGGTTTACGAGGAAGGCAGCCTGATCAAGCGCTCGGTGCGCGACCTTTACAACAAGGATATCGACGAGATCCTGGTTTCCGGCGAAGAAGGCTACCGCGAGGCCAAGGACTTCATGCGCATGCTGATGCCGAGCCACGCCAAGGTGGTTCAGCCGTTCCGCGACACGACGCCGATCTTTGTGCGCAACGGCATCGAAGCGCAGCTCGACCGCATGCTGCAGCCGCAGGTGACGCTGAAGAGCGGCGGCTACATCATCATCAACCAGACGGAAGCGCTGGTCGCCATCGACGTCAATTCGGGCCGTTCCACCAAGGAGCACTCGATCGAGGACACCGCACTTCACACCAATCTGGAAGCCGCCGAGGAAGTCGCCCGGCAATTAAGGCTGCGCGATCTCGCCGGCCTCATCGTCATCGACTTCATCGACATGGAGGAGAACCGCAACAACCGCTCCGTCGAGAAGCGGCTGAAGGATCACCTCAAGAACGACCGCGCCCGCATTCAGGTCGGCCGCATCTCGCATTTCGGCCTGATGGAGATGTCGCGCCAGCGCATCCGTGCCAGCGTGCTGGAATCGACGATGAAGCCTTGCCCGCATTGCGGCGGCACCGGCCATGTGCGCTCCGATTCGTCGGTTGCGCTGATGGTGGTGCGGGCAATCGAGGAATTCCTGCTCAAGGATTCGCGCAGCCACATCACGGTGCGGACGCCGGCAGCGACCGCGCTCTATGTGCTCAATCACAAGCGCGGCACGCTGGTGGAATTCGAGCACCGCTTCGGCGTGACCATCACCATCGAAGCCGATGACGCGGTCGGTGCACAACACTATGCCATCTTCCGCGGTGCGTTGGCCGAAAAGCCTGAAGGCTTTGTCGAGGCGCGCACGTTCCCGGCCTATGTCGAGCCGGAAGAACCCGAGGACGAGATCGTCATCGAGCAGGAAGACGAGGCACCGGTGCAGGCCGAGCAGCCACGTCCTGTCCAGCAGCCGCAGCAGCCAAGGTCCGGCGAGGACGGCGAAGGCCGCGATCGCAAGCGCCGCAAGCGCCGCAGACGGCGCGGCGGCAAGGATCGTGAACACGGGGAACGCGAGCACGGGGACCGCGAACATGGGGACCGCGAGCATGGCGCTGCTGTGGAAGGTGCTTCCGTTTCGGCGCCGGCAGACGACGCCTTCGTAGCCGCGGGCGACCAAGCCGCCGAAGCGGACCGTGAAGCGCCGGCCGGTGTTGCCGAAACGGCGGAAGCGGCGGACGACGGTCACGGCAAGAAGCGCCGGCGCGGCAAGCGCGGCGGCAAACGCAATCGCCGTGAAGACGGCGAGGACGGCGTCGAAGCCGGCGCCGGCGAGCCAGCCGCCATGACGGAAGATGCCGTGTCGGAAGCAGAGCCCGTGACCGGCGAGCCGGAAGGTGCGCCGCCGGCCGAAGAGCTTGCGGTGCTTGCTCCGGCGAACGACGACATGCCGAGCGCCGAAAAGCCGAAGAAGCCGCGCCGCGCCGCCAAGCCGAAGAAGGTTGCGGCGGAAGCAGTTGCCGAGATTGCGGGCGCCGAGACATCGGCTGCCGAGGCCGCCTCCGTGGCTTCCGGCGAGACCCCCGCGCCGGTGTCGCAGGAGACCGAAGTGGCGGCTGCCGAGGAAACGCCGAAGGTCCGGCCGTCGCGGCGCAAGCCCGTACCGGTGGATGCTCCGGTCGTGCCGGTCGTCTCCTCGATCGTCCCCGACGAGGCAAAGACCGAGGAAGCAAAGGCCGAGGACAAGCCGAAGCGTGCCGGCTGGTGGCAGCGGAAGGGCTTTTTCTAAGCCTTTCCGTGCATTAGCCAGACTTTCTGATTAAAAAAGTCCCGCGTGGCCGATCGGCTGCGCGGGATTTTTTTGCCCCAATTCCAGGCGACAACACTATGGTGCGAAGATCGACCAGTTCATTATCTTCGCCAGTTTTTCCAGCGCGATCGAGCCCAGCCTGGAATTGCCGTTGGCATTGAGGCCAGGCGACCAGACGGCAAGCGAGGCGATGCCCGGCACGATCCCCAATATGCCGCCGCCAACGCCGCTCTTGCCGGGAATGCCGACGCGGAAAGCGAAGTCGCCGGAGCCGTCATAGTGGCCGCAGGTCAGCATCATCGCGCCGATGCGGCGGGCGCGCTCGGCCGAGACGACGGAATGCCCGGTCGCCGGGTTGTTGCCGCCATTGGCGAGGAAGCGGCCGGCCAGGGCCAGTTGCCGGCAGCTCATGGCGATAGCGCAATGGTGGAAGTAAACGCCCAGCGCCAGTTCCGGCGCATGGTGGAGATTGCCGAACGATTTCATGTAATTGGCAAGCGCGAAATTGCGAAAGCCGGTGGCGCGTTCGGACGCCGCGACCTCGCGGTCGATGATGATCGTGTCGTCATCGGCCAGGAACTGGACGAAGCGCAGGATCTCGCCGATCGCCTCGCGCGGCTGATGGCCGGCGAGCAGGATGTCGGAGACGACGATGGCGCCGGCATTGATGAACGGATTGCGCGGAATGCCGTTCTCGTGCTCGAGCTGGACGATCGAGTTGAACGGATTGCCCGACGGCTCGCGCCCAACCCGCTGCCATAGCGCATCGCCGACATTGCCAAGCGCCAGCGTCAGCGTGAACACCTTTGAGATACTCTGGATCGAAAACGCCTCGTCGGCATCGCCCGCGGTCAGCACGCGGCCGTCATTGGTCACCGCGGAAATGCCGAATTTTTTCGGGTCGATCTTGCCGAGCTGGGGAATATAGCTGGCGACGTCGCCGCGATCGGTACGCTCCGCCATTTCGGCGGCGACCTCGCGCAACGCATGTTCGAGTTGGGGCGCCTGATCAAACTCCGGCATGGTCGCCCCCGCTACTTCAGCCAGCGTTCGATGCGCGCCATCGCCTCGACCATATCGTCGTGGCTGCCGGCATAGGAAAAGCGCATCGTGCGATGGCCTTGCAGCGGATCGAAATCGCGGCCCGGCGTCGCCGCCACATGCGCCTCGGCCAACATCCTGCGCGCAAACGCCATGCTGTCATTGGTATGCCTGGTGACGTCGCAGAAAGCGTAGAAGGCGCCGTCCATGGGCGCGGCCAAAGCAAAGCCGAGCTCCGGCAGGCGTTGCATCAGGATCTCGCGGTTCCAGGCATAGCGCGCCTTCACCGCTTCCAGTTCTGGCGTCGCCTTGAATGCCTCGATCGCGGCAATCTGGGACAGCTCGGGCGGCGAGATGTAGAGGCTCTGGGCGATGCGCTCGACCGGCCGCACCAATTCCTGCGGCAGCACCATCCAGCCGATGCGCCAGCCGGTCATGCAATAATATTTCGAGAAGGAATTGATCACCGTCACATCCGCGCCGAAAGAAAGCGCGGTCGTGTCGGGCGCCGCATAGGCCAGCCGGTGGTAGATTTCGTCCGAGATGACGGCGATGCCGAGCTCTTGCGCCGTCTTGACCAGCGCCTCGAGATCGCCGGCGGGAATGACCGCGCCGGTCGGGTTGGCCGGGCTGGCGAACAGCACGCCCTTCAGCGGTTTTTCGCGATGCGCGGCTTGCAGGTGCTCGGCATGGAGATAGGCGGCGCCGTCCAACTCGATCTCGGCGATGTCGATGCCGAGCGCGGCCATGATGTTGCGATAGGCAGGATAGCCGGGCGCCGCGATGGCGACGCGGTCGCCTGGATCGAACATTGCCAGGAAAGCGAGGTTGAAGGCAGCCGACGATCCGGTGGTGACGGCTATCCGCTCGGGCGAAACGTCAAGCCCGTAATGCTCGCCATAATGGGCCGCGATCGCCTTGCGGAGGCCGGTGAGGCCCAGCGCGTCGGTATAGCCGATGCGGCCTGCTTTCAAGGCGATCGTCGCCGCTTCGCGAACGCCGGCCGGCGCCGGATCGGAAGGCTGGCCGACGGCCATGGAAACGACCGGCAGGCCCTTGGCCTTCAGCCGATTCGCCTCGGCCAGGATGTCCATGGCATGGAACGGTTCGACCGCGCCGCGGCGCGAAAGCGAAACAACCATTTTTCAATCCACCACACTTGTCCGCACGTGCCGCCATGCTGGCTGCGCCGCACAAATGCCCGATTGGTGTGGGGATCACAAGTTCGGTAAGTTTAAGCTGCCGACTTTTCATCCTTCGCCCACTCGTCTACCAGTGGACCTGCCATGTTGAGCCGACCCAAATCGACGATCGCCAGGACAGCGCGCGCCTTCGCGACGCTTTCGCTTGCCGCGGTGGTCGCCATGGCCGGCTCGGTCAATGCGTTTGCGCAGAATGTGCCGGTGGTGCGCGATGCCGAGATCGAGGCGCTGGTACGCGATTACGCGCGGCCGATCTTCAAGGCGGCGGGCTTGTCGGGCGACGCCATCAACATCGTGCTGGTCAATGACCAGAGCTTCAACGCCTTTGTTGCCGGCCGCCGCATGTTCATCAATACCGGCGCGCTGATGACGGCCGAAACGCCCAACGAGATCATCGGCGTCATCGCCCACGAGGCCGGCCATATCGCCGGCGGGCACCAGCAGAAATTGCGCGAACAGCTCGAGCGCGCCAAGACGATGGCGATCCTGGCGACGCTGTTGGGCGCCGGCGCCATGGTGGCCGGCGCCACCAGCAACAGCCGCGGCCTCGCCGGCGCCGGCATGGGCGTGATGGCCGGCGGCGGCGAGATGGCGCAACGCAGTATCCTCGCCTATCAGCGCACCGAAGAGATGACCGCCGACCGCTCGGCAATCGCTTATCTCAATGCTACCGGCCAGTCCGGCATGGGCATGCTGAAGACGTTCAGCCGTTTCCAGAACGCATTGTCGCTCTCGGGCGCCCAAGTCGATCCCTACAGGATCAGCCATCCGATGCCGCAGGAGCGTATCGCCAATCTCGAAGTGTTGGTGAAGCAGAGCCCTTACGTCGACAAGGTCGACCCCCCTGCACTGCAGCAGCGCCACGATATGATGCGCATCAAGATCGCCGCCTATATGCAAGGCCAGGCCGCGGCGTCGCGATTGATGCGCAAGAACCCCGGCAGCCTCGCCTCACGCTATGGCGACGCGCAGATGACCTATCTTTTCGGCAATCTGGCCTCGGCGCTCACCAAAACCAACGCGCTGATCAAGGAACAGCCGAAAAATCCCTATTTCCAGGAATTACGCGGCGACATCCTGATGAAGGCGAACCGGCCGAAGGATGCGGCGGACGCCTATGCCAAGTCGGTCAGTCTCGATCCGGCGCGATCCGGGCTGCTGCCGGTCTCTTACGGCCAGGCGCTGATGGCCATCGGCACGGCGGATTCGCTGAAGAAGGCGGTGGCGCAGATCAACACCGGCCTCGGGCGGGACCGCGAAAACGCCGCCGGATACCGTTATCTGGCACAGGCCTACGGGGAACTCGGCAACATCCCGGCCGCCGAGCTTGCAACCGCCGAAGGGCATTTCTATTCCGGCGACTACAAGAATGCGAAAATCTTCGCCATGCGGGCGCAGCAGAGCATGAAGCGGGGCGAGCCGGGCTGGCTTCGCGCGCAGGACATTATAAACTACGCACCATCAGGTAAGAAGAAGTGAACCTTTTCGGACGCACGCTGCGACGCAGCCAAACCGAGCGGACCCGAACACAGGCAAGAGGATCGAGGATCATGACCAAGGCAATTCTGCTGGGCACTACCGGAGTGGCAGCGGCTCTCGCCATGCTGGCTTTCGGCTTCGTCGCCGGAAATCCGCAGACGGCGAAGGCCGGCACGGCACAGCTTGCCCAGACGGCGTCCTCGGGTACCAAGCTCGACCGTGCCGAAGTCGAAGGCATCGTCCGCGACTATCTGCTGAAGAACCCGGAAGTGCTTCTGGAGGCCCAGCAGGCACTCGAGGCCAAGCAGAAGGAAGAACAGCGCGTCGCCAGTCTCGGCGTCATCAAAGACGCCAAGGACCAGATCTTCAATTCCTCATTCGACGGCGTTGTCGGCAATCCGAACGGCAAGGTCACCATCGTCGAGTTCTACGATTACAATTGCGGCTACTGCAAACGCGCCATCGACGACATGCGCGCGCTGACCAAGGCCGATCCGGACCTGCGTTTCATGCTCAAGGAGTTCCCGATCCTCGGCCCGGATTCGCAGAAGGCGAGCGTCGTCTCGATGGCCTTCCATTTGATGAAGCCGGAGAAATACGGCGAATTCCACAATGCGCTGCTCGGCGGCCAGGGGCGCGCCACCGAGGCGGCGGCAATCAAGGTGGCGCTGTCGCTCGGCGCCGACGAGGCGGCGCTGCGCGAAAAGATGAAAGACCCGAGCATCACCGAGGCCTTCTCCAAGACCTATGACCTCGCCACCAAGCTCGCCATCACCGGAACGCCGTCCTATGTCGTCGGCAACGAGGTGGTGTTCGGCGCGCTTGGCCAGGAAGTGCTGGCCGAAAAGATCGAGGCGGCGAAGGCCGCGCTCTGATTAGCGTTCGGGTTTCGATTAGGCTGCGGGTTTCCGGCACGGGCCGTTTTCCGGCTGTTGTGGACGGCGAAAGAACGCACTTGCGCTCTTTTCGCCAGCGTCTATGCCCATTATAGAGGGTCCGGCGCGCCGGCTTAGCCGCGCCGGGAAAGGTCGGCATTTTTTGAAAACGGTTTTCGTCCTGAACGGCCCCAATCTCAACGCGCTCGGCAAGCGCGAGCCGGGCATCTATGGCGGCAAGACGCTTGCCGCGATCGCCGACGACTGCAAGCAGGCGGGTGCCGCACTTGGGCTGGAGATCGATTTCCGCCAGTCGAACCATGAGGGCGACCTCGTCGACTGGATCCAGGAGGCCGCCGACAAGGCCGCCGCAATCGTCATCAATCCGGGCGCCTACGGCCATACGTCGATCGCCATTCACGATGCCATCCGCGCTGTCGCGCCGCTGCCGGTCGCTGAGGTGCATCTTTCCAACATCCACGCGCGGGAACCATTCCGCCACGTTTCCATGGTCGCGCCGGTCGCCGTCGGCATGATCTGCGGGTTCGGGCCGCTCGGCTACACGCTGGCGCTGCAGGCGCTGGCTGCACGCCTATGACCGGCCAACAAACAGAAGGCTCGAAAATGTCGATAAAGAAGAACGGTGTTGACCAGCAGCTGATCCGCGATCTGGCGGGCATACTGAACGACACCAACCTGACCGAGATCGAGGTCGAGCTGGGCGATCTGAAGGTGCGCGTCTCGCGGCAGGCGCCGGCCGTCCATGCGGTCGCCGCAGCCCAGCCGGCCTATGCGCCGGCAGCCGCGCAGCCCGCGGCAGCGGCCGCCCCGGCGACGCCCGATGTGTCGAAGAACGCCGTCGCCTCGCCAATGGTCGGCACCGCCTATCTGGCACCGTCGCCCGACGCCAGGCCGTTCATCGAAATCGGCCAGAAGGTCAAGGAAGGCCAGACGCTGCTGATCATCGAAGCAATGAAGACGATGAACCAGATCCCCTCGCCGCGCGCCGGCACGGTGACGGCGATCCTGTTTGAAGATGCGCAGCCGGTCGAATATGGCATGCCGCTCGTCGTGATCGAGTAGAGCCGGGAACAGGCGAAAGATGTTCCAGAAAATCCTCATCGCCAATCGCGGCGAAATCGCCCTCAGGGTGCTGCGCGCCTGTAAGGAGCTGGGCATCCAGACGGTGGTGGTGCATTCGACCGCCGACGCCGACGCCATGCATGTGCGTCTCGCCGACGAGAGCGTCTGCATCGGCCCGCCGCCGTCGCGCGACAGCTATCTCAACATCCACCAGATCGTCGCCGCCTGCGAGATCACCGGCGCCGACGCGGTGCATCCCGGCTACGGTTTTCTGTCGGAGAACGCCAAGTTCGCCGACATCCTCGCCGCGCACAACATCACCTTCATCGGCCCGACGGGCGACCATATCCGCATCATGGGTGACAAGATCGAGGCCAAGCGCACCGCAAAACGCCTCGGCATTCCCGTGGTGCCCGGCTCCGACGGCGCGGTCACCGAGGACAAGGAAGCCAAGCGCATTGCCGCCGCGATCGGCTACCCCGTGATCATCAAGGCGTCGGCCGGCGGCGGCGGGCGCGGCATGAAAGTGGCGCGTAGCGAGGCCGACCTCGAGGTGGCGCTGCAGACGGCACGCTCGGAGGCGGGTGCGGCCTTCGGCGACGACGCCGTCTATATCGAGAAATATCTGCAGAAGCCGCGCCATATCGAAGTGCAGGTGTTCGGCGACGGCGCCGGGCGCGGCGTGCATTTCGGCGAGCGCGACTGCTCGCTGCAGCGCCGTCACCAGAAGGTCTGGGAAGAAGCGCCCTCGCCGGCGCTCAATGCGGAGGAGCGCGCGCATATTGGCGGCGTCTGCGCCAGGGCGATCGCCCATCTCGGCTATTCCGGCGCCGGCACCATCGAATTCCTCTATGAGGACGGCGAGTTCTATTTCATCGAAATGAACACGCGCCTGCAGGTCGAACATCCGGTGACCGAGGCGATTACCGGCATCGACCTCGTGCACGAGCAGATCCGCGTCGCCTCGGGCGGCGGGCTTTCGGTGCGCCAGGAAGATATCCGCTTCCATGGCCATGCCATCGAATGCCGCATCAATGCAGAGGATCCGCGCACCTTCACCCCGTCGCCGGGCACCATTACCCATTTCCACACGCCGGGCGGCCTCGGCATCCGCGTCGATTCCGGCGTCTATTCCGGCTACAAGATCCCGCCCTACTACGACAGCCTGATCGGCAAGCTGATCGTGCATGGCCGCAACCGCGTCGAATGCATGATGCGACTGCGGCGCGCGCTCGACGAGTTCGTCGTCGACGGCATCAAGACGACGCTGCCGCTGTTTCGCGACCTCGTCGGCAACGCCGACATCGCCAATGGCGACTACGACATCCACTGGCTGGAAAAATACCTGGCCGAAGGCGAGTGATACAGGGCGAAGCGATGACCCGTCCCTACGCACCCGGTTATCGCATCCCGACCGACCTTTTGCTCAAAGCCTATGCCTCCGGCGTCTTCCCGATGGCCGAAAGCGCCAATGACCCCGAAGTGTTCTGGGTGCGGCCGGAGACGCGCGGCATCATTCCGCTCGACGGGTTCCACATACCGAAAAGCCTGAGAAAGACGATCCGCAAGAACCTGTTCGAGTTCCGCATCGATTTCGACTTCGAGGCGACGATCGAGGCCTGCGCCGAAAGGCGCGAGGAACGGCGGTCGACCTGGATCAACGCACCGATCCGCGAAGCCTATATCGAGCTGCATCGGATGGGCCATTGCCATTCGGTCGAGGCCTGGCACGACGACCGGATGGTCGGCGGCCTCTACGGCGTATCGCTCGGCCGCGTGTTCTTCGGCGAGAGCATGTTCGCCAGGGAGACCGACGCGTCAAAGGCCTGCCTGGTTCACCTCGTCGAACGCCTGAAGGCGCGCGGCTTTGCGCTGCTCGATACGCAGTTCACCACCGAGCATCTCAAACGCTTCGGCGCAATCGACGTGCCGCGCGGCAAGTACGAGAAGATGCTGGCCGGGGCGCTGAAGGGCGAGGCCGTGTTTTTTCCATAACCTGGAATGGTTCATCGTTTCACAGAAACGCAATTCCGGACGGAAACCGTTCACACTTTTCCTGGAATTGCTCCAGCGGCCGGTCAGCCTTTTGATGCCGTCACCAGCGGCGTCTGTGCGTGGAACATCATTTTCCAGCCATTGACGCGGTGGACATAGCCGGTGCTGACCAGCGCCGCATAGGCTTCGCCATCTTGCCGCGTCGCACGCGCCTCGTAGGTCAGCATGACGATGTCGCTGCCAGGCTCGATGATGCCTTTGAGGTCGATGTCGAGATCGCGCCAGCGGTTCGGGTCCGTCGCAGTTGCGGCCAGATCGGTATTGCTCATCACCCGCGCCATCTGCGGGAAGGCCACCAGGCATTCGGTATCGGCGTTGGCCTTGAAATAGTCGGCACCGCCGCTCCAGAATCCCCTTTCGATATCGAGAAGTTCGTTCTTGTTGGCCATCATCATGGCAACCTCCACCGTAGAGAGGCACCAACGCTCGGGCAACACGGCGGTTCCGCAAGGCGCGGTATCCGCCGCCGCGCTGACAGATTCTAGTTGGTTTTGGGGGCAGTGGGTGCCGGCACGTCGGACTTCTGCTTGCAGCCCTTCAGCCAGATATCATAGACGGCATGCTCGACGGCGTTGATCCCGGGGCTTTCGGCGAACATCCAGCCGGTGAAGATACGGCGTATTTTCCGGTCGAGCGTGATCTCGTCGACCTCGACGAACGAATCCGTCTTCGGCTCTTCGTTCTCCGGCCGCGAATAGCAGATGCGCGGCGTCACCTGCAAAGCGCCGAACTGCACCGTCTCGTCGATATAGACATCGAAGGTGATGATACGGCCGGTGATCTTGTCGATGCCGGCGAATTCAGCGACGGGATTGGTGATGCGCTCGGATACTGCGGGTGCTGCAGGCGCCACGGACGCGTCCGGTGCAGGCGGCGCCAATTCCTGCGCAGCAGCAAGCGCCACCATAGAAGCGAGAACGACCGCGGTTAATCCGCCCGTCAAAATTCGGCTGAACATGCTCATGCAAGGTCCGGTGGTTTGCGCCCGGGTGATTCTCTTAACGCCAAGGCTAGTTGCTGCTGTCGGATCAGCAAACAGCTAAACAGCAATTGTGGCGACAAAGGACCGCCCCGTGGGGACCGCGCCCGTGGAGACCGCGCGCGTGTCGCGGCGATCGATCACGAACCAGGCGTCCAGGCGTCGTAGTCGCCCGTCACCTGCGGACGATGCTGGTTGGTCAGCACCGAGCCTTTCGGCCGATAGGCTGCGGGGCTGCCGGTGAGGTTCGGCACATGCGGCTTTTGCCAGTCGCGTGGCTTGTAGTCTTCGCTTGGCGGCGCAACGTCGACACGGTGATGGATCCAGCCATGCCAGCCGGGCGGAATCGCCGAGGCTTCCGAATAGTCGCGGTAGATGACCCAGCGGCGCGTGCGGCCTTCCGAATCGACGCCGCCCTCATAGTAGACGTTGCCGACCTCGTCCTGCCCGACCTTCTTGCCATGCCGCCAGGTGTGGAAGCGCGTTCCCAATGTCTGGCTGTTCCACCAGGTGAAAAACTGCAGAAGGAAAGTTTTCATCCAAATCCTCGTGGCAAGTCCTTGTAGCAAGTCCTCGCGGCGGCTGCGGCGGCGCCTGTTCCTGCTTATGGCGTCACGGCATTGCGAAGGCAAGGGTCTTGCCGCAACCGGCGAGCAAATGGCTGGCGGGAAAGCGAAACGTTCATGCGATTTTCGCGTCCGCCCGAAGCAGATGAAATGGGTTGTTGGCGACCTTACGCAGCGTTATTCTAGGAGTTGATGCTTCGTTGCCTCAAGGACGGCAAATGAGAGGGGCTCATGTCATCGCTGGCGGGCACGGCCGGTCGCGCATTGCCGCAGGTCGTTGAGGCGATCTACGATTCGATTGCCGACGTCGACCGCTGGCAGGCGACACTCGAGGCCATCTGCAGCCTGGCGGAAGGCCAGCTTGCCATGCTCGCCGTCATCGACACGATCAGCAGTTCCGCGCGGTTTTCGGTGTCCTGCGGCGATCCCGCAGTTCTTGAGCCGTTGAAGCATGACTACGGCTCGCAAGTGCCGTTCTATGCGGCGGTTCCCAAGATGGAGATCGACGTGCCGTTCACCGTCGATTCGATCTACGCCCTGCAAGGCCCGGATACGCGACAGAGATGGCTCGAAAGCCGCATCGTGCGCGAATGGGTGCAACCCAACCGCCTGGACGATTTCTTCTGGGTGGCGTTGATGAAGCGGCCGACCCGGATCGGCACGCTAATGGTGGTGACCGACAAGGACAGGCGCCAGATTTCCCGCGAGGATCTCGAGCTTGTCTGCCTGCTGGCGCCGCATGTGCGGCGCGCGGTGACCATCGGCGACCTGTTCGAGGCCGAGCGGCGGAAGGCCGAAATCTTCCGCTCCATCATCGAAAGCCTCGACCATCCGGTGCTGATCGTCGCCGAAGACATGACCATCATCTTCGCCAACCCGTCAGCCGAAGCGCTGCTCGCCGAAAACATTTCGGTTGCTTGCGTGCGCGGCCAGCTTTCCTTCACCTATGCCAACGCCAATGCCGCGATCGGCCGCGCCGTCCAGCTCGGCACGCGCGACGAATTCGCGCTCGGACCTTGCGGCATCAACATTCCCCTGGCCAAGACGGCCGTTCCGGCGGTGGCCCATGTGATGCCGCTGGCGCGGCGTGAAATCTCGGCGCGCATCTCGCAGCGCGCCGCCGCAGCAATCTTCATCGCTGCGGCCGGTTCGGCACCAATCCCGGCGCTGGACGCCATTGCGGCGCTGTTCGGACTGACCGCGGCAGAAAGGCGCGTTGCCGATCACGTTGCCGCCGGCCTGACCCGAAAGGAAATCGCCGCGGCCGGCGGCGTCTCGGACGGCACCGTCAAGTCGCAGCTGGCGACGATCTTCGACAAGACCGGTACCGGCGATCAGCGCGAGCTCGAACTCTTGATGCGGGAATTGTCGCCGCCGTTGCGCTCCAGTTAATTTGCGCAGATTCCCCGGACCGGCGGCGGTCCAAAAGGCTCGGCCGGTCAGTTTTCCAAGCCTTTAAGACCATCGTCCGCAAAATCTGCGAAACGAAACCGGCAACGTTGCAATTCGGCCAAAATCATGGTGCGGTCGTTCGCGGTCCAGAAACGCGGCACTATGCTCGGCTGGAAAGAAAATGGTTTCTGGCGCGGATCTCGACCTTTGACACCGACATCTACCGAGCGGCTGCTCCCCTACCTCTTTTTGCTTGGGCTGATCGTAATCGCGGTCGCTTTCCGGCCACTGCTGCCCGTCGACGAAACGCGATATCTCAGCGTCACCTGGGAAATGTATCTGAGCGGACAGATCTTCGTCCCGACGATGAATTTCGCGCCCTATCTGCAGAAGCCGCCACTGCTGTTTTGGCTTATCGACCTTGTCTGGACCGTTTTCGGCGCCAGCCGGCCGGCGGCGATGTTGGTCATCTTCGCCGCCTCCTCGCTCGTCATCTGGCTGACCACGGCGTTGGCAAAGACCCTGTTTCCGGGCCGCGACGACATCGCGCGGCGCATCCCCTGGCTGGTCGCCGGAAGCAGCGTGTTCGTCATCTATTCGACGCTGATCCTGTTCGACCTGTTGCTGACGGTCTTTGTGCTCGCCGCGCTGTTGTCGCTGATTGCCTTTGCCCGGAGCGGCAACCGCTGGCAGGCCGTTCTGGCCGGGCTGTTCATCGGCATGGGCGTGCTGACGAAAGGCCCGGTGGTGCTGATCCATATCGGCGCGCCCATCCTGTTCTACCCGTTCTGGCGCGACCGGCGGGCGGGACTGGCGACACCGAACTTCCTCGCTGGAGTGGGCCTGGCATTGCTCGCCGCGCTGATTCCGGTTGCGATCTGGCTGGTGCCGGCGACGATCCTGACAAAAGGCAATTTCGTCTATGATCTCGTCTGGAACCAGTCGGCGGGGCGCGTCACCGGCAATTTGCGCAATTCGCACGGCCGGCCGTTCTATTTCTATCTGCTGCTGCTGCCGGTCATGTTCATACCGTGGATCTTCATACCCGAGGTCTGGCGGTTGAAGCTGCGCACGCGGATACGCAGCCTGATCGACGCGAAGTCGCCGGATCTGCGCGCCTTGCGCCTGCTGTCGTTCTCGTTCGTTGCCGTGTTCTTGGTGTTCAGCGCGATATCTGGCAAGCAGCCCCACTATGTCGTGCCGATGTTGCCGTTCGTGGTCATCCTGTTCGGCTATTTCATGGCGGAGATCCCGCTCGCCAGGCTGAAGAGCTCGGCCGTCGTCATGCTTGTCATTTTCGGCATCGGCCACGCGGTGGCATCGGCAACCGCGTTCAAACGCTATGACCTGACGCCGCTCGCCAACTTCATCGACGAGCGAAAGGATGCGGACTGGGCCGTGGCTTTCGACTATCAAGGCGAAGTCGGCTTCCTGGCCCGGTTGCAAAGGCCGTTCGAAAGCACCGACAAACCGGAAGAATGGCTTGGTTCGCATCCCAGCGGCTATGTCATCGACAAAGTTTCCAAGGATCCCGGCACTGCAGGGCAAATCGCGTTCCGGCTTCGCGTCGAACGCGGTTATCTCGTCGTGCTGAAGGGACAGCATTGACGATCGTCACCGGTATGCGAGTTCGTCCCCCACGCGGGAGATGAAGGCGTTGCTGCTTCGTGGTTCCATCGCTCGATAGAACCGGGAGGTATTCATGTGCAAGCTTATCTCGACGATGCTTTTTGTCCTATCGCTCGCCGTGGCCGGCCTTGCCGCCGATCCGGTATGGAGCTTCAAATGTCAGTCCGGAACGATTGGGCAAGGCAGTTGCTCCTGCTCCGGGACCGCCGACTGCACCGACATGCGGCATTCCAAAATGTGCAAGGGCGACCTGAACTGCGGTTCGGGCAAATGCTCCTGCACGGCCGCACTGGTAGTCGACCCAGGCCCGAAAACCCCCAAGCCGAAGGTCGTCGCGCCGAAGGCGACAACCGAAGGCGCCGTGAAGCAGTAGCCATCCGATCCGAAAGGACGGCGGCGGCTCAACGTCGCTGGGCCCGCCCGACGTTTCGCGGTTCATCCCCCGTGCGGGCGATGAACCGCCATCGAAGAAATGCTGCTGTCTAGGCGGAGGGTGGTTTCCAACGACAGAGCGAGGATACCATGTTGAAAACCTGCACGATGCTGTTCTTCTGCCTGATGGCGGCCACCGCGGCCGCCCAGCCGCCGCCTTCGGGGCCGCCGGTTCCCAGTGCGGCACTTGCCCCATGCAACCCCACACAATCGAACAGGCCCTGCAAAGCTGAACTCGGCGTGTTCCTGATCACCAACACCGTCCGCAACCTGGCGCAAGCCAAGGTCGACGCCACCAACGCACAGCTGGCCGCCCAGGGACGATCGTCGCGCGCATCGATCGAATCGCTGAAGCAATGGCGGCCGTCGCGCTTTGCGACGCAGATGCTGAACCAGCCGAACAGCTGGTTTGTCAAAGTTCCTTACATCCTGACCATCAAAGTCTCGATCCCGGTGACCTCCGACCGCCACATCGGCATTCCCATAGACGTCAACGTCTTCTGCAGCGGCTGGCAGACCGATTCCAGCCAGGTCATCATCCGCTCGCAACCCGGCCCGGCGAGCTTCGAAGGTGGCAACATCCTCGAAGACGTTTTCAACGTCGGCAATTACATCGACGCCCAGGTACGCAGCTCGTTTTCGGCACCCCTGCCGGTGACGACGCCGGTTCCGAATTCGAAATGCTCGGCCATAGACGGCTCCGATGCCGGCACGCAGGCCACCGACGATGATCTCATCTTCTGGACGGTGCCGCGACGCAACCTGGTGGTGACGGACGCCATAGCCAAGCCGACGATAGAAGTGACCTTCGACAGCCTCACACGCCTGGCAGCCCGCGACTTCCACAACAATGTCGTCTATGCGGAATCCGAGGCCATAAACCTCAACGTCTATGCCAATGAGGATGGCCTTCAGAAGGCGCTGACGATGCGCGAAGGCGACGTGGCTGCGCTGAACCTTCCCGCAGTACAGCTCGACGCGCGAAAATACGATTCGCTGGTCGTCATCGGCAATGTCGATCAGCCGCCGAACGATCCCAGAGACAGCGCCTTCGCAGTAGCGGCCAAGACTGCGGGATTCGGTGCCGGTTCCAAGATCATGCAGATCCCGAAGTGGTATTCGAGGCCTCCGGACCAGTTCAATCACAAGCCTACATGGATCAGAGTTCCGGGCTATGAGCTGCACTATACGGTACGCTATCTCAACAGCGGCGGGCTGGCCGTCGACGGTGGGGCCAGTACGGTCCGGCCACCAAAAGTCGCTGTTCCGATAAAGACGCTCATCAAGCCGAAAACGCCCTGACGCGGCCGCTCGCGGATGACGGCGGCGGTTCCCGCCATCTCCCGCGCGGCCGATGCGGCAGCGCCGGCTTCATGGCCTGATCTTGCGGGAACAAACGCGCCGCTGCGCCACGAGCGAGCGGCGCCATCGATGGAGACAAACGATGCTGCACTTTCCCCACACCATGCCCGCCGTCCGGATCATTGCGGCAATCTCGCTGCTTGCCTTCCCGAACTTCCTGCCGCCGGTCACGAGCCCGGCGAACGCGCTGCCGGTCAGCCAATCCTGCAGGATCACCACGTATTTCAAGACTGCGGCAAAGGCGACGGAGGTTGGCCTGCGCTCGACGTGCCAGGGCGTCAAAAAATGGGGCGTCACCTCGAAATATTACGAGGTGGAAAAAATCGAAGCCGCCACGCCCCCGCACACGTCGGGTGGCGGCGGCAGCCTGCCGTGCGAGTTTCTCGCTGCCGGCTGCTCCAACCTGCCCGTGAAACGCAACTGAGCGCCAGGCGAACGAGCTAGCCGATCGCCTTCTCCAAAACCAGCGCCGGCAATCCTGAGGCGCCGCCGCAATCGGCCGTGTTGCCGGCGGGCAAGAACCCTCTCGAGCGATAAAAGGCGATGGCCGGAGCATTTGCTTCCTCGACCTCGACGCGCAGCGTCCGGGCCTCCGGAAAGCTGGCCTCGATCTCGTCCAGCAGCGCCTGGCCGATGCCTTGCCTCTGCCAGGCCGGATGCACGTAAAGCTGGTTCAGCATGACGATCCCGGGATCCGTGGTGGCGGCGGCGAAGGCCATGCCGCCGATGCTCTTGCCGTCGTCGGCGAGCAGGAACTCCGAGTTCGGCCGCGTCAGCCGTGCTTTGAGTGCGGCAATCGAATGCCATTCATCGGTGATTTCGGTGACCCGCGCCGCGCCGTAGATGGCGTCATAGGTGGCATGCCAGGTCTCGATCAGCAATGCGCGTACCGCCGCAAGATCGCGCTCGCCGGCGGTACGGACGAACATCCTACTCGATCCCGAGCCTGGCCTTGACCAGCTCGTTGACCGCCTGCGGATTGGCCTTGCCGCCGGTCGCCTTCATCACCTGGCCGACGAACCAGCCGGCCATGGTCGGCTTGGCGCGCGCCTGTTCGACCTTGTCTGGGTTGGCTGCGATCACCTCGTCCACCGCCTTTTCGATGGCGCCGGTATCGGTGACCTGCTTCATGCCGCGGCTTTCGACCAGCTGACGCGGATCGCCGCCCTCGTTCCAGACGATCTCGAACAGATCCTTGGCGATTTTGCCGGAGATGGTGCCTTCCTTGATCAGGTCGATGACGGCACCAAGCTGGTTGGGCGAAACAGGAGCGTTTTCAATATCCTTGCCGGCTTTGTTCAAGGCCCCCAGGAGGTCGTTGATGACCCAGTTGGCGGCGAGCTTGCCGTCGCGCCCGGCCGCCACCTTCTCGAAATAATCGGCAATCGCCTTTTCAGAAACCAGGATCGAGGCATCGTAGGTCGACAGGCCGAGCGAGGTGATCAGCCGCGCCTTCTTGGCGTCCGGAAGTTCCGGCAGGTCCTTTGCCAGCGCGTCGACATAGGCCTGGTCGAATTCCAGCGGCAGAAGGTCGGGATCGGGGAAATAGCGATAGTCGTGCGCTTCTTCCTTGGAGCGCATCGAGCGCGTCTCGCCCTTGTTGGGGTCGAACAGCCGCGTTTCCTGTTCGATCCTGCCGCCGTCCTCGAGGATGGCAATCTGGCGGCGCGCCTCATAGTCGATGGCCTGGCCGATGAAACGGATCGAGTTGACGTTCTTGATCTCGCAGCGCGTGCCGAATTCACCGCCGAGCCGGCGTACCGAGACGTTGACGTCGGCGCGCAACGAGCCTTCGTCCATATTGCCGTCGCACGTGCCGAGATAGCGCACGATCGTGCGCAGCTTGGTGACATAGGCCTTGGCTTCATCGGCGGAGCGCATATCCGGCTTGGAGACGATCTCCATCAGCGCCACGCCGGAGCGGTTGAGATCGACATAGGACATCGTCGCATGCTGGTCGTGCATCGACTTGCCGGCATCCTGCTCAAGGTGCAGGCGCTCGATGCCGACCTCGATGTCCTCGAACTCGCCCTGCCGGTCCGGGCCGACCGAGACGATCACCTTGCCCTCGCCGACGATCGGCTGCTTGAACTGCGAGATCTGGTAGCCCTGCGGCAGATCAGGATAGAAATAGTTTTTCCTGTCGAAGACCGATTTGAAATTGATCTCAGCCTTCAGGCCCAGCCCGGTACGGATCGCCTGCTTGACGCATTCTTCGTTGATGACCGGCAGCATGCCGGGCATCGCCGCGTCGACCAGGCTGACATTGGCATTGGGCGCGGCGCCGAAAATGGTCGAGGCGCCGGAAAACAGCTTTGCCTGTGAGGTCACCTGCGCATGGACCTCGAGGCCGATGATGATCTCCCAGTCGCCGGTGGCGCCGGGAACCAGGCGCTTGGCGTCGGGCGTGCGGGTATCGATGATGCTCATAAGGGCCTGCATATTGAAATTGCGGATATGCGAGAACGCATATTTTGATGTGCAACTTCGCTAGTGCAAACCGCCAAAAGAGACAAGCGCAAAGCCGCAGGCGCCGACGCGGCACAGGCCCGCACCTGCCGCGATGGACTGCTATAGCGGCTTGAAAAGATTCAATGGCCGGCAACCCGGCCGCCGTCGCCTCATGCCGTGGCGATGTAGGCCCTGATCTCCTCGGCCTCGCGCTCGACATCCTCGATGCGCCGCTTGACCACGTCGCCGATCGACACGATGCCGTCGAGCAGCCCGTTCTTTTCCACCGGCAGATGGCGGAAGCGGCCCTTGGTCATGATCTCCATGACCTCGTTGACGGTGTGGTTCTCATTGCAGATCTTCACCTTGGGCGTCATCGCCGAGCGGATGGCGAGGTCGAGCGCCGCGGCCCCCTCTTTGGCGAGAACCCGCACCACATCGCGCTCGGAAAGAATGCCGACGATCTTGTGATCGCCGTTGGTGATGACCAGCGCGCCGATCCTGTGTTCGGAAAGCATGCGGATGGCTTCGCTGAGCTTTTCGTTCGGCCCGAGCGTCACCACGTCGTGGCCTTTTGCCTCGAGAATTGCCTTAACAGTCATGGCGTCCTCCTCTGCATTTCCTTGCCGGCTCCTGCCCTGGCCGGCTTTTCCCTGGGATGAACATGGTGCGCCGCGATCGGTTGCTTTTCAAGTGCGGAGGTCTCAGGTCTCCGGCTCGTCCGCCTGCCGGGGCACCTGCTCTCGCCGATCAAAAAACCGCAGGCCGAAGAAGCCGGCAAGAAAGCCGCCAATATGGGCTTCCCAGGCGATCTGGCCGTCAATGCCGGGCGCCAGGCCGAAGAGGCCGGTCGCGAGGTTGATCACCATCCACATGGCGAGAAAGGTGACGACGCCGCGCGAGCGCAGCACCGCCGCCATCGGCAAAGGCTGGCCGGCGAAGGCGGCCTTGCCCGACGAGCGATCGATACGGAAGCCGTAGCGTGCCGCCGCGCCCATCATGCCGGAAATCGCGCCGGAGGCACCGACCAGCGGCGCCTCGCCAAGCGGATGCATGGCCCAGAACAGCGCCACCGCCGCCAATCCGGTCGCGGCGAAGAACAGGCTGAAGCGCAGCGCGCCGAAGCGGTTGGCCAGCGGTGAGCCGAAGGCCGCAAGCCACACCATGTTGATGGCAAGATGGGCAAAGCCGCCATGCAGGAAGGCATACGTAAAGGGCCGAGAAAACAGGAACCAGTCGAAGCCGTATTGGCCAGTATAGAGAACAGGAATGAAGGCCCCGTCGTACAATAGTGTCAGCTGCTGGTCTTGGCTAAGCACATACTGCTGCATCAGAAAGACGAGGACGCAGATGCCGATCACCGCCAGCACGACGGGCGGCAGGTTGAACACCGGTTCGCGGCGCTGCTCCGGTTCGCGGGCGACAGGCTCACCCTGGCCCTGCTCGATCTCCGGTGGGCTTTCTGGGTCGCTCATATGGCTTGCACTCAGTCGCTGGATTGGACTTCGCGAGCATGTAGATCACGGCCAACCGAATCACAAACGACGAATCAGCAGCCCCGAATCAAAAAAGAAGCCGTCCAAGGTTTCCCTTGAACGGCTGGTCGAGCCCCCTTGCTCCCCCGAACTCTTGACTGAAGTGCTGCCGATCGTCGCAAAACGACTGCTTCTGGAGTGGTTTTGGTGTGCCACAGGCCTGGCAGGCACGCAACGTAAACCAGTTGTTAACCTTAACCGCCCCGACCCGTGAACAAGTATTAACGATGCTGGCACGCATCCTGCTCCGCAACGCATGTAGGTCTTCGGAGGGCGCCCTTCTGTTCACCGATGGGACATCAGAAGACAGAATGCGCGGAGCAGCATTAGCATGAACCAGACCGGATCGATCACGCTGTTCCATTATTGGAACCGGTTGCGTGACGGACGCCCTGCCCCGAAGCGCTCGGAAGTCGAACCGGCCGATATCAAGTCGCTGCTGGCCGACACGTTCATCCTGGAAAAGGACACGCGCGGCGAAGCGGTGTTCCGGCTCGCCGGCACCAGGCTCTGCGCGGTCTATGGCCGCGAACTCAAGGGGTTTTCATTCCCTTCGCTGTGGCGCGAGAAGGACCAGCGGCTGATTTCGAAGCTGACCGACGGCGTCTTCGACCTGAAATCGGTGGCCCTCATCACCTATGAGGGTTTCAGCCGCACTGGTCGCTCCAACAGGTTCGAGCTGCTCGCGCTGCCGCTCGACGGCGGGGTCGAGAGCCCGCGCTGCCTCGGCGTGATAAGCGCCGTCGAAAAGCCTTTCTGGCTGGGTGCCGACCCGGTCCTCGACGCCTTGATCGATTCGATCCGTGTCGTCGATCCCGACAAGGAGCCGATGTTCCTGAAGAACCGGCCGGCGATAGAGGTTCCCTCGCTCGCCCCATCGGAATTCGACCCGCCCGAGACGATTTCGGCGCTCGGCCAGGCCCGCCGCATCCGTCACCTGGTCGTCTTCGACGGCGGACGCGAGGAATGATGCCCAAAGATTAAAGCAACAGCGCCGGGCTTTCCCCTTTGTTAACCTGCTTTGTTGTAGTTTTCCGCTGAAATTCCCCGCATCCATGCGCGGAATGCCGAACGGGGTATGGCAGTGATGAGGTCAGCGGCGGTCGACCATGCGCCGTCCCAAGCTGAAAGGCGTAACTTTCAGCGCGTCCGCGTGAAGATTTACGGACGCTTCATGCTGGAAGACCGCACCGAACATCCCTGCCAGGTGGTCGACATGTCGCCTGGCAACGTTGCGCTGCGCACCGAGCGCGCCGGCCTGGCTGGCGAAAAGGTCATTGCCTATATCGATCACATCGGCCGCATCGAAGGCGTCATCACCCGCACCCTGCAGGATGGCTTTGCGATGACCGTCATCGCGTCGGAGCGCAAGAGGGACAAGCTCGCCGCGCAACTGACCTGGCTTGCCAACAAGCACGAGCTCGACCTGCCGGAAGACCGCCGCCATGAACGCGTCGCACCGCGCAACCCGACGAGCGTGCTGCAGCTTGCCGACGGACGGCAGTACCAGTGCCGCATCATCGACCTGTCGCTGTCGGGCGCGGCGATCGAGATCGACGTCAAGCCGGCCATCGGCGTCCAGGTGACGCTGGGCACCATGCGCGGCCAGGTGGTGCGTCATTTCGAAGATGGCGTCGCCATCGAGTTCGCCGTCATCCAGCGGCCGGAAACGCTCGATACCGAATTCAGCTCGCCGCGCGGCTGACGCGGAAGCGTTAGAGCGGTTCCCCCTTTGACGGAATCAAAGGGGATTCCAGATTTATCTGTTTTGTGATTCAAGATGCTGGCTGGAGTGGAGGC
>NZ_JAMYNE010000031.1:0-57766 GCF_040318915.1 Mesorhizobium sp. M0991
TTGCCAATGGCTGGCCAAACAGCGATATCGACGCCCTCATGCCATGGAATTACCAGCGCTGAACGGCCTCAGCTGCCCGCTTACGATTCGCCGGCAGAAAGCATCTTGCGGATGGACCTCGCGCCAATGCCGTTGACATTTAGCGTCGCGACTGCGGTGTTCTCTGCCACTGCCTTAACAGACAGGATGCCCCCGTTGGCCTAGGTGACGAAGACGAGTTTGGCCGCCACGGCGAGGGCACTGCCCGTCCCGCCTGCCGTCAGCGCGCCGCCGGTATCGAAATTCAGCCATGTGCGCCATCATCTCGCGGCGCCCTCCCAGCGCTCATGGCTGATAGCGCCGGGCGGGTGAACAGGGCTCGGAATTGCTCCTCCGCACGTCGCAGTCCTTCATCTGTCAGAACCACTGACTTCGCCTTGTTTGCTGGATTCGCGATCAGCCCCTTCTCGTGCAAGCGATCCAGAGCGTTCCAATCCAAACCCTTCCAGGCGCGCCTCTCTTCATGCAGCGTCAGCCAAAGCAGGCCCAGAACGGCTTCGTCGATCTTGTCGGTGTCGATCTCCATGCAAGCAGTCTAACACGCGAAAGGGCCTCTGCCACGATCCACACCGGATAGTTACTGCCTGCCACGAGCGTTCGGCTGAAAATAAGTGCTTCACTCAGGCGTCGCATGCGCGACAGCGTCATTTGCGCGGGCGACGAGCCGGGATGGGAGCGGAGTTCATCATGGTGCCTAAGCGGCCGTGGCAGCCTTGCCGCTGGCAATGAAATGCGGATTGGCGAAATCCTCGTCGTCGCTCTGGTTGCGCTTACCGCAGGCGAGCGGCGCGCTATCGAGCGTGCGCGTCATGCCACCGGCAGCGCACAGCACCGCGTCACCCGCCGCGGTGTCCTATTCCATAGTGCGGCCGAAACGCGGATACGTTTGGCGGGACACTTTCTTTTCCGACGCGCTCTCCGGCCGCAGAAGTCTCAACCTTGCCAGAGGTGAATTTTTGACCCCTGAGCGGTTATCGCGGAGCGCATTCCGGGCCACAACCGGCTTTGCGACATCCCCTTCACTGATTCACTGCCCGTCTAGCCAGAATGCGAAATCTGCTGTGAGGGTCGGGGCTTAGCAACAACCGCTCAAGGTCGGTCCGACGTTGCAGGGCTGACGTGTTTTCATCGAGCCAAGACGGACTCTAGTACCGTGCCGGGAATGAGCTATAGTTCAGATACTGTGACGGCCGGGCGCTTGCACAATGGCTGGACTGGGTGAACAGATTGCGCGTCAGCAGCGCACCATGGGACCGCTCCTGGTGGCCGCAGTGGTCATCGGCCTTATCGGTCTGCCCGTCGCCGCCTGGCTCGACCTCCGAGACCTATCGGAACGGATGCTGCGCAGGCAAGCCAGCGAAATCAGCCGGATCATCGACGAAATGCGCGGATTCTACGGCAGCGACGTCGTGGGACGCGTGCTGCAAGCAGACGGCGCCGTGACTGCGACGCACAATTACCGGGACGTGCCAGGTGCGATCCCTATTCCAGCAACCCTCTCGATCGAACTCGGCAAGCGCATCAGCGCTCACGACGGGTCCGTCAAATATCGGTTCGTCTCGGATCTGCCTTTCAAGGTCGCGCCCCCCACCAGCTCGATGTATTCGAGCGGAATGCAATCTTGGCTTTGCGCGCCAACCCGAAGGTGCCGATCATCGAAGTCTCGGGTTCACTGTTTGACCGGCAGGTCCGCGCCGCGGCCCCTGTTGTAATGGGACAGGTCTGCGTGACCTGCCATAACTCACACCCGGACAGCCCTAAGACGGACTGGAAGGTAGGGGATGTCCGAGGGATCCAGGAGATATCAGTCAATCAGCCTATTGCTGCCAACGTCCTCACCTTCAAGTATCTGCTCCTATATTTCGGCTTCTCGGCGGCGGCGGGCCTGACGTTCATTCTCCTGCAGCGTCGGCAGTCCGCGTTGATTCAGGGCATCAACAAGGAGCTTTCCGAGGCAAACGACTTCCTGGCCGCGATTTCATTGAAGATCGCCAAATATCTTTCGCCTCAAATTTACAAAAGCATCTTCAGCGGCCAGAAGGACGTCACCATCGCCACCGAGCGCAAGAAGCTCACGATCTTTTTCTCCGATGTCAAGGATTTCACCGCGATCGTGGAACGGCTCCAGCCCGAGGACCTGACGCTTCTCCTCAACGAGTACTTCACCGAGATGTCGACGATCGCGCTCAAACACGGCGCCACCGTCGACAAGTTCATCGGCGACGCGCTTCTTGTGTTCTTCGGAGACCCCGAGACGCAAGGCATCGAGGAAGACGCGAGAGCCTGCTTGCGCATGGCTGTCGACATGCAGCGTCGGCTGGAGCAGTTGAACAGGGTGTGGCATGACCGCGGAGTTGAACGGCCCTTCCGAGCTCGCATGGGCATCAACACGGGCTATTGCAATGTTGGGAACTTCGGTTCCGATGATCGGATGGACTACACGATCATCGGAGCCGAAGCGAACTTGGCGGCCCGTCTGCAGTCGATTGCCGAGCCCGGCGGCATCTGCCTCAGCTATGAGACTTACGCGCTCGTGCGCGACCTTGTCCGGGCGCGTCCGTTAGCACCGATTGCCATGAAGGGGATCAGCCGGGAGGTTGTGCCCTATGAAGTTGAGGGCCTCCTGGGTGAACTCGCCCAGCGCCCTCAGGTCATCAGCGAGCACGCGACTGGCCTCGACTTGTTCCTCGATGTTGAGGCAATCGACGAGAACGGGGTCGAGCGGGCGAAGAAACGACTTTCGGAGGCGCTCCTGGCCTTAACCATCCGAAGCAAGCCCGCTGCATTTTAGGTTCTTGAGATGCAATCTGGACCGTGGAACGGGCAACCTACTTTTGTTCCGTGACAGTCGGCTAAACCGTCGCACTAATGGGGAGCGCGACAAGCCGGTAAGCGACGTTTGCGCTCTGCCTCGCGAGACTGTGGCACTCACGCAGCCTCGATGTCGGTCTGCGGAAAGTTGGCGCCTTTGAACATTAATGGCTGGTCAAAATGCCGGGCACAAGCATAGGCGAAGCAGTCACCAAAGTTCAGCCGCGCCGGGTGCCGGCCCTTGCCGAAGCGATCGAAAGCGTCAAGCGCGAGTCGAGCCGTGTTCGGCGGCACCGCGACCATGTCAATCTCCATCAACGAGAGATAGCTTTCCACGGCCTCGGCCGCCTCGCTGATTGCCAAGTCCAAGACTCTCGCGACCGCGATTGCAGCCTCCCATACCGCGAGTGGCGAGGTCAGCCGCTTTCTGGTCTGCTGCATGCGTGCAAGGAGTTCGCGCGCATCATCCTCGTTGGTCATCAGCGCCGTCAGGGCCGAGGCGTCGATGAACATCAGTCATTCTCGTACAGGCTGTCGCGAAACGCCTTGTCGGCGGGCCTGCCGTGATCAGGCTTGCCCCGGGCTCGCAGATCACGGCAGAACTTGACGCCGATCTCCACCAGGGACGGCCTAGCCTGTTCGCGCTCAAGCTCATGCTTGAGCGCGGCATGGACGGCCTCTGTCAGACCAGTCCTCTTAAGCGCGGCGACCCGGCGGGCCAGCGCGTCGGTCTCGCGATTCTTGATGTGGAACGCCATCACTCGCTCGTATAGCCGTCCAAGTGTATCGGTATATAGCAATTGGATACACCGTGTGAAGGCCCCGCAGCATCGACCGAACACGAAGCGAATCGCCACGCCGACCCAACTGTAGGCTGGATGGGGATCGTACCGTTGTGTTTACAGATCTCGAGCAGTACTGAGGTCGCTTCCATACTTGTAACACCCGCACTTTCGTACGGGTCTGGAACTGCGCAATCATCGTCTAGCCAGATCCAGCAGCCTTGCCGCTTGCGATAAAATGCGGGTTGGCGAAATCCTCGTCGTCACTCTGGTTGCGCTTGCCGTAGGCGAGCGGTGCACCATCCAGCGTGCGCGTCATGCCGCCGGCAGCGCGTAGCACCGCGTCACCCGCGGCAGTGTCCCATTCCATGGTGCGGCCGAAACGTGGATAGACGTCCGCCTCGGCGCCGGCGAGGAGGCAGAATTTCAGCGATGAGCCGACTGAGACGATCTCGGCCGCGCCAAGCGCGCGGATATAGGCGTCGGTTTCCGGCGTGTTGTGGGACCGGCTGGCAACGACGGTCAGCGGCACCATACCGGCCCTCGCCGAAATCGGCCGGCGATCGACGATCTCATAGTCGTCATTGATCTCGATCGCTTCCGCTTTGCCCGGCCGGCCGGAAAAGAAGCGGCCGGTGCAAGGCGCGAAGACGACCCCGATCTCCGGCACGCCGTGGCGAACCAGCGCGATGTTAACTGTGAAATCGGTCCTGCGGTTGACGAACTCCTTGGTGCCGTCGAGCGGATCGATGAGGAAGAAGGCGTCGCCGAGATCCGGCGCCATGATGCCGGCCGACGCTTCCTCCTCGGCCACACATGGAATCTCGGGAAATGCGGCGCGCAGCCCGGCAAGGATGATCTTCTCGCTCTCGCGATCTGCCTCCGTCACCGGCGAACTGTCCGACTTCTGGTCGACCGCACAGCCGGCGCGAAAGACGCGCATCACCTCGCGCCCCGCCGCCAAGGCAAGGTGCTCGAAGACGGCGAGCATCGCTTCGTCGTCAGATACCGCCGCCGCTGTCATATTGGTCTTCGGCAATGTCGCGCTCGATCAGCCAGTGTTCCAGGGCGTCCACCATCTCCTCGGCCGATCTGCCGAGTGTCTTGAGATGGATTTCGGGTTTTTCCGGCACCTCATACGGTGAATCGACGCCGGTAAAATTCTTGATCTCGCCATTCAACGCCCGCGCATAAAGGCCCTTCGGATCGCGCCTGGCGCATTCCTCGAAGGGTGTGTCGACAAACACCTCGACGAATTCGCCGTCGGCCATCAGTTCGCGTGCCATGCGCCGCTCGGCGCTGAACGGCGAAATGAACGACACGATGACGGTCAGCCCGGCGTCGGCCATCAGGCGCGCCACTTCGGCGACGCGGCGAATGTTTTCGACACGATCGGCGTCGGTGAAGCCGAGATCGCGGTTGAGGCCGTGACGGACGTTGTCGCCATCCAGAATGTAGGTATGGCGCCCGGTGGCGAAGAGCTTCTTTTCGAACAGATTGGCGATGGTCGACTTGCCCGAGCCCGAGAGCCCGGTGAACCAGAACACCGCCGGCCGCTGGTTCTTCATATCGGCGCGGGCGCGTTTGCCGACATCGAGCGACTGCCAGTGGATGTTTTCGGCGCGGCGCAGCGAATGCAGGATCATGCCGGCGCCGACCGTGGCATTGGTGATGCGGTCGATCAGGATGAAGGCGCCGGTGGTGCGGTTCTCGGCAAACGGGTCGAAGGCGATCGGCGACCGCGTCGAGATGTTGCAGATGCCGACTTCATTCATTTCAAGCGACTTGGCCGCCTCATGGGCAAAGTCGTTGACGTTGACCCGGTATTTCAAGTCGGTGACGGTGGCGCTGGTCTGGTCGGTCTCGGTGCGCAGGATGTAGGAACGGCCGGGCAGCAGCGCATGCTCGTCGAACCAGACAATGTTGGCTGCAAACTGGTCGGCGACCTGCGGCCGCGCTGCCGGCGACACAAGCATATTGCCGCGCGAGACCTCGACCTCGTCGTCGAGGACAAGGGTGATGGCTTGGCCGGCGACGGCCTGCTGGAGGTCGCCGCCATGCGAGACGATGCGCCTGACGCGGGAGGATTTGCCGGATTTGGCGACGACCACCTCGTCGCCTGGCGCAACCGAGCCGGAGGCGATGGTGCCGGCGAAACCGCGAAAATCGAGATTGGGACGGTTCACATATTGGACAGGAAACCGGAACGGCAATTCGACCGCGGTCTCGTCAACCGAGACGGTTTCGAGATGTTCGATCAGCGTCGGGCCGGAATACCACTCTGTCCTGTCGGAACGGCCAGTAACGTTGTCGCCGTAGCGGGCCGACATCGGAATGGGCACGATTGTCTGGAAGCCGAGCTCACGTGAGAACCGCCAGTAATCCGTGACGATCCGTTCGAAAACCGCCTCGTCGAAACCGACAAGATCGATCTTGTTGACGGCGAGCACGATGTGGCGAATGCCCAGAAGCGAGGCAATGATCGAATGCCGCCTTGTCTGGCGCAGCACGCCCTGGCGGGCATCGATCAGCACGATGGCGAGATCGGCAGTCGATGCACCCGTCGCCATGTTGCGGGTGTATTGTTCGTGGCCGGGCGTGTCGGCGACGATGAACTTGCGCTTCGGCGTGGCGAAGAAGCGATAGGCGACGTCGATAGTAATGCCCTGCTCGCGCTCGGCCTCGAGGCCGTCGACCAGCAGCGCGAAGTCGACGTCGTCGCCGGTCGTGCCGTGCTTGCGCGAGTCGCGCTCGAGCGCCGCCAACTGGTCCTCGAAAATCTGCTTGGTATCGGAAAGCAGACGCCCGATCAGCGTCGACTTGCCGTCGTCGACCGAGCCGCAGGTCAGGAAGCGCAGAAGCGACTTTCGTTCCTGCGCCGCCAGATAGTCGCGGACGCCGTCGGTCGGGGCGAGGCTCTTGGCCATGATGTGGCGCATACTCAGAAATACCCCTCGCGCTTCTTCTTTTCCATCGAGCCGGCTTCATCACGGTCGATCAGGCGACCTTGCCGCTCGGAAGTGCGCGCCGTGAGCATCTCGCCGACTATCGCCTCCAGAGTGTCGGCTTCCGAGTCGATCGCGCCGGTCAGCGGATAGCAGCCGAGCGTGCGGAACCGCACCATCCGGTTCTCAACCGCCTCGCCGGGCCGCAGCTGCATGCGCTCGTCATCCCTCAGGATAAGCATGCCATCGCGCTCGACGACCGGCCGCTCCTTGGCCAGATACAGCGGCACGATTGGGATGTCTTCCTGGAGAATGTACTGCCAGATGTCGAGCTCGGTCCAGTTCGACAACGGGAACACCCGGATCGATTCACTGGCAGCGATGCGGGTGTTGAAAATCTTCCACATCTCCGGCCGCTGGTTCTTCGGATCCCAGGCATGCTGGGCGTTGCGGAACGAGAAGATGCGCTCCTTGGCGCGCGACTTCTCCTCATCGCGTCGCGCGCCGCCGAAGGCAGCGTCAAACTCGTATTTGTCGAGCGCCTGCCGCAGCGCCATCGTCTTCATCACATGCGTATGGATGTTGGAGCCGTGGTCGAACGGATTGATGTTGTCGCGCACGCCGTCTTCATTGACATGGACCAGGAGATCGAAGCCGAGCTTTTGCTGCATCTGGTCGCGAAAGGCGATCATTTCGCGGAATTTCCAGGTCGTGTCGACATGAAGAAAGGGGAAAGGCGGCTTGGCCGGAAAAAACGCCTTCATCGCCAGGTGCATGAGCACGGACGAATCCTTGCCGACCGAATAGAGCATCACCGGCTTGGCGAAAGCCGCGGCGACCTCGCGAAAGATATGAATGGATTCAGCCTCAAGCCGCTGAAGGTGCGTAAGCGCGATGGTCATGGACTGTGAGCGTTCTTTCGTGCCATCCACAGAAGAGCTGTAACGGGCGCGATCTTCAGCCGCCCGGTTCAAGCTGCACTTCTGGACAATCTATTTTCGTGCGGGCGTTCTAGCAGATCGTTCCTGCCCAGAACAATGCAAGACAAGCCTGCAGTCGAATGGTTCGGGAATGAATTTTCCATAGAGCCGGCAAAATCGGGAAATTTCTGCTCAGCGACCAGTTGCGCTTGAAAGGGGTAGGAAAATATTGCCTGGGCTTGGGAAGCTGAGAGCCATGAGCCGGCGGTCAGGGCGCTCGTCTGACAATCGTCCGCCTCATTCAGCCGACGGCCGCCGTGGCGACGAGGTCGCTAGGATGAAGTTCCGATGGGAACATGAAGCTTGTCACCGTTGTGATCGATCTCGATCATCTCACTCTTGCGGCTCAAGCGTTCCGCAAATCCTTTGTGGAAGATGATGGCGTTCATATAGGCAAAGGTCATCGCCAGCGCCTCGGTTCGCAGCGGATAGTCGACCAGTGAATGAATGAGAAGGAACGATGCAGAGAGAAATGCAGCCTTCTGAAATGAGTCGCGGCGAACTCTAGCCAATGCAGTCAAAAGCAATCCCAAATAACCTATCATCAGAAGGATAGCAGGAATCCCGCCCTCGAAGGCAATCTCAAGATATTCATTATGGGCATGGTTCACATATTGTTTGAAAATCATGCCCTCCCTTTCGTATATCTGATAGGCTTTCTGGAAATTTCCGAATCCAACGCCCGTCACCCAATTGTCTTTGATGCCCTCGATTGTGGTTCTCGCAAACTCTACTCGTCCAAAAGCCGGATCGAGCTCCTGTGCATCTATCTTGGTCCAGGCGCTTATGGTGTAAATCGAAAGCCCGATAAAAACGAGGAGAACGCCGAAACCACTCGCCCTCGAACGGGCAGATAGAAAGATGACAGACAACACGGTGATCGCCAATCCAATCAAAACGCCGGCGCGGGAGCCGGCGGCCAAAAGAAGCAGCAAAAGCGCGATCAAGCCGAAGGATCCGGACAAAAGGTGTCCGCGGAACAAACCATAATAGACGACGAAAGGAATGGAGACAAAAAGCAAAGCCGAAAAATGATTCGGATTGGCAAAAAGCCCGGCATTGATCGTAAACGGCAACAGCCCGACAATAGCGGCGTGGTCGGAGAGCGAATATTGAATGGCTCCCGCCAAACCGTTGCAAATAACACCGATGAAAAAAAACGGTAGGAGCGCACTGACCTGCTCGGCACGCAAACGCAATACAGCCAAAAAAAACGCCGCCGCAGCCAAGAGATAGAGCAGACTTTCGATCGTGCGGCCAACCCCAACGCTGATGAAGCGAAATCGACTTTCTCCAGCCCAGGGATCTCCGAGCAGCAGCTCCGGCCTCAACCCGTCGAATATCGCCGCCGGCAGTGGGACGATTTGCAAAAAGTTCAGCGCCACGGCGAAGATCAGCAGCCATAGAACAGAATGCGGGCTTCTCTCGCCAGAGGTTTGGGTGAAGACAGCGGCCGCCGAAACAATGGCCGCGACCTCGATCAGAGTCTCCGTATAGAGGCCGCTCGCTGTACCCCCGCCGATCAGCAGGGATACAAACAGGACCGAGCCGAGGAGATATTTATCCCATTCCGACGGCCGGTCCTTCAAGATGCAAGTCTCTCGATGCTCAATTTGTGCATTACCAAGGTGCCGACATATCGAAATCGCCAGCTCTCGGCAATGGCGGCGGTCTGCAGCGTCAATAGTTGCATGGGGCAGCCAGCCGGTCCAACTGAGAAATCCTGGCTCAGATTTTGACGGTTGAATGTGCCCTCTGGAATATTGAAACGTGCAATTTCGCCGGCCGGCCCGAGGCATCTGATCGACCAGAACAATTCCTTTGGAAGTTTCAGGTTTCGTGCAGAGGCTACGAGGGAAATCTTATACGAGCCTGGGGGCAGCGCAACATATTGCTGAAGAGCTGTATTCTTGACCGGAGTGTTCAAGAACCGGACCGTCGCCCCGCCCTCTCCTTCTACGGCATTCTGGGATGGTGCGAATGCAATTTCCAGGCCCGATTGATCACGGACCTGCCAATCGAAAGGCTTGCCGCCCGACCCGGGTTCGAAGGTGCTGTTGAAAATATATCCGCCCAACTTCCGTTCTTGGTCAGTTAGAGTGAAAAGAAACAGGCGGTATGCCGGCTCATATTCTCCCTGTACGATATAGCCGGCAATCACGGTCGTCAGTTCGCTCGACGTTGGCGGTGCTCTTGATCCGGTTAAATCGAGCAACAGCTGATTTGCGATGTCGAGCCCCTCGGGGGTTTTGTTAAGAGCGCGGAACAGACCGCCTCGCCAGGGCGCTTCCGACCTGATGGCCGTCAGCACCGCCTGGAACCCCTCAGGATTTGAGAGAATTTTTGGCATACCTTCGGCGATCGCCGAAAATTGGTCCGGCCATCGCCGTAGCAATATGTCGATCTCGCCAACGGCCTTTGACAAATCACCCGATTCTATCGCGCGGCTGATTGATCTCTGCAGCGCATGAATTTCTGTTTTGGACAATTTTCGGGCTTGATCGAAGAGCTGGTAGGCCTCGTCTTTTTCGCCCTGCCGGTATTTGATCTCGCCTATTAGACTGTACAGCCGCGCGTCCCCCAGATCGAAGGCGAGCGCACCTCTAGCCTTGGCAAGCAATGCATCCAAATCAGGAGCATTGCTCGTGTCGTTCAGGTCACCGGTGATTTCAGCTATCAATGCGTCGACGTTGAACGGATCCAGCGCAAGGGAAACGGCCGGTGTTTCTGTTTCAAGAAATCGACTTAGCCCGATCGAGGAAGCCGCCAACACTAGAACGGACGCGACGAACCAAACGACTGAATGTCGGAGACTTTGCATAAGCGGGTTGGCTAGCTCCACCATCGACTTTGCCCTCAATCTTCGGAGCACCCGTGTCCGTGCCGTAGTTGTAGTACTGATAGTTCATGTATTTATAGGCGTAGTTGTAATCGAACTTGTTCACCGCAAACTTTGACATCGCGGCTCCGACTACGTTCGCGCCAGCGGCGCGCAGGCGCTTCAACGCCGTCTTGGCCGACTTGCGCGTCACCTGACTGGTAGAGATGACCATCAATGTACCTTCAGCAAGCCTGCTGAGGATCGGAGCATCCGAGAGGCCGACCACCGGCGGCGCGTCGATGATGACAAGGTCGAAGCGCTTGCCGAGGCTTGTGAGGATCAGAGCCATTTTCGGTGACGAGAGGAGATCCGCAGGGTTTGGGGGGATCGTTCCAGAGGTGAGAACGGTCACGTTCGGAAATTTCGTCCCCCTGAAGATGCTCGCCAGATCCTCTCTGCGGACGGTATTTGTCAAGAGATTGCTTAGTCCGATCGTGTTGTCGAGGCCAAACAGGCGATGAAGATTCGGCTTTCGAAGATCGCCGTCCACGATGAGAACTCTTGCACCGAGCGCACCAAAATCCTGGCCGAGCTTGAACGACGTCGTTGACTTGCCTTCGGAAGGTTCAGAACTCGTAACAAGCAACGACCGTGGCGCGCCTTCCGCACCGGAGAATTGCAACGATGTGCGAAGCGATCGATAAGCCTCCGACAATCCGGATTTCTGATCGGCGATGCTCGCTGTCAATTCTCGGTCATCAACCAGCGGCAAGATACCAAGCATCGGCAACCCCAGTTCCTTTTCGATCTGCTCGGGATTAGCAAAAGTATTATTCAAAAGCTCAATAGCGTAGATAATCGCAGCACTCAAGGCCATAAACACAGCCATTGCAATCGCAAGATTGATGCTTAGGCGTGGCGAATAGGGAGAATTCGGCTGTGCAGCAAAATCAACGATTGCAGCGCTCTGTGTCTTAAGTTCAGAGCTGACACCGACCTCATTTAGCTTAGCAATAAGGCTGTCATATTGCGACCGGTTCGAATCCACTTCGCGCTTCAGGATCGTGTACTTGATGTTCTTGTCGTTGAACACAACCTGCTGCTTTTCCATTTCGGCAAGTTTGGTCTTAAGATCGGCCTCCTTATTCTGCGCCTCCTGATATTTCAACCGCAGCGAATCCGTTATGGCTAGGACACCGTTATTATACAGCCGCTGCAACTCCTTGATCTGCGACTGGAGCTGCTGCATTTCCGGAAAACCAGGCTTCAAAACCCCTAATTTCTGCTGGTATTGGCTGGTCAAATCCGCCAGCTTCTCGCTGAGCGCTTGCAGCCCTTTACTTTCCAAGACTGGGCTGAGGCTTGATCCGCGGCCCTTGTCGATCTGGTCGACCATCCGTCCAGCATCGAGACGTTCTTGAATAGCCGTCGCGAGCGCTGTGTTTAGGGCCTCGATATTTGACCCTATCAGCGATTTGTCGTCGCCGGTTATCGTGATGCCAGCATCTTTGGCATATCCGACCAATTCCTCTTCCGATTTCTGGAGCTTTTGCTTTACCTGCAAAACCTGCTCCTGGATGAATTGCCGTGCCAGGTCCGAGGTCTCACTGGTTTGATCGAGGCGTTGGTCAATAAAGCTTTGCGCAATCTGATTGGCTACATCGCTTGCATATTTTGGATTTTGATCGACAAAGGTGATAGACAGCAGGCTTGTGTTGGGGACTAGATTGACCGTGAGGTCGTTTATAACTCGTCGGATCGCAATGTCTTCGCGTTGCTCCGGGGTTCTGTCTTGAATAGAAGGCGATTTCGAAATCCTGAACGCACGATAGAAGATGTTGCTCAGAGAGAAGTCAGCGGTCGGAAACAGGAACTCCGGCTTTTCGCTCAGCCCCAATTGGAATACTACGCGCTGCGCCAATGCACGGCTTTTGAGCTTTTCACGGGCTGTCAGAAAAGCACGGACGTCAGCGTTTTCAGAAACCACCTCAATGTCCTGAAAGACCTTAGCAGAAGGAACCAGCACTTCCAATTGCGTTGTTGCCTGATACTTCGGCGTCTGCATCATGGTAATGATGATACCGGCGACTAGCCCAGCAGCTGCCAGCATAACGATTAGCCACCGGTACTGGACAACGTAAAACAACAGTCTTAGCGGATTAAAGCCCTCCTCCTGCTCAGAGTAATCGCGACCGTAGGGGCCATAGTTTTGGGGACCGTCATAATACTGATCTGCAGACAGGGCTTGACCATGTCGGGGAGCCGCAATTTGATGCTGCCTGTTGCGATCGAGCATAGTGCGAAATGATCCTACGTTTGCCTATGATTTGAATGAGCGGAAAGCATCTATGGAATCACACTAAGTCGAGCTGCACTTGAAGCAATGCCGAGAGCGTCCTTAAGATTGTTCATCGCGATTTTCGATTTCGAGGCAAAGACGACGACCTTGTCACCGCCGTAGACGCGCGGATTGCGGGCCTTGCCGGCACGAATGGCCTCCACGTTGTAATTTGCGACCAGCGTGTTTGGGCCAATGTTGCGGTAGACGAAGACTTTGCTCGCATCTCCTATGGGACTGAAATTCGCCGCCAAAGCAACGGCGTCCAGAAGAGTGGAATTGCTCGACACGGGATATATACCAGCCCTATTGACCTCTCCGTCGACGGTAATGCGCTGTCCGATCGATTCTTTGACGAAAATAGTCACATCAGGTGACTGCAGGTATTTGGCGCCATAGGCAGTTTCGACTTCCTGTTCCAACTGACGGACGGTTTTTCCTGCGGCGGCGATGGTTCCGATAAGCGGAAGCGAAATCTGCCCGCCAGCATCGACTTGAACCGTTCTGTTCAAATTGTCGACCTGGAACACGTTCACCTCCAGCACATCGTTCGGAGATAGCGGCTGCTCGCTCCCATTCTGGGTGTTTTGCGGCGCAGGCAGATCCTTTACCATCTGCAGTGCGCCGCCGCCCGATAGTGGCGTGGATGATGATGTCAATTGCAGCGCATCAACGGACGAGGATGGTGTCGTCGACGAAGTGCTCGTGCATGCCGACATCGCGAGTGAAGCGAGCAAGACCAAAACCGTGCCCTTATGGTTTGCGAAACGGAAAATGCCCATCACGCAGTCCCGCCCTTGAACAACCGGCCCAATCCTCCAAAGCGGCTGGCGTTACCGGCGTTTGGCTTCGGCGGACGTGCCTTTCCGATCGGTTCGATGGGCCGGTTCGCCAATATCTCACCTGGACGTTTCAACACCATATTGCGGGCCTCGTCTTCGCCACATCGCTTGGCAGCAGCGGCAACCGCTTGCGAAAGCCCAGGGCGACGGCGCGTAGCGCTATGCGTGTCCGATGCGATAATGTCCACCCTGCCCTCGTCAATCAGCTTTTCCGAATAATAAAGCGCCGTGCGCCCAAAAGCACCAACAATCGAGTCTGCGGTCAGCTGGATAAGGCAGCCCACTGCATTCAGCCTCTCGATAACGTCGTAATTCGTTTTGATCCAGGTCAAACGCTCAGGATGTGTAAGAATCGGAATGAAACCGGCGTTTATGAGGCGTAGAGCAAGATCCTCCATTCGTGGAGGTAAAACATGATGCGGCGGTTCGAACAGAAAATAGCGGGACCTGTTTAAAGTTGGCACACTGCCGGCCGCCAATTGTTCGGGAAGATCAGGCGCTATATGAACATCGGCGCCAACGTAAAGAGCAAGCGGAATGGCGGCGTGGCGCAGCGCCTGGTGCAACTCTTGAACCGCCCGGACGATGTTCGATGTTCCGTTTTCGTATACGCCCGGTGTGACGTGCGGCGTGCACGCCATGTGTGTCGTTCCGTCGGCTACCGCCAGTCGAGCCATTTCCAGCGATTCGGCAAGATTGGGTGAGCCGTCGTCGAGGCCTGGCAAGATGTGGGAATGTAGATCGATCATGGGCGCTTGTGGCTGCAACGAAGCAAGATGGCGACGTCAGCGCAAAAAACCACAAATGCGTTACCCGCAGTGCAGCGAGTTACGCGTCTGTCAAGCTCATGCAATAGGATGAATGCCGGGTCCCAGTTACTGGCTGACAGAGTCGTCATCATGCAGGCCGATGATCAGCGCCGCACCGCCGCTTAAAGCGCCATATACCCGCACGAAAGGGCCGGAACTCAAACAGATGACGCCTGCAATCGCCGATACACAAAAGAAAATGGGACCAAGCGAATGGCGCACCTTCATCCTCTAGCAACGTGCGGCCTGACCAACCAACGCAATCCGCCCAAGACGTTCATTTTGGCGCCAGATCAACAGCAACAGGCCGATACAGCTAACAAATTCGCGAAGCCAGATCCGTCCGAACGGAAGCATGTCCACCAACACCAACGGCCTTGCGCATCAGCAAGAACGGCACAGCAGAGGCGCCCGCCTCTGCTGCTGCGGGCTGTCGGGCCACTCGCTTATTGGCTGACGCCGTGGTGCTTATTCGCCGTTGCGGCCAGAATACCGGCCCCAAGAGCCATGCCGCCAAAGATGAAGAGCGGCGTTTTGTCGTTGTTGTTGTCGTTGGCATTGCCCGTCTGGGCGGTCTTCTCAGAACCCAGGACGTTGAGGCAAATCTTGTTCTCGACGCGCGAGATATCGAGCGTCGAATTCGCGGGGACGCTCAGATTACAGCCACCGACCCGAACCGAAGCCGAGCCCTTGCCGCCAACCACGACACGGCTGCCGAAGTCCAGCGCGCCGCCCGATTGTGCAGGGCCGTAGCCAGCCACCTGCGAGACCATCACGTCGCCATTGACGTTGCCGATCGATCCAATCGGATTTGCACCCTGATAGGCAGTTGTACACGTGCACGATGCATCCTGCGCGAAAGACGACACCGGGGCGAAGCCGGCCAACACAACTCCGACCAACGCGCTTCTCAACATTTGGTTCATCCGCAACTATCCTTCTGTCCTACGTTACCTGAGGCCCACCCAAGCACCAAGCTACTGGTTCAGCGCGTAACAGCTTTTTGAGCCAATTCCAACTCATATCGCAAATGCGAGATAATTTTTGGTTTCGGTGTGGTTGATTGAACACACTCTTAGAATATCGCAATTTATCATCTTTACAGCCGGCCGCGATTGCGGGTTGCAGGGTGCCAATCTGGCTTTCCTCTGGCCGCGCCGTCATCGCTCGCCGACTCATCAGCGGCGTTTCGCACTACTCGAAGGCAAAACGGTTGGTTTTGAAATCTCTTTCGCTCGCGGTCTGGAAGCCTGCAGACGCCGAAAGGGGGCGGTGAGACCACGTTCCGTCTGTTCAGCCATCAAATCTGGCATATCATGTGGGATCCCGCGTCCTCTTCCATTACGAATGGCACCATGCTTCCGCTCGATCGGGCAAGATCGATCACTGCCCCTATTGGAGAGAGGATCCGATGCTTCGGAGGCTCCCGTGACCTGCTACCGACGGTCTGGTAGCCCTCTAGCCGACAAGTCTCCTGACGACAGTCCTGCACGATTGCTGCCATTCCGGCGCGCGCCAACCATAGGTGCACCACAGCTTTTGGCAGTTGAGCAGCGAGTTGGCTGGGCGTTTCGCCTTAGTAGGGTATTCGTCCGTGAATATGTCCTCGACATTCGCCCATGGACCGCCAACCCGTCGACTTTCGACGAATATCTCGCGAGCAAGACCACTCCAGTTCGTACCACCGGTGCCGGCAAGATGAAATATGCCGAACTGGGCGGAATTTTCTCTCCGCTCCATGGTTTTCGCGATGTGCAGAATGCCGTCTGCGATGTCGAGAGCAGAGGTTGGGTTGCCGAACTGGTCGGAGACGACACGGATCATATCACGATCTTTTGCCAGTCTGAGCATGGTCTTCACGAAATTACGGCCGAACGGGCTGTGTACCCAGGCAGTGCGCAAGATGACATGACGGCGATTGGCGGTGGCGACCGCTGCCTCGCCATCGAGCTTGGTGCGGCCATAGACCCCAATTGGGCCAGTGGTATCGGTTTCAATGTAGGCGCCGGGTTTCTCCCCACCAAACACATAGTCGGTCGAGAGATGGATAACGGGAGCGCCCGTTTCGGCTGCCGCAGCAGAGACGGCGCCGGCCCCCAACACATTGATTGCCTGCGCCGTGTCGGGTTCGTCCTCTGCTTGGTCGACGGATGTATAAGCTGCGGCGGAGACAACGATATCAGGCTTTCTGGCAAGAATCGCCGACCGGACTGATTTGGAATCGAGAAGATCAAAGTCAGGCCGACCCGTCACGATCAACTCGATGCCTGGAATGGTCGAGGCGCGTTCAGCTAGGCTGCACGCAACCTGCCCTTCGCGGCCCGTGACAAGAATTCTCACGACAGTGCCTTTTCCGCTGCGCCTAGCCTTTGGCCGGCATAGCGGCTGCTGCGGATCGGCTCCCACCACCAAGGATTGTCGAGATACCATCGGACGGTCTTGGCAAGGCCGGTCTCGAATGTCTCGGCTGGCGTCCAGCCCAGATCGCGCTCGATCTTGAATGCGTCGATCGCATAGCGCCGATCATGGCCAGGGCGGTCAGCCACGAACGCGATCAGGTCGCGATAGCGTGCTCCGCCGCGCCGCGGCCGAAGGCTGTCGAGCATCCGGCAGATCGTCTCCACAACGCTGAGATTGCTGCGCTCACAACGCCCGCCCACATTATAGCTTTCGCCCGGCCTTCCTTTCGTCGCGACCAGTTCCAGCGCCCGCGCGTGATCGTCCACGAACAGCCAGTCTCGCACATTTGCGCCAGTGCCATAGACGGGGAGCGGCTTCTCCTCGAGCGCATTGAGGATGATCAACGGAATCAGCTTTTCAGGGAAATGAAACGGGCCGTAATTGTTCGAGCAGTTGGAAACGACCACAGGAAGCCCGTATGTCTCGTGCCAGGCACGAACGAGATGATCCGAAGCGGCCTTGGACGCAGAATAGGGGGATGACGGCGCATAAGCGGTGTCTTCGGTGAAGAGGCTGCCGTCGAAGGGCAAATCCCCAAACACCTCATCTGTCGAGACATGATGGAAACGGAAGTTTTCTTGGCGCTCGGCCGACAGTTTCTGCCAGTGCGCCAAGGCAGCCGAGAGCAACTTGAACGTACCGACGATATTCGTCTCGACGAACGCTGCCGGCCCATCTATCGAGCGATCCACATGGCTCTCGGCGGCAAGATGCATGACGACATCGATGTCATGTTCGCCTAGGATCCGCGAGATTGCATGTTCGTCGCAAATGTCCGCCCGCACGAAGCAGTAGTTGGGATGGTTCTCGATCTGGCGTAATGAACCGAGATTGCCGGCATAAGTCAGCTTGTCGACGTTGACAACGCGATGCCCAGCGTTTCCGCACAGATGCCGGCAAACCGCCGATCCGATGAAGCCCGCCCCGCCCGTTACCAATATGTTCAATCCAAAGGCCCTCCCCTTACCATGATTGATCTAGTCGAAAATCTCGGCTTCGGCGAGAAGCGGGGCATTGCGGTCCTTATCCGATAGCACGAGGCCATTCGGAAAGGTCGGCCACTCGATGCCAATCGCCGGGTCATCGAAGCGGATGCCACGATCTTGCGCCGGTGAATATGGGCTCGTCACCTTATAGATCACCTCCGTATTCTCCGCCAGGGTGACGAAACCATGTGCGAAGCCGGTCGGAACCAGAATCTGGTTCCACCTCTCAGCGGACACCTCTAGGGATACCCATTTGCCGAAGGTCGGTGAGCTCTTTCTGATGTCCACCGCGAGATCGAGAATCGCGCCACGCACGACGCGGACGAGTTTGGCTTGGGCAAAAGGGGGCAATTGGTAGTGAAGCCCCCTGAGAACGCCCGCCGCAGTGGAGAGGCTGTGATTGTCCTGTACAAAGACGAGATCGATTCCAGCTTTGGCAAGGCCCGCTGCGTTGTAAGTCTCGGAGAAGAAGCCGCGCGCATCGGCAAAGCGCTTTGGCGTGATTTCCAGCACGCCGTCCAGGCTGAGGTTGCGAACGTTCGTCACGATCAGCCTCGCGCCAGTTCGATCACCCGGCGGCGCAAATAGCCGGCATACTCGTTCCTGCCGAGCTTTTCCGCACGCGCCAGAACCGCGTCGGCCGAGATCCAGCCCATTTCCAGGCCGATTTCTTCCGGACAGGCGATCTTAATCCCTTGCCGATGTTCAATGGTGCGAACAAAGGAGGACGCGTCATGCAGGCTGTCAACCGTACCAGTATCGAGCCAAGCGAAGCCGCGGCCCAGCCGATGGACATGAAGCGCGCCACGCTCCATATAAATGTTATTGACTGAGGTGATTTCGAGCTCACCGCGCCCCGACGGCTTGATTGAGGCAGCAATGTCGACCACATCATTGTCGTAAAAATAAAGGCCGGTGACCGCCCAGTTTGACCTCGGCTCCTTCGGTTTCTCCTCGATCGTCAGCGCCTTGCCGGTTGCCGCTTCGAAGCTGACCACGCCATACCGTTCCGGATCCTCGACATGATAGGCGAACACTGAAGCGCCTTGTGTCTGCTTCGCGGCAGTCTGGCAGATGGCTGTCAATCCGGCGCCGAAGAAGATATTGTCGCCGAGCACCATGGCTACATTGTCCGAGCCAATGAAATCGCGGCCGATGATGAAGGCTTCGGCCAGCCCATTTGGCTGCGCCTGTTCGGCATAGGACAGGTTCAGGCCAAAGACGCCACCATCGCCCAGCAGCGTCTGAAAGCCAGGGAGGTCACGCGGCGTCGAAATGACAAGAATATCGCGAATGCCCGCCTGCATCAGCACGCTCAGCGGGTAATACACCATCGGCTTGTCGTAGACCGGCAGCAATTGCTTCGACACAGACAGCGTCAACGGATAAAGCCGGGTTCCGCTCCCGCCCGCAAGGATGATGCCCTTCATGCTCGACCTTGCTGCCTGCAACGTGTAGGAATGCCCATTTATACCTCTCCTATCGCATTTAAGTATTTTTGTATTACGAACTTTTCGTCGAACTCATGTTCGGCTTTGGCGCGGCTAGCATCACCCATAGCGACTCGCTCGTGCAGGGAAAGCGACATGAATCTCAACATTCGACTGGCAAGGTCCCCGGCGTCCCGTGGCTGGCAGAGATAGCCGTTGACATCATGGTCGACCACATTTCGGCACCCGGTCCAATCCGTCGTGATGATTGGCCGGCCCATGGCTGCCGCCTCGAGCAGGCTGCGCGGGGTTCCTTCACGATAGTAAGACGGCAAGACGACGCAATCGGCAGCCGCGAGATATCTGCGTACGTCGTCCGTCACACCAAGGTACTCGACAACCCCCTCGTTCACCCACTGCTCGATCACCGCTTTCGAGACTGCCGAGGGATTCTGGACGTCGAGAAAGCCAAGCAACTGGAAACGGGCCTGCGGCTTCGTCGAGCGCACGATTCGCGCAGCTTCGGCAAACTCGCCGACGCCTTTTTCCCAGAGGAGTCGGGCAACCAGTAAGAAAACGCTGTCGGCCCCATTCTCGCTCGGGACAGCCCGTGCGGGCGTAAAATGCTGCAGGTCCACACCCGACCCCGGCAGCAGTTCGGTCAATTCCGGCATTACGATAGATTTGCGAACAAAATCATCGCGGTCTTCTCGATTCTGAAAGAATACGCGCCGCGATCCGCGCAAAGCGTAGCGATAAAGGACTTCCACAAGGCCTTGTATCTTCGATCCCCTTGAAAATGCGACTCCAAGGCCGGCGATATTGTTGATGACGCCGACACCAAGCATCTTTGCGGCGATGGATCCGTAGATGTTAGGTTTGATCGTGTAGCCGAGATAGACATCCGGTCGAGTTCGCCTGAATAGGGTTGTAAATCGCATCAGAAGGGCAAGGTCACCAAACGGCGACGTGCCCATATTGTCCATAGGCATTTCTTCGAAACGACAGCCCATCCTCATCAACTGCGCTGCATGCTGCTGATGCGGTGGAGCGACAGCAATAACCTCCATGCCGCGCTCGTGAAAGCTCTGAATGAGCCCAGCGCGAAAATTGACGAGGTTCCACGCAGTATTGGCACAGATGATGATGCGCAAATTTTGTCAACCTTGAAGGAGATAGTTTTGATAGGGAAGCCAATAGATGGAGTGAGATCCGAAATTGAACCAGACATACTGTACAAACGCGGAATATAAAACCACTAGGAAACCCAGGAACCGATAAGATCGGCCGGACCTCCCGAAAGATTCCGGAATCTGCGACAGGACCATGATCTGGATCGGAATGAGGTAGAGCCCCACGCGATCAACGGCTGTCGATGACGGCGAAATGACAAGGGCTGGCACCAGCGCTATCGCGATCAGCGCTAGGATAAGCCAAAGCTGCTTCTCACGCGGACTAAGCAGAAACCGTTTCCTAACGAGGATAAATAGTGCAGCCGGGATCGCGTTCATGATGACCCGGACTGCGGCACCACCAGAATCGTACTCACGAGCAACGTATGTGTACATCAGCTTGTCAACGCTATCCTGAAGCAAGGCGAAATAGGCCAGTATTGCAGCGCAACCTACCCACAATATGGTCCAAACGCGGCCATGACTCTCGGCGAGAGCCGAGATCGGTATCAGCAGGACGGCCGATTTATGGAAGGTCGCCGCGATGAGCACCCACACGACAAACTTGAGGTTGGAACGCTCACGACCAAGGGCGACGAGTCCACGCATCGCCAACCCGATCGCCACGCCCTGCCTCGTATACCCCATCGCAACGACGATAACCAGGTAAGGTATCGCGACGGCCAGAGCGAGCCAGGGACGCGGCTGGGCCAGTGCGAACGAAAAAAGCCCCCAGCTGAACAAACCGGCACATACAAGGTTGACCAGCCAAACCTCTGGATCCACGCGGGCGCTGATCCAGTTCAGCAGCGCATAGCCCGGATCTCCCAGTTTTGGGATATCTATGAATACCGTTAAGCTTGCTCGAACGAGGTGACCCAAATAGGCGGGCCAATCGGCTCCCACATCGTTACGAAGGCCGACCAGCAGGCATACGGCAAGCCCAGCAATGAAGAACAGCCATCGTTCGCCGGGGTGGTCAAGTGCCTTCCCGCGTCGCTCGAAAAGCGCAGCGAAGGCAGGGACGCCAAACATGAGCCAGTAAGGAAGCAACGTAGAGGGCCTGTGTCTTTGAGTCGATGGCTCTGACGAGCTGGTTATCCCCGTCTTACCATCGACGGCTGACGCTCAAATTGCCAATCATGGGAGAGGTCCCTTGCCCGAGATGTTTCGAATCCCGTCAAGAGCACCACTGAACAGCAATCGAAGTCGCGTCAGCGGCTCCGATTTGTACAACACAATAGCAGCGAGATCCTTTAGCAGCATTGGAAATAGACTCAGATAAAGGTTGAATCCACCATCTATCCTTTTGGCTATTAGAATCAAATTTCTAAAATGGTAGTACTGATACCAAGTGGGCTTATCCGCAACATAAATCGTTTTGCCCAAGAAACTCGCCTTTCTATATTCGTACGTGTCGACGAATGTTGCATCGGCACATACAATCTGCCGCCACTTTCCTTTTTTCAGGCAAAGACCGTAGCCCAAGTCCTCCCAACTCATCCAGAGATCGCTCCAGACTTCGACGCCCTCGCGCTGAGGCTGCAAGCTATAAAGTGCGCCATTCGAGCTGCTCCAAACAACTTCCTCGCCCACAGCAAGTTGGGAAGAGAGCCTTGGTGAAAATAGCTGCGGCACCGCGCTCCGACGCGGCTTCTCCCAACTCCCTCCACGGTTTGGCCGAAATCGATTTGGATACACCGCACCGATCCGCTCGCCCGCGTTGCCGGCTCGCACCATGGCCTGCACGGCACGGAGGTCGACCTCGCCGTCGTGGTTGATCGCATAGCACCACCGTCCGCCGAGGTCCGCCGCTATCTGGAGCCTCTTCTGCAAATTACCGGCGGAACCGAGATTCCGGTCAGCATTGTGATACTCGACGGCCCAACCGTTCTCCCCAATGGCGGTAGCCAACCGACCGTCGCCGAGCGAATCGACGACCACCACCGCCAAGAATGGCGTTTTGCCGTTGGCAAACACCGATCGAAGGAGCGTGAGCACATGTTCAGCGGTTCGAAAGGTCGAAATTGCGAGGACGACACTTTCCAATGCCTCCGCTTCAGATCTTTCCAAGGGTGCGTGTTCCATCATGCGCGAAAGAAATCGACCGTTCGTTCCAAACCTTCGCGAAGGCTTACCTTCGGGCGCCGGCCGAACGTCGTGACATATTTTGCAATGTCGGCCTGTATTCGCCGTACATCGTTCGGCCAAGGATCGAGCAACTCGACGCCGAGAGTGCTCTTCGTGAGCTTCTCCAGCTCCGAGATCAGCGCATTGATGCTGTTAGATGTTCCGGTTCCGATGTTATAGAGCCCGTTACCCGTTTCATCCAGTACGGAAACGAAAGCATCTACCACATCCGCTATATAGACGAAATCGCGGCTTTGCCCACCGTCACCGAATTTCTTGATGGGAAGCGCATGGGCGGCGGCGTAAGAGAACTTGCACGTGACATTAGCGTAAGGATGATCGACCGCCTGCCGTGGACCATAAACATTGAACAGGCGCAGGGAACAATAAGAATACCCGTGCAATTTGGCGTACATGGCCAGGAGGTGCTCGCCGAACAGCTTCGAGGCGGCGTAGACAGTGACCGGCGCCGGCGTGATACTTTCGTCGATGGACGACAGATCAGTATTCCCGTAAACCGTCGAACTGGACGCGAAGACGATTCTCCTGATGCGTTGAGTGGCCGCGAAATCGATCACCCGCTGCAGGCCGGTCACATTGACGTCTACATACTCGTCAGGCGTTCGTAGACTGTCATAGCCGCTGATCAGCGCCGCGAGATGGACAATTGCGTCGACATCGCCGATCTCGCTGCGGAATTTGGCGATCTCCCGAATGTCGCCATTTAGAACGCTGATATTAGGATGGGCAGCTGGAAGGTTCTGCCGTTTGCCGGACAGAAAGTTATCGAGGACGACCACCCTGTCACCTCGAGCCAGGATGATATCGCACAAATGAGAGCCGATGAAGCCGGCTCCTCCAGTGATCAAATAGGAACTCATTTCGGTCGCTTGGTCCTTCTGTCGTCGTCAGCAGAGTTCGTTTCGCAACCGATCTAAGGTTGCAGTCCCTGGAGCGAAGCGTAAATTAGCCGGTAAGCTTCGACACCCTTGTCGAGGGAAAAGATCGCTTCGGCCGTTTGCCGGCAGCGCGCGCTCAACTCCGGTTCTTCCAGAAGTGCGAGCAGCCTGTTGGCTGCGACGGCGTGGTCTTCCTTTGAGTAGCTTATCATTGCGACGCCGACTCGGCATCCCTCCAATATCTCCGCTACATCTCCGACGCTCCGGTTTCCCAAGCAGGGAATGCCGCAGCCGAGGTATTCGGCAATTTTGGTCGGCGCTGAACCGAGATTCGAATAGGCCGGTTTCCTCATTGCTATGCCGGCTGTCATCTGCCGGATAAGGCCTGGAACCCGGAAATGATCGGCCGCTGTGATCTCGACGGTGTTGTCGTCGAGCGAGGTATCCGCGACCGCCTTGCGAATGAGATCGTGCTCACCGCGGTTTACGACAAGCAGCCTGGCATCAGGCCGAATTGCACGGACGGCTTTGAAGAAGGACAGGACTTCGCCAAATTGGTTCCATGTCCCGGCCGACCCCACAAAACCCAGCGTGAACCGTTCCGGTGCAGCACCGATACGAGGCGTGAAGCGCCCAAGGTCGGCGCAGGTCGGAATAACGGTGATGGGCGGGATTCGTCCGGCAAGATATGGAAAGCCGCTGATTTCACGTGCGGCGGCGTGCGTCAATGATACGACAGCGTCGGCCGCCTGCAGAAAGCGCTGCTGAAAGCCCTTGGCAACACGATAGAGCCGTCCGTCCGGCGACCACATGCCGGCGTCGACACGTTCGTCTGCCCAAAAGCCACGCATATCGAAAAGGTAACGAGCACCAGTTAACCGCTTGATCGCGAGTGCCATGACCGAAGGAACATAAGACCGCGCGTGCACAATCGACAGGCGATGGCGTATGACAAGCCAGGTGCCAAGCTGGATTCCCTGAGCTATATCGTAGGCGGTAGAAGGCGCCGTCGGGCGTCGGTGATAGCTCAACGGGTGCCAGTGGATCCCGGATTGGGAGATGCGGCTCGCGACGCGCTCGCGCTCCGCGACCTGCTTCCAATCTTCCGGCTTCTCGAAACTGATCAGGTGTACCGGCAAATCCGCTGCCAGACGCTCGATATACCCAAGCACCTGCGATTGCCCGAGCGGCTCAAGCATGCCGTCATACGATATGTAGAGGACGCCGCCGCTCATTGGGAACGATTCCTTGATATGTCTGCCATCTCTGTAGATGCGCCACGTTGCCCAATTTTTCGGGCTGGAACACCAGCGACAACGGCAAATGCCGGAACCTCACGTGTCACCACGGCACCAGCTGCGATTACAGCACCTCGATTGATTGTCACGCCATCGAGGATGACGGAGTGAGAGCCGATCCAGACGTCATCGGCTATGCGGACACCCTTCCCACGCTCGCCTTGGGAACGAATGGTTCTAGATGCATCCTCGAACACATGATTTGCAGAGAAAATCGATACGTGGCTTGCGATGAGAACGTCATCGCCAATCTCGACACCGCAATTTCCTTGGATACAGCAGAATGGGTTAACTGTTACACGACTGCCGAGTTCTATATTGCCACCGTACGTGATCAAGAAAGAATTCTCTCTGATAATACTTCCATCACCGATGCTGATTGTCCCTTTGCGCTTAAAAAGATAGGGTGGCATGCCCGAACATATTAGGGAAGCGCCCGGCATTACACGAACGCCCGCCCCGATTGACACACGCCGACGACCTATGATTTCGGCTCTGCGCGCGACAACCGATCCAGCTCCGAATCTCCGGTAGAAAAAGCGCGAGACCGGATTCGCCAGCCATGAATGCACGAATTTTGCTGCAGACCTCATCATCTCATACGAGCTTTTGCTCATCGAATGATCTCGCCCAGCGTCGCCAACAACTTATCCACGTCCACGATGAGGTCATAATCGTTTGCGGTTATCTTCTTGGTTCTGCTTTTTGGAACATTCGACATATCCAGTTCACAAAACACGAAATGATGATTTACCCTAAACAGTCGCGCCAGTCTGACATAAGATGGATTTGCCAGGTGCGTCTTCCGAAAACGGTTGTAGGTAAGCGGAAAGGCAGGGCGCATTGCACATTCGACCACGTGCGAACCTGGCCTCATGAACATCAAGTTGGTCAGGCCCGCTCCATGCAAAGAGACAAGAATACCTGCCTCACTCATGGTGCGTACCTGCCCTTCGTAGTCCAGTTTGTCGAAATCGAAGATCTCGAATCCTAGTGGTTCGAGTCGCGCGACTACCTCAGCCTCATTGGGGATTTTGCGCCATCTGGCGTTTCGTCGCGTGATGAAAATCCGGCGATCGGCCCTGGACCGTTGGTCAACGCCAATCGAAGCAAAGAGTTCACTCTTAACCCTTTGAAGGTTTAGCACGTCAAACTCATCCTGCCTTGTTGGGCAATGCGGGATTAACACGCGCGGCAACCACAAATTTCGCCCGCTTTCAAACCGGACGACTTCTTCAAATTGGCCTACATTCTCGATCCACCTGAGAAGCCACGGATTCGGAGCGTGGTGCGGCATAACTAACGCAGACGTGCTCCACCGGTCACGGACAGCGAATAGCCGCGGCAAGGCTTCTGTCATCCAGTGATAGTATCCCCCAGTCCACAGGTTATGGAATACAATCGCTTCGCGCGTGGTGCGATGATAGCGCACACCGCGTGCTAACAGGCTGCCGATTCCGGTTGCGTAGGTTGCAAGGCTCTTGCGGAAGCCGTAACCGACATGGACAGAATCTGACAGCATGAGCGGTCCTTGGAAGCACATTCCTGAGCGGGTCACGATTACATTACAGGCCTGAGTTGTTCCAGGCCGAAAGACCGGCGCGGGGACCGATTCGACAAGGTGCGTCTCCTCCTCAACCAAGACGGTTCTCCTCATCAACAAAACAATCCAATCGAACTTCAAAACAATCCAATCGAACTTCCCCCGAAGCGCCTTTGCACCGCCACGTAGTGGCCACCACTTGCGAGGTTATCGTGAGACGCAGAATCGGTAATCGCACTCGACCAAATGACCATTCGCCCGATCCGCTCCTTTTCGCCGTTCTACGGCCCGCGGCGCTCGGCAGGCCCCTTGACGGCCTAAACAGACTTCATCTCTCTTGGAAATGCATCAAGCAAATCGTCAGCATTGAATTTATATAATTTTCTAGACGCAATCGATGAGATGCTCTTCAACAGCTCGGTAAAGTCACTTTGCGTTGCAACGTGGTACACCACCTGCTTCCGAGAGTCGGTTGTTGTATAATAATCCATGAACTTGAACTCACCTCCCAGAAGTCTACCCGAGAAACTTGCCCAAACATTTGGAACTCCATAGGCATCGGCGAGGATCAAACCATGAAGAGACGAGCTTACGATAAAGTCACATTTCAGAAGCGAATCGACAAACGTCTCCGGATCTTGCGCAACGTCTATAACAAGGCAGTCCTTTGGGACAACTATATTCCCGCTAAGCACTATATCCATGTCAGAAAAATGAGGTACGACACCGACACGAAAGGTAGTCGCAAGACGTTCCTTCGAATAGTATCTTGGAAGCAGCACGGCTGGATCACCGAGCGGCACTGACTCGATCGGGTAACCACAACCATGCAACATTTCGCGCGTAAGAACCCCTCTCACTGCGCGAATTTTTTGCGGATCCAATCTGGACCTGGGAGGGTTGCCATCGATTGAGCCGGATCCCCAAATGTAACTCTGCCGGTTGGCCGAGCCCAACACACTTCCGATCGCCCTCAAATGCGCGAAAACATTTGATTTCGACCGCCGCGTCTCTTGCCCCGTTATTTTTGGAACAATGTACGGGTTAAGCAGATCACCAACATTGCGGACTTTGTCAAAGTAAACAACGGGCGTCCTTCTATCTCCACCGATATATGGCATGAGATCAGACGTCAATCTAGCCACAAAGTTTAGTGAACGCATGGCACTCATCCAGAACTTTCCTCGCCTCAGCAGGCCTTCGCCCGGTTAACCATTCAGTACTGCCCGTCAAGCCCGCAATCTCATTGAGCGTAGCGAAGTGGAAAGATCGTGTATTCCTTATGCGGGACTTTATCTTACTAGTCAATTTCTTCAAGTCGGCGATCTATTCCGTGCAAAACACGGCCATCTTTTAATTCAACGATAAAATCGCATTTTGCCAATGTAGATACCCGATGCGCTATCATTATAACTGTCAACGACCGGCTCAACCCGTCTATCGCCTGCATAACCGCGCTCTCCGTCTCGTTGTCCAGCGCGCTGGTTGCCTCGTCGAACACGAGCACGTCGGCCTGCTTGTAGAGTGCGCGGGCGATACCAATGCGCTGGCGCTGCCCACCCGACAGGCGAACCCCGCGCTCGCCGACGATGCTGTCATACCCGTGGGGCAGCGCTGCGATGACGTCCAGGAGTTCAGCCTGTTCGGCAGCGTGTCTAACCCGTTCGTGGTCAATCATTTCTGCAGAGACCCCAAAGGCGATGTTCTCGGCAACGCTGCCGTCGGACAGGTATATCGCCTGCGGCACATGTGCGATGCGCTCCTGCCAGGCCGAGCGATTGGCATCACTCAGTTCGACGCCGTCGATGATGATGCGGCCGCTGGTGGGCGTCAAAAGTCCGAGGATGATATCCATTAACGTCGACTTGCCGCTGCCGGTTTTGCCGACAAAGCCGACGCGCGTTCCCTTGGAGATGACGAGGCTGACGTCTTCGATTGCCGGCCGACTGCCCACAGGATAGGAAAAGCGGATCTTTTCTAGCGTAATCGCTCTGTTGAAAGGCAAAGGGTCCAGGTTCTGTGAGGCGGCAAAGTGCGGCGCGTCTGGCAGTTGCAAAATGTCAAGAACGTCGCGCAGCGACTGACCGTTGGCCATGTAGGACGTCCAGCCGTAGTAGACTTGTTGCAGCAACGGAAGCAATCTCTGGGCGCCGAGCGCTAGGGCGCCGAGCACCGGGATTGCCGCAACCAGCCCTCCATCCCGGAAGCTGAGCATTAGCGCTAGCCCAGCGATCAACACTAGCCCAAGTCCTTCGACAACAAAGCGCGGCGCGGCGGCAACGAAATTGTTGGTCCCTTGTGTCCGGCGTAGGTCGCTCTCGACGGCTGAAAAGCGCTTGATGAAGACCATTTGCGATCGATCAAGCAACACGTCGCGTATGCCGCCCAAGCCTTCGCTCGCCGCCTGCACACGCTCTTTCTGTGCCCGGGCGATGACCCCGCCATTGCGCCGCATTATCCGCTTTGTGAAATGCATAACCAGCAGGTAAATCAGGCCGAAACCGAGGCCCGAGGTCAGTGCCACCACTGGGTCAACAAAGAGTAGGCCAAGCAGGATAAACAGCGCAATCACAGCAGAACTGGCCGCTTGCATCAGCGGCACCAGCAGGCCATTTGTGACAAGTTGTGCCTTGTTAATGGCGGCCAGAGTCTCACTTGAGTTGTGAGCTGTATGGTAGGCATAAGGCTGGTGCAGAGTACGGCGGTAGACTGCCACGCTAAGCTCCTGAGCGATGGCGAAGACGAATTTCTGGCTGCCCCAGACGAGCAACAGCCGCACCGCTGCGGCGACGACCGCCGACAGCGCGAAGCCGGCGGCGGCCGCGATCACTAGCTCCATGGGCGTGTTGAGTCCGAGCGCATTGAGCAGCGGCCGCAGCCTTTCGCTAGCAAGAGCCTCCTGTGGCTTGGAGACGACAGCGAGAAATGGCAGAATCGCTCCCAGGGAGACCACCTCGGCCACTGCGCCGGCAAGCATCAGCATCAGGACGGGGCCAAGTTGGCGGCGGCGGCGGCGGGACACATGGGCGAAAAGCTCGCGTAGTGATGCGATCATAGAATGCTGGGTCAAACGATAACGCCCTTGGTTCGGTGAGACTTGCAAAAGCCCAAGAATTTTCTTACGCCCTCGCGCACACTTTTGCTGCTGCGATGTCTGTCCGCCTCCACCAGGCACTTCTCAGCAAATGTATCGGTCACTTCATTTGGCTGAAGGGAAAGAAGCCCCCCGCGGGTCCGGCGATTGCCTCCTCCAGAACCTCAACATATCTGGACGCAACACGGCAGACGAAGAAACAGGCCGAGACGGATATCAGAAGTTTCATATCAGAGATATTTTGTAGAGAAATACTCTGTCAACGCGCGCCAAATCCAGTGAGCATGGTTCGGATGGTGCGAAATACAATCAGCACGTCGAGCCAAGGCGAGAAGTTCTTGATATAGTAGAAATCGTAGTGAAGTTTTTCCAGAACATCGTCCACGGCCGCAACGTGGCCTTGGTTGACTTGTGCCCATCCGGTGATGCCAGGCCGAACGATGTGCCGGTACCGATAGAATGGCAGTTCCGCCTCGTACCACATCGAGAGTACGAGAGCTTCCGGCCGCGGACCGATCCAGCTCATCTCGCCACGCAGGATGTTGAAGGCCTGCGGCAACTCGTCGATCCTGGATTTTCTCAAGAACTGTCCCAAACGCGTGATGCGTGCGTCGCCGGCCTTCGTGATGGCCGCTTCCTTCTCGTCGACAACGGTGTCATTGAGCTTCATCGTTCGAAATTTGTAGACCTCGTAAGGGTGACCTCTATAGCCCATCCTTTTTTGTCTAAATAACGCCGGTCCAGGTGAGTCGGTCTTCACTGCAATCGCCACGAACAACAGCAATGGAGAGAAAACAACAAGGATAAACAACGCGGAAGCCCAGTCTATCGCCTCCTTGATTTTCAGATAGGCCTGGTTTGGGTTCAAGGAACCTAGTGTATTTTCAGAAAGATGCTCGATCTCTACCCTACCGGTGAGCGACTCGCTAATTTGCTTGACGTGGTAGACCGGTGTTCCCGAGAGCGCTCGGTCGGCGATATAACGCTCCCACTCACCCGAAAGGTCGGCTCGAAGATCGGCCACCACGCCGCTCGCATATTCGACAATCATGTCAGGCGAATGGATCCTGTGCCAATTGACACCCGGTATGTTCTCTAGCCGGTCAACGTCTCCGCCAGGAATGATCGCTAGCCGGTGTGCATCGAGCCGCCGCGTGGCCAGGCTCAGGCCAAAATACCACAATGTCGATTGGATGAAGCTCGCTGCGGCTTGGAACCGGCTGTATTCGAACCTGAAGAAGAAGATAGTCACGAACACGAGACCGTAAGTCAGTGCAAACGTTGGCAAGATGTAGCCGGCCGCCGCAACGCCCGGGAAATTGCCGATGCGCTTGTAAAGCAGATAGCCGGTGGTGTGGGCGATGAATGCCGCAACAATCGTAACCTGCATGTTCGACTGCCAGATTACTTCCCGATCGAACGACATGCGCATCAACGCAGGCAGCAGTATGGCGAACGTCAGTCCGCCAAGCAGTTGAAAGCGCATCCGGAGCAGGAGGTGCCTTCGATTAGGTAAATGGATAGTGGTGGTGGTCAAATTGAATCCCGCGAACCGGGCCCCATGAAAACCTGACGTTCACTAAACAAGATGCTGCTCTCGCCCAACGCTCGAATAGGCTATGCCTTCCTTCACGACGTCCTCGCCGCGGTAGACGTTTCGAAGATCGACCATCACTGGCGTCACCATAAGTGCATGAAGCCGTTTGAGATCCAATGACCGAAACGCGTTCCACTCGGTGACGATGACGATCGCATGCGAACTGTCGGCCACCGCGTAGGCGCTTTCCCCGAATTCAATGCCCTCGATCATCTTGCGCGCCTGCTCCATGCCGACCGGATCATAGGCCTTGATCGAAGCGCCCGCGTCCTTGAGCGCCTGAATGATGGCCAATGAGGGGGCATCGCGCATATCGTCGGTGTTTGGCTTGAACGTAAGGCCCAGGATACCGATGGTCTTGCCGCGAACCGACCCGCCGCAGGCCTCGACCACCTTGCGAGCCATCGCCCGCTTGCGCTGATCGTTTATAGAGACCGTCGTCTCGATAAGCCGGACCGGACTTGCCGCATCCTGCGCAGTCTTGACCAGCGCCAGCGTATCTTTCGGGAAACAGGAGCCACCGTAACCCGGCCCGGCATGAAGAAATTTTGCGCCGATGCGGTTGTCCATGCCGATGCCGCGCGCGACGTCCTGCACATCGGCCCCCAACCGCTCGCAGAGATCGGCAATTTCGTTGATGAAGGTGATCTTCATGGCCAGAAAAGCGTTGCCGGCATATTTGGTAAGCTCCGCCGAACGTCGGCTCGTATAGAATATCGGCGCGGCATTCAACGAGAGCGGGCGGTAGATCTCGCCCATGACCGTTTTGGCCCGTTCGGCATCGGTTCCGACAATGATGCGGTCGGGTCGCTTGAAGTCCTCGATCGCGGATCCTTCGCGAAGAAACTCGGGATTGGAGACCACGGCAAAATCGGCGGTCGGATTTTGCTCGCGGATAATCCGTTCCACCTCATCGCCGGTACCGACGGGGACGGTCGATTTCGTCACCACGACTGTAAATCCCTTGAGCGCGCGGCCCACTTCGGCGGCCGCGTCGTAGACGAAGGACAGATCGGCATGCCCATCGCCACGCCGCGACGGCGTGCCCACGGCGATGAAGACCACATCCGATTGAGAAACGGCGTCCGCCAAATTGTCGCCGAAACGCAAGCGACCCTGCAGGGTGTTGGTCGTGACGAGATCGTCAAGCCCTGGCTCGTAAATCGGTATCTTGCCGAGCTTGAGCAGGGCGAGCTTTTCCGCATCACGATCGATGCAGCAGACCTGATGGCCAAAGTCGGCGAAGCAGGCGCCCGAGACGAGCCCTACATAGCCGGCACCAATCATTGTTATTCGCATACCGCGTACTCCCAATCAGCGCCGATGAGACGATCTCGCCAGACAGCGCCTATTCCCCACCGAACGACGGCTACCGCACTCCCGGGTGAAACCCGAGAGCGCATCCTACAACAATTTACATCACGACGCCGCCTTGATGTTGCGGCTACGCGATTGCTACGAGATCCCTGGCATCCAAGTCGACAGGGATTTCGCCATTCATGATGGCCACCAGAACCCGGGCTCTTCCGGCTGGATCGAGCCGGTCAAGGCGACCGATCGTTTCCGCGAGAGGGCCAGAAAGGATTCGGACCGAGGCGCCCGCTGCAAGGCCTCCACTGAAATCAAGCAGCCCGTCCTTACCGGTCAATGCAATGAAACGCTCTACCAGACCCGAGGGGACCGGCAAAGGCCGGTCGCCTTGCGTGACGAGGGAACGCACACCGAATGTTCCATTGACCGAGCGCCAACGTTGCAGCGCAACGTCAAGGGCGATGAACATATAGCCCGGGAAATACGCCGCAGACCGGGTTTCGAGCCGCCGGGCATGTCGGACGGTTTTCTCGCAGCGAGGCACAAACGGCTGAAATCCCTGGATCCGGAGATGCCGTTCGGCGACATGCTCCTTTCCGGGAAAGACGCTGGCCGCGTACCAGCGCGTTGCCGGCGCGGCTGTCGGCTCCGGCGACAGCATGGTCGCCTTACTCGTTGTTTTTTCCGCGCTAATCACGTGTCTCCCTCTCAGGGCGGGCATATCGGTGCCAAGGGTTACGACAGTGTGTCGATGCCGGCAAGCACCCATGCGCCGAGAATCAGGGTGGTTCATAGAAAAATTACCCGCAAATTGTCCATGAAATTAGCTATGCCTAAATAGTCATCGGGCCGCTTTCTTTTTCAGCTGCCCGACATGCGATATCGGGCAATTCGCTGTGATGCGTAGCTCTTTGGTTATATTGGCGCGGCGATCCCCGGATGTTCTGGTGCTTAGTCCACCGACTTGAAGCTAATGTGACGGGTCGCCGGTATGTCGTTGCGCAACACATGCCCGCCGGCGGGGGATACCTGCAGAGCCATTCCAGTTTGCGATAAAAAGGTGTTTCGATAGGCCGGCACTGAGACAAAATTGCCAGCAAGCCACGAAATCCCGATCATGGCACAGCGATGCCGGTTCTTGGTAGTGGGTCAGTTTGAAATCTGTCTCGCCTGAACGTGGCTCAATAGCGAGACGACATATCGTTCCATATCAAGCCTGCGAGCAGTATTAAGAACGCTTGCCCACGTATCCTGCGGACCGGCGCCATTCGCGATATTGGACGGCGCGTTGTGAAATGAGTCCGCGAGCATACGTGCCTTGGTTAGATCATCGGTCGCGCGAATTTCGACGAGAACGATGCCAAGAACCATCAAAATATTTTCATTCGTGATGGTCAAACTGACCCACTACCCGGTTCTTGACCGGATTCACGAACGCTTCAGCAGCGACCAGGCAGCCGGCACCAGGCTCGCGGCCAGCGCAACCTTGATCAGATCGCCAACGATAAAGGGCACCACCCCGAACTGCCACGACTTTTCCGGGCCGATCAACAGCGCCAGCCAGGCAAAGCCCATCGCCATCATGACGATCTCGGCCACCAGCATCGCATTGAAGAGCTTGATAGGATGGCGATCCCAGCCACGGTCGGCAGCCCAGCCGACGATCGCCGCCATGACGACGAAGCCGGCTAGATAACCGCCGGTCGAACCGAGCATGTAGGCAACGCCGATGCCCTTTTCCGGCGTGCTCTGGAAGACTGGAACGCCCCATGCGCCCTCGGCCATGTAGAGGAGCAGCGTGGCGACGCCGAGGCGCATTCCGAAGGCGGCGGCGATCAGGAAGACAGCGAGCGTCTGCATCGAGATATCGACCGGTCCGAGAATAACCTTCGTCTTGGCCGACAAGATCAGCAGCAGCGTTCCGGCGATCGCCAGCAAAATCTGTCCCGCCAGACGGGCCGCGCCCTTTTCAGGCAAAGCGAGAGAAATGAGCGGACGCATCGTGGTTGCAATTGCCATGGTCTTCCCCGTTCCGGATTGCCGCCGAACGCGGCCTTGCGTTTTCCTATATTGGCTTCCGTGCTATGCGGCAATCGGTTTTGCCCTCCCCCCAAAAAAGGTCGCGACGTTCGCATGGCGCTGAAATTCGACACACGCTTCGATCCTGCCTACGGCAGGGGTGTGACCATTGCGCCCGACGTACTTCGGATCACCGCCAAGAACCCAAGCCCGTTCACCTTTCACGGAACCAACAGTTATATCGTCGGGCGCGAGACGCTGGCGGTGATCGATCCGGGTCCGGATGACGGGGCACATCTTCGAACGCTGCTCGATGCGATCGGGACCAGGCCGGTCAGCCATATCTTCGTCAGCCACACGCATCGCGACCATTCGCCACTGGCGGCGCGGCTGAAGCAGCACACCGGCGCGGCGGTTCTGGCGGAAGGCCGGCATCGCCCGGCGCGGCCGTTGCGCACCGGCGAGGTCAATCCGCTCGATGCCAGCGCTGACATCGAGTTCGTTCCGGACGTCGCGCTGCCGGATAATATGGTGATCGACGGTGACGGCTGGGCGATCCGGACGGTGCTGACGCCCGGCCATACCGCCAATCACGCGGCCTTCGCACTGGAAGGAACCGGCATCCTTTTCTCGGCCGATCACGTCATGGCGTGGTCGACTTCCATCGTCGCGCCGCCGGACGGCGCTATGGCCGACTACATGACATCGCTCGATCGGTTGATCGAACGCGACGACCGGCTGCTGCTGCCCGGCCATGGCGGGCCGGTGACCGAGCCGCGCAACTTCATGCGCGGATTGAAAACGCATCGCAAAATGCGCGAACGGGCAATTCTGAAACGGATCAACAGCGGCGACCAGACAATCAAGGACATGGTGGTGGCGATCTATCGAGACACCGACCCGCGCCTGCATGGCGCAGCCGGCCTGTCGGTGCTCGCCCATCTGGAAGACCTGGTGGCGCGAGGTCTGGTCCACACCAATGGCGCGCCGGCTATCGACGGCATCTATTCGCCGGCAAAGTAATACCCTTCGGCTATCATTCCGCCGGCGCCACGCCCACCTGGCCGGCGACTTCCTGGTCGAGTTCGGCAAGGAAATCGGTGATGCGCGCTGCATTGTCGCCAAGGTCATAGCGGCCGTAACGCGAGGCCGAGCGCATATCGACGATGACCGCGTCGCCATCGTCGGTCACGCGGATGGCGACATCGGCGGGAAGGCCAAGCAGGAAGCTCTTGGCCAGCGCATCGACCGTCACGTCGCTTTGCCCTACTGCGTCGGGAAATGGCGCCGCGAGCTGCCAACCCCGCCGATCGAGCACGGTCTTGACCGCCTCCAGAACGCGATCGAAAGGCAAGGTGTAGCTGCGTCCGGTAACAAGCGGATAAGCTTCGGTTTGCAGGCGCTGCTCGCCGGGCGTCAGCGGCAAAAGCTCGTTCATATCCATTGTCCGGGTAGAAATATCGAGCGCCGGCGGATCGTCGAAATCCGTCGAGATGTCGCGCAGCGGCGGATAGGTCGCCGCCCAATAGGCCGCGACGCCGTAAGGGATGAGCACCAGAAGCGCCAGCAACGCGCCGGCGGTCAGGTCTTGGCCGCCGCGATCACCGAAATTCCACAATCGCGCAAAGGCAAACCCGGCAAACAAAAGCGCAAACGCGGCCAGCAAGGCGACAACGCCGAGCACCCACAGGAAAGCCGGCGTCTCGACGAGATCATATCGGTGGCCGATGAGAACCGTCAGCAGCAGGACCGCCGAAAAAGCGCCGGTGCGCCGCGACCAACCGGCAGCCCTCGACGTCTGTCGCTCTGGAATTGCCGTCATTCTTTTCCGCGCTGCCCCCAACCCGAACAAGGCATAGTGCCTTTCAGCGGCGGCTTGAAGGCGCAAAGACGCCGCATCTCCGGTCAATCCGTCGGCAGATGATAATCCCGGAACTGCTGACGCAAGGTAGTCTTCTGGATCTTGCCTGCAGCGGTGTGTGGGATTTCGCCGACAAAGGCAACGTCGTCCGGCATCCACCACTTCGCCACCTTGCCGTCCATGAAAGCCAGGATGTCCGTCTTGGTCGGCTCCCTGCCCGGCTTGCGGACGATCACGAGTAAAGGCCGCTCGCCCCATTTGGAATGCGGAATGCCGATGGCGGCGGCCTCCGCCACGTCCGGATGACCGACCGCGAGGTTCTCGAGCTCGATGGTCGAGATCCATTCGCCGCCCGACTTGATCACGTCCTTGGCGCGATCGGTGATCTGCATGTAGCCGTCGGGATCAATATGCGCGACATCACCGGTATCGAACCAGCCTTGTTCATCGAACTGTTCGGATCCGACACCGTCATAATAGGCGCGTGCGACGGCCGGCCCGCGGACCTTGAGCCGGCCGAAGGTCTTGCCATCCCATGGCAGTTCGTTGTCGCTGTCGTCCGTCACCTTCATTTCGATGCCGAACGGCGTAAAGCCCTGCTTCTGCTGGACGTCGAGGCGGGCCTTGCCCTTCAGCCCGGAATAGTTTGGCTTGAGGGTGCACAGCGTGCCCAGCGGCGACATCTCGGTCATGCCCCAGGCGTGGACGACCTGGACATCGTAATGGTCCTGGAACTTCGTCGTGAGCGCGCGTGGACAGGACGAGCCGCCGATGACGACTTTCTGCAGATAGGGTAGTTTGTTGCCGGTCTCTTCCAGATGCTGGAGGAGCATCATCCACACCGTCGGCACGGCGGCGCTGAAGGTCACCTTCTCGGTGTCGAGCAGCTCGTAAAGCGAAGCGCCATCCATCTTGCAACCGGGCATGACCAGCTTGGCGCCGATCATCGGCGCGCTCTGGGCAAGGCCCCAGGCGTTGGCGTGAAACATCGGCACGACCGGCAATATGGTATCGCGTGACGACAGGCCCATGGCGTCGGGCATCGCGGCGATCATGGCGTGCAGCACGTTCGAACGATGGCTGTAGAGGACGCCCTTCGGGTCGCCCGTCGTGCCCGAGGTGTAGCACATGCCGGCGGCGGTGTTTTCATCGAATGTCTTCCAGACGAAGCTGCCGTCGGCTTCAGCAAGCCATTCTTCATAGGCGACGACCTTGGGCAGCGCAGTCTCCGGCAAATGCGCCTTATCGGTAAGCACGATAACCTGCTTCAGCGATTTGACCGCGCCGGCGATCTTTTCGAGCAGCGGCAGGAAGGTCAGGTCGACGAAGATCGCCTTATCCTCGGCATTGTTCATGATCCAGGTGATCTGCTCGGGAAAGAGCCGCGGGTTGAGCGTGTGATAGATCGCGCCGACACCCATGATGCCGTACCAGGCCTCGATGTGGCGCGCGGTGTTCCAGGCCAGTGTGGCGATGCGGTCGCCAAGCCCGAAGCCGTCACGCTCGAGCCTCTCGGCGACCTTCAGGGCACGGTGATGGATTTCGGCATATGTGCTGCGCACGATCGGCCCCTCGATCGAGCGCGACACGATCTCGCGTCGGCCGTGCTGCCGCTCGGCATTGTCGATCAGCTTGTGGCAAAGCAGCGGCCATTCCTGCATCAGCCCGAGCATCTTGTTCCTCCCGTTATTTTTTGCGCCATTGTGGAACGAACCGGCGGATTGTCCAGCCATGACCGGGCTGGAGCGGTGCACAAAGCGAAATGAGGCCGAATTCGCCACAATCCGGCCATGCTCGGCGTTAACGTTGATTAATGGGTGGGGCGCGATTGGCGAATGAAAGAGGTTCGCATGGACGCGCAGCTCGACGACAAAGCCCTCGAAGATACGCTTGCCGAAAGCCTGGCTGATCTGGTGGCGACCGATGTGGCGCCGGCCGATCTGGTTCCCGACGGCAAAACCGTTTCCGAAGATGAATTCGTCGAGGTCGTCGGCGGCGCCCTCGAAGCTGTCGGCGGCACGCTCTTGTTCAAGATGTGCGTCGAGAACGAGGGCGAAGCCCAGCACGTCGCCGCCGCATCGGTCGGCGATGGCGGCAATCGCCAGTTCCTGCTGCTCACCTTGCCGACCAGCGGTGGTGCTTTGAAGGTCGAGACCACCGCGAAAAGCACCAATCCGGTGGCCGGCATTGCCGCCGCCTATGCCGGGCTGATGGATGCATTCCAGGCCGCCGCCTGAGTTTTCGGCGAAGCGGAAGAAAGAGGCGAGACTTCCCCCCACGGGCGACGCCCGCCTGGTGGCAGGCAGGTCTTGCGCAAGGCTCTTGCCAGACACATCTTGGGGTTGAGGCAAGGAGATCCGACATGGACCAAATCGCAAACCCGGCACCCGGCTTCCAACGCAATCCGGGCAAGGTCATCACCGTCGCGCCTTACAAAGGCACCCTGACGGTGCGTGCCGGCGATGTCGTCATCGCGTCGTCCAACAAGGTCAAGGTGCTGACCGAACCTCCATACCTCCCTGTTTTCTACATTCCGTTCGACGACATCGACTTCAAGCAACTTGGCAAGACCGAACACTCGACCCATTGCCCCTACAAGGGCGATGCCAGCTATTGGAGCGTGCTGCCCGCCGGCGATGCAGGCAAGGATGCGATGTGGGCCTATGAGCAGCCCTTCGACGAGATGGCGGACATCCGCGATCACGGCGCGTTCTATCCAAACAAGGTGACCATCGAGGCCACGCCCGACTGATCAGTCGGTGGTGCCTTCATCGCCAACACCGTCGGCATCGTCGAGCCGCACGAAGGTAAGGCCTTTCTCCTTCAGCGCCAGAAGCCCCTGCACCACACCTTCGCCGGCCGCATGGGTCGGCTGGTTGATGTGAGCGATGATGACGTCGCCGTCCTTTGCCGCGGCAATGCGCCGGGCGGTCTCTTTTGCACCGAGCAACGAGCCGCCGTCGCCGTTGATCGAGAATCCGGCGATCTTGAAGCCAAGCTTGCGTATCATCGCGATTGCCGACGGGCTGTATTCGGCGGTTGCGCCGCGAAACCATTTCGGCGCCGGTTCGCCGGTCACGGCAAGAGCGGCGGCGCCGGATTCGACCTCGGCCAGCACGGCCTCCGAGCTGCCGGCACTGCGAATGCCGTAGACCCTTTGCGGCGTGTCGACGGCCGGGACGTGGCGGCCGCCATGGTTTTCCAATTCAAACAGTTCGGGATGCGCCCGCATGATCTCGACGGCGACGGCGTTGTGCTTGAGCCAGATGCCGGTAACGAAAATGGTGGCGGGAATCTTGTTTTCCACCAGCGCCGAGAGAATCCGCGTGTCGGTCTTCCCGCCGCAGGCATCGAGCGTCAGCGCGACGCGGCCGCTGCCCACCTCGGCCTTGATGTGCAGCGTCGGTTCGACGAGCAATTGGGCGTTGCCGGGAGAGACAGCCCACAGCGATATCGCAACTGCGCAAAAAAGCTTTTGGAACAGGCGCATTGATTATTTCCAGGTCGGCCAGATCAAAGTTGAAGCGGCGACCCCAAGACCGGCATCAAGGCGGAAATCGGGACGATACCCCTGCAAAAGCGTCGGCAGCGGCAATTTGACCGCGGGCCTGACCTTTGGCAAGCGCGGGGTCACAATGCGTGCTCCACGTCCTTAACCGTACGTGAAAGCATCGCGCGCACCGCGTCGACAACCGCTTTGACCTCTAGCCGCCAGACGCAGCAAGCCTTGCTCGGATCGGGCCGGCGGCACAGGTCCCTGGCTATGCACTCGCAAGGCATGGAGGGCCGCAGCGTAACATTGGCCACACCGACAGGACCCCACACGGCCGGGTCGGTCAGGCCGAAGAGGCCGACAACCGGCGTTCCCGCGGCGGCGGCCATGTGCATCGGGCCACTCTCGTTCCCGAGAAACAGGCGTGCCTGTCCGAGGACCGCCAGCAGCGTTGCAAGCGACATCGCCCCGACGACGTTGACGACCGGCGAAGCGGCCTTGGCGATGATGCGCTCGGCAGATGCCCGTTCATCGGGGCCACCGACAAGCAGGAAGTCCAACCCGGTCTGCCGCGAAATCTCGTCGATCGCCAGCGCAAAACGTTCCGGCTGCCATTGCCGCCCCCGGAAGCTCGCTCCCGCATGAACGGCGATGAAGGCGTTACGCCGAAGGTGATGCCGGTGGAGAAGCGTCAACGCCCTGGCGGTCTCCAACGGCAGCGGCTGAATCGTTGGGACCTGCGCACGCAACTCCACGCCAAGCGCCTCAAGCGGCGAAAGATAGCGGTAGAGATAATGCTGACCACCAAAGCCAAACGGCTTGGCTGCGACGTTGGCGGGCTGGCTTTCCAGCCAGCGCAACGGTTTTTCGGGAGGATCGTATCCGACGCGGGTCTTGGCATTGACGAGCCGGACGATGATGCGTGAGGTTTTGGAATCGGCCAGGTCGATGGTCAGGTCAAACCGGAACCGGCGCAGAGCGCGCACCATCGCATAAAGCTCGCTGCCACGCTCCAGAGGGGTGCCACGCATGCGCGCGCGCCGGAACGCCACCACGTCCGAGGCGATGCCATGAGCCGTCAAGAAACTGGCAAAACTCGCCTCGCAAAGGAATACGATTCTGGCCCGTGGATATTCGAGGCGCAGGTTACTGGCGAGCGCGGAGGCGAGGACAAGATCGCCGATGAATTTCGTCTGGAGGATAAGAATCGAGCGGACGTGCGTGGGCGGGTTCTGCAACATCTGTTTCTGGCACCGGGGCGGGTTCGGGAGCCGGAAACTGGGCAGAAACGATGTCGGGATTTGGAGCCGTCAGGCGCACGTTCGCGTGAATTTGGTTACAAATCGGTAAGGTCAGATGCTAGTGGACTCCAACTCTTATCCGCGGCCGTTCTTTGCAGCCTGCATCGCTGCTTGCACGGCGCATCTATCCGTTCCAGATTGACCAGACCAAAGTCGCAGCGGCGATCTTAAAATCTCTATCAAGGCGCCAGGTCACAGTGCGTGCTCCACGGCCTTAGCCGTGCGTGAAAGGGCTCGCGCAATGCGCCAAGAACCGGTTGACCTCCAACCGTCAGACGAAAGCCTTGTTCGCGTTCAACCAGCGGCACAGCTCTCTGGTCACACAGTGCAAGATGGCTCGAGCCCGACTTCACGACAGCTATTGCCACCCCAAACTATGGCTCGTCACCGCCCTCGTTTGCACTCCGCGCGAACACTGATGATGGTGCAAGGCGTGCTGGGTTTACCGAGGGCTGTCGTGTGGCTTTTCCTGAGGACTTTGAGACTTCGACCAGACAAAATACAGCGAGCCCATCTTCATGACAGGCACGCGCCGGTCGCGTTCCCGAGTTCGCAATTCGCGATAGGTCTTCAATTTCAAGGTGCCGCCCGGCAACTTGATACGCACCGTCATCGGTCCAACTCCCGTTGTGCAGCGCAGCAATGATGTGCAATGCGGTAATAGAGGGGGAGGCGCCTCGCCAGGCCGCGAGCGTCAGGTGGGTCAGCCCAGCGGCTGATCATTGACGGCGCTTTGCCGGTTCGACCACCAGGTGAAATAGATCCGGCCGATCTTGACGACGGGTATGCGGCGGGCGCGCTCGCGGTCGCGCAATTCGCGGTACACCTTCACCTTCAGCGTGCCGCCAGGCATCCTGATACGCACCGCCATCGATTCCGCCGCCCCATTGTGCAATGCAGCACCAGAGACCTTCCGTAGCGGAAGAGTCAATGCCTGCCTCCTGACTATTTCTGGGCTAGTTGAGCGGCCGTCGGAGGTTTGGGCGCGCACGGCGGTTCCTGATCCCGCACGGAGGCGTCAGTGCCCAGCCGAGATCGTCGGATGCGCGGGTTATTTCTTGGGCGAGGATTTTTTGGGCGAGGATGGGCGATCGGACATGCCGCTCGGCCACCAGATGACGAAGTAATTGCCGACCTGCCAAACCGGTACCTCGCCCTTCTGCTCGCGGCGCCGCAGCTCCTCCCTTTTCTTGATCTTCAAGGTCCCGCCCGGAAGCCTGATTCTTATCGTCACGTGTCCTCCCGCACCCCCTAAAGCTACGAACGATAGACGGGAACAGTTTCATCCCGGCTAAGCAATTTCGTCCAGGTCAAGCAATTTCGGGGCCGATAGACGCAGCACGCCGGAACGGAGCGAGATCGCCGGAACCGGCTTCATTTGAAGAAATCTGCAATGCCGTTGATGGCCAGCACCGCATAGACGATCGGTCCGGCGATAAATGCACAATAGAGGCAGAGGATCGCCGCCAGCACCAGCAGCAGCGGCTTGTCGCGGCCGACCGCGCGGAGTTCGGACTTCACCGTCCAGCGCGCCGCAGCGGTTTGTTCATCATCAGACATGTTCACCATCCCGCGCCCATTTCACACGGCCGATTGAAAGCATCAACTTACACTTGCTGCGCGGAGGGATCAAACAACTAGACAGTGCAATATTCTTGCTGTGCATCCAAAGGGTCGCGATGCCCCAAGCTCGGCGTCAGGCAGTAAGAATTTCCGTGGTCACCGTGCTTATCTGTCCGAATCCCTTCGATCAGATTTATTCAGGTCCCCGGCTTTCGCAGCCTGTACCGCCGCCTGCGCGGCAGCCAACCTGGCAATTGGCACCCGGTAAGGCGAGCATGACACATAGTCGAGGCCAACCTTCTCACAGAAATGGATCGATGCCGGATCGCCTCCATGCTCGCCGCAGATGCCGAGCTTGATGTCGGGCCGCGTCGCCCTGCCCTTCTCTGCCGCCATCCGCACCAGCTCGCCGACACCGTCTATGTCAAGCGACACGAACGGATCCTGCTCGATAATGCCTTTTTTCCGATAGGTCTCGAGGAACGAGGCCGCGTCGTCGCGCGAGATGCCGAAGGTTGTCTGGGTCAGATCGTTGGTGCCGAAAGAGAAGAATTCTGCCGCCTCGGCGATGACATGGGCGCGGATGGCGGCGCGCGGCAGTTCGATCATCGTGCCTGTCAGATAATCGATCCTGACGCCGGTCTCTTCCATCACGCTTTTGGCGACGGCGTCAATGCGTGCCTTGACGAACTCGAGCTCCGTCACCAGCCCGACCAGCGGTACCATGATCTCCGGGACCACCAGCGCGACAGCCTTCCTGCCGGCCTCGATGGCCGCCTCGAAAATGGCGCGCGCCTGCATCTCGGCGATCTCGGGATAGGAGACGGCAAGCCGGCAACCGCGATGGCCAAGCATCGGATTGAACTCGTGCAGCGCTTCGGTGCGCCGCCTGAGCTTGTCCGGCGATACGTTCATGGCGGCGGCGACCTCGGCCACCTCCTCCTCGGTCTTGGGCAGGAATTCGTGCAGCGGCGGATCGAGCAGGCGGATCGTCACCGGCAGGCCGGCCATGATCTCGAACAGTTCGAGGAAATCCGAGCGCTGCATCGGCAACAGCTTGGCCAGCGCCGTTCGCCGATCCTTTTCCGTATCGGCCAGGATCATCTCGCGCATGGCAATGATGCGATCGCCGTCGAAGAACATGTGCTCGGTGCGGCAAAGCCCGATGCCTTCGGCGCCGAAGGAGCGCGCCATGCGCGCATCGAGCGGCGTCTCGGCATTGGTGCGCACCTTCATGCGGCGCGCGCCGTCGGCCCATGCCATGATGGCGGCGAAATCGCCCGAGAGTTCGGGCTGCAGCATCGGCACGGCGCCCTTCAGCACCTGGCCGTTGGAGCCGTCGATGGTGATGATGTCGCCCTTGCGGAAGGTCGCTCCCATCGCCATCAGCGTGCCGGCCTTGTAGTCGACGCGCAGCGAGCCCGCACCCGAAACGCAAGGCTTGCCCATGCCGCGCGCCACCACGGCGGCGTGGCTGGTCATGCCGCCGCGCGTCGTCAGGATGCCTTCGGCCGCGTGCATGCCGTGAATGTCCTCGGGGCTGGTTTCGATGCGCACCAGGATCGCCTTGCGGCCTTGCGCCTTCGCCTCCTCGGCGTCATTGGAGGAAAAGACGATCTCGCCGGTGGCAGCACCCGGCGAAGCCGGCAGGCCGACGCCGATGATGTCGCGTGCCGCCTTCGGATCAATCGTCGGATGCAGCAACTGGTCGAGCGAGGCCGGATCGATGCGGGCGACGGCCTCCTCCTTCGAAATCAGTCCATCCCTGGCCATGTCGACGGCAATCTTCAGCGCCGCTTTGGCGGTCCGCTTGCCGGACCTGGTCTGCAGCATCCATAATTTGCCGCGTTCGATGGTGAATTCGAGATCCTGCATGTCGCGGTAGTGCTTTTCCAGGCGGTCGGAGATGCTGACGAATGCCTGGAAGGCATCCGGCATCAGCTTCTGCAGCGACGGCTTGTCGGAGCCGGCGGCAATGCGCGCAGCTTCGGTGATGTTCTGCGGTGTGCGGATGCCGGCCACGACATCCTCGCCCTGGGCGTTGACCAGGAACTCGCCATAAAGCTGCTTTTCGCCGGTCGACGGATTGCGGGTGAAGGCTACGCCGGTGGCCGAAGTGTCGCCCATATTGCCGAAGACCATGGCCTGGACGTTGACCGCCGTGCCCCAGCTTTCGGGGATGTCGTGCAGGCGCCGGTAGGTGATAGCGCGGTTGTTCATCCAACTGGAAAACACCGCGCCGATGGCGCCCCAGAGCTGCTCGTGCGGATCCTGCGGAAACGGCTTGCCGAGCTCCTCCTCGACCTTGGCCTTGTAGAGCGCGATCACGCCTTGCCATTCGATGGTCGTCAGCTCGGTGTCGAGCTCATGGCCGAGGCCGCCCTTCTGGTCTTCGAGAATTTCCTCAAACACCTCATGGTCGAGGCCCATGACGACATCGGAATACATCTGGATGAAACGGCGGTAGCTGTCATAGGCAAAACGCGGATCGCCTGAATCGGCGGCCAAGGCTTCGACCGTCTCGTCATTCAGGCCGAGATTGAGCACGGTGTCCATCATGCCTGGCATCGAGGCGCGCGCACCTGAGCGAACCGACACCAAAAGCAGTTTCGAGGTATCGCCGAAACGGCGCCCGGTCAGCCGACCGATGTGGTCGAGCGCGACCGCAACGTCCGTTTCCAGCGAAGCCGGGTACGTGTGGCCGTTGGCGTAATAGACGTTGCAGACCTCGCTGGTGATGGTGAAGCCCGGCGGCACCGGCAGGCCCAGGCTGCACATTTCGGCCAGGTTGGCGCCCTTGCCGCCGAGCAGATTGCGGTCGCTGGCACGGCCTTCCGCCGCGCCGTCGCCAAAGGTGTAGACCCACTTGGTCATGCTTGCTCCCCGGTTGCAGGAGATTGGAAATACTGACCAATCGAGCGATATGATGCTGCAGTGCGAAAGGCAAGGGATCGGCAAAGCCGACCGGCCTCTACAATCGATTAATGAAAAGCAGCGCCCAAAAGACCTGCGTTTTGGGCACACTTGTGTAGAACATAACAAGAACAATAATGGCAGAGAGATGAGAGTGACCGGAAAGCTGATTATCTGGAAATGCCGGCGACAGGCAGGACACTGGACAGGGTGAAGGCTTTTTACAGCGCGGCCTTCTCATGGTCGTTTACCGATTACGGGCCGACCTATTCAGCCTTTGCCGAAGGGCTGGACGGCGGTTTTCAGGCGGATGCCGAAGATGCGCCGTCCAAGCCGTTGCCCGTGGTCTATTCCGAAAAGCTGGAGGAAATATTGAGCGCCTTCGAGAATGGGGGCGGCACCATCTTCGAGCCGATCTTTTCATTTCCGGGCGGCAGGCGGTTCCATTTCAAAGATCCTGCCGGTAATGAGATGGCGGTCTGGAGCCAATAGCCGCGCATCCAAAGCGACGATTGCAAACGAGACCGGCAGACCAAAAACAAGCGGTTGGTATCTTCGCCGTTGAGCTTTCCCACGGCTCGTCTTATAAGGCCGCGCGCAGCGGGCATGTCCTCGGCTGTTGGGGCGTCGCCAAGTGGTAAGGCATCGGTTTTTGGTACCGACATTCCCAGGTTCGAATCCTGGCGCCCCAGCCACGCGCAAAAGGGGTCCATTCCGGCCACATAGGTTACGGTTTATACCTTATACCGGAGACATGGTGTAGTGCACCCCTGAACTGAGACACAAAAAGGGTAACAGTTCTCCGCAAGGAGGACTGATGAGGAAAGAGGATTCGGGGCGACGGTTCAGTCGCGAGTTGAAGCTTGCCCACCACGGTTCAACCGCAACAGTTCATTTGTTGGAACAGAATGAGATTACAGTGGGCCTCCGAAAGAATAGCTTTTTTGTCATGCTGCTTGCCGCACTTGCGATTGCGCTTCTACCCGTGCAGCGTTGAAGAATTCGGACTCGATGTCGGTTTTCACTATGATAAGCTGAATCACGCCACTGCTTCGTCGCGCTGACATTTGTTGGGGGCCTCGGATGGCCGGAACGCAAAGCGAACTTGATTCTCTTCCTCGCCTTGGTTGGCGCTGCGATAGAGGTCCTTCAAGGTACGGCCTTGATAAGGCGGGATTTTGATGGGCTTGACTTTGCCGCCGATTGGATTGGCATTGCATGCGGTCTGGCGGCGGTCAGCTGTGCCAGCTCGCTTGTTGGTCGGGCCACTTGACGGCTGATTATAGACCAGTTCCCTTTCGAGAGCATGCAAGCCGAGGTCGTGCCCGCCGACAGGCAAAGACCGGCGCAATTCGCGGCCGCTAGGAAAGCGCGGCTGAGTATCTATGCTTAATTGCTTTCCGCGACGGCAAATAAAGCCGCTTATGTATGAACCATGGGGCAATCAGGTATGTCTTGGCGGTTGTATGCCGTTCTAGCTATGTTTTTCGCGCTGTTTACATGGGGCATCCTTACCCTCCTGCAAGCAAATGACCACAAACGATCTCCGCCGGTCAGAGTCGATGGCCCTGTAGCTTTTAGGGGCACGCTCCTCATAAAGGATATTAGAGACATCATGGTCGGTTCCAAGCACGTGATCTTGTGCGGCGCAACTTTCACGAAACCGGCTGGGATGAGCAGCCTTGTGTCCGAAGCCGCAAGGGAGCGGTTCCCGCCGCAGATGGTCACCTGCAAGCCAGTGGGAGTCGGCACGCCTTGTGACGGCCTTGTCGCCCCAAGACTCAACAAATTTGTCGTCGCTCAATGTTTTACTGAGAAAGGGGCCGATCTCGCGGAACAACTAATAAGCCAAGGCTTTTTGTGCGGCCAGCCAGAGAATTCCGACGGACATTACAAGCGTTGCTAGTGGCTTGCGATTGTATGGAGCAGTAGTTCCTATCTTTGGCGTGCCGATTTGCTCGATGGCCTTGGCTTCATTGTCACAGTCCTCCTGTCCATTCTGATTGATACCAGTTTACGAACTTGCCCAGGCCGATCTCCAGTGAAGTTCGCGGTTTGAATCCAAAGTCTTGCTCCAACAATGTCATGTCGGCAAAGGTCTGCGCCACATCGCCGGGCTGCATGGTCTCGGATTGGCGGTTTGCCTTTACACCCAACAGTTTTTCCAGGATATCAATGAAGTCGCCGAGCCGAGCTGGCTGGTTGTTCCCAACATTGTAGATTCTGCCGGGCGGAGCGTCTGTCAAAGGCGGCTTGTCAACCACGGCAATAACCGCCTCCACGACGTCGTCTATATAGGTGAAATCGCGCCGCATCTCGCCGTTGTTGAACACGCGGATCGGCTTGCCTTCAAGTATGGCCTTGGTGAATATCCAATAGGCCATGTCGGGCCGGCCCCAGGGACCATAGACCGTAAAAAATCTCAGACCGGTCTGCCGCAGACGAAATAGATGAGCGTAGGTGTGGCTCATTAATTCATCCGACTTTTTGGTGGCCGCGTAAAGCGACACCGGACTATCGACCCGATCGCTCTCGCTGAACGGCACTTTCTGGTTTCCCCCGTAAACCGAGCTCGATGACGCATAGACCAAGTGCTCAAAGCCGGAGCAGCCACGACAAAATTCTAGAACCTCAAGGTGACCGCTGATGTTGGACCGGATATAGGCTCGGGGATTTTCTAGCGAATAGCGCACCCCAGCTTGTGCCGCGAGATGAACGACCTTGGTTATTTTCTGCCCGCTTAGAGCTCGCGCAAGAGCCATGGGCTCCGCGATATCAATTTCAAGAAAGGAAAACCTCGAGGCTCCGGCCAAGCGCGCCAGCCGTGCTCTCTTCAGTCTCGGGTCATAATAGTCGTTCACATTGTCCACACCCAGAACGTCGTCGCCACGTTCCAGAAGCTTAAGACAAACGTGGCTTCCAATAAAACCAGCTGCACCTGTGACTAAGATCGGCAAGTGAAACCCTCTCGACGACACAATTGACGCACCTAGAACAGGTGGGCCTTGCGGAGCGCGCTAGGTACCATCGCTCGTTCACCGGTTCAATCGGTGCCGCCTCAATTAGGCTGTTCGCAATTTCCGACTTTGCAGTACCGATCAATCAACCAGTTTTGCCGTGCGCCGAATCGGAAGTGCCGCCCGCGGGGGATTTGATCACCGCAGATCCGGGATCCACGCCCCCACACAACCTTGGCCATATTGCCAAACCACCCTGCTCGACCTTCAGATTTGTGTCGCGACCCTGCACTGCGTCAGTACCTTCAACGATCACGCATGTTGATGCCCCTCCTGGTGAAGCTGAATGATTCTCAGATCAAGGTGGCTAATGGTGTGGTTGCGGAGGTCACGGACCGCATCGATTACGGAAGGCGAGTTTTGGAACAGGTAAGCTCCAGTCGACTGACGGTCGATCAAGAGGCGCTTCTGCCTGATCTGCACGTAGATCCAATTGACGGGGATGTTCAGCCGTGCGGCCAGTTGTGTGGCGCTGAGCGAAGTGAACTCGTGGGTCCATCGGTTGCGCTGCGTCGTTATCCTGATCCCGGCACCGAGCCGGATCCGCTGCACAGTGATCGGCAGGACCTTGTCCGAGCAATTGGGCGAGTGGTGCCCCTCCCGGGTGAGGACGGCGGAAATCTCATTGTCAGGCATGCCGGCCTGCGCGAGTTCGATCAGACGCGCGCGCATCTCTCCACCGCGCGTGAGCTTGGCGACGGAGTTAACCTTCATCTTCACTTCAAGTTCGGTCACCGCGCCGCCTCGCCACACGATCCTGACCAGAGCAACGTCGCGCTCGCCGCGATCGAGAACGATCTTTTCGATCAGGCACCGCAATAGCGCCTTGCGATGAGCATCCGTCGTGGCGTCGCCCGCCCAGATCTGCGGCAGGCAGCCGGACAGGGCGACTACCTTACTGTTGAGGACCTTGCCCAATGCCAATTGCGCAACAGGCTCAGCCGACGCTTGCCGAGCGAGGGCTTCCTCGGCAGCGCGGACTTCGCTCAATGCAGCCTCCCACCGACGCTCGAGTTCGCCGGCGACAAGACGGTTGTCAGGATCGACGCGGTTGAACTGCCGCTCTGCCAGTGCCGCAGCATAGCGCTTGCGCTCAAGCTCACGCTCCGCGCTCGTGCGCAAGGCCTTGTCGACTTGCTGCTGTGCCCGCCGCGCCCGCGATAGTGCGTCAAGCTCGGCGGGAGCCAGCGCCGTCAAGAATGCGGCGGCCACAGCGGCATCCACGCGTGGAGCACGGATGTACTGGCACGCAGGCAAGCCCGTGTGTGAGCGCAGGTGATTGCACACATACTCTCCGCCACCCTTGTAGCGAACGTACATCTTGTGGCCGCATCGCCCGCACCAAGCGATGCCATGCAGGAGAAGTTCGCCATTGCGAGGGGCACCTCTCGTTTTGATGCGCATATATTCGGCCCGGTTGTCTCGTACGATGTCGCGGATCTTCTCATAGGTTGGCCAGTCGATGTAGGGTGGATACCGGCCCTTCACGACGATGCGCCATTCATCGATTGGCCGCGGCACCTTTCCCGGCGAACCGCCTTCTCCCGTGGCGGCACGAAGGCGGGTTCGTCCATAGACGAAGGCACCGGCGTAAGCGGGATTCTTCAGGACTGCCGCCACCGCCGAGACCGTCGCTCGCGCCCAGTGAAGTTCGCCGTGCCAGTCGCGGCGCGGCAGAGCCAGGCCACGATCATTCAGCACACGCATGACCTTGGCGACGGTGCGGAACTTCAGGAATGTCTCGAATATAAGCTCAAGCCGCTCCTGAACGGCGAGATCTGGATCTTTGACAACCACCCCGCTTGGATCGCGCACCAAGCCGACGGGCAGTGTTAGTGCAAGCTCGCCGCGCTCGGCCTTGGCAAGCAGACCGGCCGTCAGACGGCTTCGGATCGTATGCAGCTCAAGCTCCGAGATCGTTCCCTTCAAGCCGAGAAGCAGGCGACCATTGGCGCTGCCGGGATCATAGACGCCATCGCGATCGGCAATGAGGCAACCGCGCAGGCCGCAGATATCCAGGAGCGGATACCAATCGGAACAATTGCGAGCCAGCCGCGTGACGTCTATCGAGAGGATCAACCCGATCTCGCTCAGGCCGACCCGACCGACGAGTTCCTTGAAGCCATTCCGTTTTGCAGCTGAGGCTCCGCTCAAGCCGAGATCGGCATCGATGACGTCGATATCGGCGTCATGCCAGCCGAGTTCGCGGGCGCGCACGCGAAGCGCGTACTGCAGCCGCAGGCTCTCTTGATTGCTTACCATCTGGTGTGGCGTCGACTGTCGGACGTAAACAACCGCTCTGCGCGCCAGATGAGTTGGCTTGACCAGTTCGGACTTCACGAGACACCTCCGCCAGAACCGCGGCGACGTCGTCGAGGATTTGACGCCGCAAAGCTGGTGACAGCGTCGCCCATAGGCTCTTGGGGTCTATGGTCATGACCTTCGAGACATTCCGCCACCGCGACAAGATCCCGAACCGCCTCGACACTCAACTTAGTCTGATTCGCCTTCTCTACATACTTCTGAGTTGCTGTCACAGGGATCAGCAATGTTGATCCATCACGGTGCTCGACTTCGTATGATGGTGGAAAATTGCCGCGGTGATGGGCAACTCGGCGGATCACACGGAAGGATCGCCCGTAAAGCGGATGACACGGATCCAATACCCGGACCACTTCGACCGATGATTCGTCAGACTCACCAGCAGGGATATTCCTGTAGGCCTTCGAACAAGGCCGCGAACATCGCCGGCGACATGCGCATCACGCCGTCGCGAACCTGCGGCCAGACGAACTTCGAGCCCTCGAGCCGCTTGTGCACCAGCACAAGGCCGGTGCGATCCCACACCAAAATCTTGATCCTGTCAGCCCTTTTGGCCCGGAACACGAAGGCTGCCCCACAGAACGGGTCGAGGCCTAGCATCTCCTGCACAGCCAATGCCAATCCGTCCATGCCGCGCCGGAAGTCAACCGGCCGGGTCGCCACGTAGATCTTCAGATCGTTGCCCGGTGCAATCATCGCGAGGCCCGAACCGCTCGGATCACCTGCGACAGCTGCTCGAGGTCAACCGCCGTTCGGATCACCATGTCGTCGATCACGATCTCCACCTTCGCCGGCGTCGATTTCGATGGCCTCATCCTCCGCTGAGGCACCGATGTTTCGTCCACCATCAACTGCGCGAACATCGGCGCCATGCTTTCCGGCAGTGCCAGTTGCCCCTGACGAAGGCGACGCCGCCAATCGTAGACCTGCCAGCGGGTCGCGCCATGCTTGCGTGCGACCGCCGCCACCTGCACCCCCGGCATCAGGCTCTCGGCCGCAATCCGGGCTCTCTCAGCCTCCGAGCGAACCCGCCGTCCCGTTGGACCTTCCAGAACCTCGAGCCGGCCTGCGTAGCCAGCTGTTGGGACGTCCAAATCGACGTCCATTTTGCCGTCTGCTCCCACGTAGGCCCTCCGTCTCTCGCGATCGGGGGGATTCTTCGCACATTCACCTCATGCCCCGCACGAGGGGAGCGGCGTGGCGCTTACCTTCCACGAGCTAGCTGTTGAGGTTTTCATGGGCTTGGGTTAGTCAGGTCAAAGGGCGCGGCATTAGCCGGTTCGAGTGGGTCCGTCACAGACCGCTTGTTCGCTCGTCGGATTTGTAACCCCCGAGCCGCCTGCCCCCCCTTTTTCACGACTGGTTCGGATGAAAGATGTCCATGTCTGGTGAGAACGAACCTCTCGACGGAGACGAAGGCCCATCATTGTGGCTTCTGGTCATCATCGTCGTGATATTTGGTCCGATCGTCTGGTGGCTGATCAGCTAGACTAAACACTTAGAGCTTCGGACGTTCATGTGAGTCCCTATCCTGCGGCGGAGAAGTAGTTTCTGCATTATGTTGGGGAGAAGAGATTGCAGATGTCGCCGATGGCCTGCCATAGGGCGTCGATGGTTCTGACGGCCTTTGCGCGCAGATGCGCCTTGAGCTTGTGTCAGGCGAAGTGAGAAACTGACCCCCTAACGAAACGAAGAACTGACCCCTCATTTTTGAGAGGATCAGTGGAGGCAAGAAGAATTTCCATCGAAGCTCGCCTTGTCGACAACAATGCGGGTTGAGGAGATGCGGTCGGGGGAAGAAGTTTCAGCGATGGTTCGGCTCCATGAGGTCGGCTGGGGCGCGAAGCGCATTGCGCAAGAGTTCGGTTGCGCGCGCAATACGGTTCGCCGCTATCTGCGTGAAGGTGGTGTCGTGGCGTATCGCCAGCCTGCTCGTCGAACTGCATTCGACGGTCTGGACGATTGGCTTAGAGAGCGTTTCTTTCGTCATGATGGAAACGCGGATGTCATTCGCCAGGAATTGGCGAGCGAACATGGTATCGTGATCGGGCTTCGCTCGGTGGAGCTGAGAGTGAAGCGCTGGCGGCGGGAATTGAAGGCGCAGAAGCGCGCGACGGTTCGCTTTGAGACGGCGCCAGGTCATCAGATGCAGATCGACTTTGGCGATACGCGCGTGTGGATCGGCGGCGAGCGGTTGCGCGTTCACCTGTTCGTGGGGACGCTGGGCTATTCGCGACGGGTGCATATCCGCCCCTCTTTACGGGAGCGCCAGGCGGACTGGTTTGATGGGATGGAAGGAGCCTTCCTGCGCTTCAGCGGGGTTCCAGCGGAGGTTCTGCTGGATAATGCGAAGGCTCTGGTCGAGCACCATGACGCGGTGACGCGCGAGGTGAGGTTCAATGCCCGACTGCATGCCTTTGCCCGCTACTGGGGCTTTACGCCACGAGCTTGCGCGCCATATCGGGCCCGCACGAAGGGCAAGGACGAGCGTGGGGTCGCCTACGTCAAGAAGAACGCGATCGCCCGCCGTTTCGAGAGCTGGGCGGCGTTCGAGGCGCATCTGGATCGGTGGACGCGCGAGATTGCCGACCAGCGTGAGCATGGCACGACCGGCGTCGCGCCTGCGGAACGTTTTGCCGCTGAGGCCGGTGCGCTTCGGCCGCTTGCAGGCCGGGCGCCGTTCGGACAACTACGTGATCTGGTGCGCAAGGTTCAGGCGGACTGCGCGATCGACCTCGATACGAACAGCTACTCAGTGCCCTGGCGCCTGATCGGAGAGAGCGTTCAGGTAGTGGTTCTGGCCGGTCGCGTCATCATCCGTCATGCGGGCCGGGTGGTGGCTGATCATTCCCAATGCCAAGGCCGCCGACAACGGATCGTGGATCGGGCGCATTTTGTCGGCGTGGCTGGCGCCGAGGGACCAGTGCGCGCAGCAGCCCCTAAAGAGATTGCTCCCCTGCGCCTTGCTGCGGCCGCTGGCGGAATACGAGCGGTTGTCGGGGGAGGCTGGTGATGACGACCGTGGATCACGACATGCTGGTTGCGACACTCGACCGGTTGAAGCTGACGGCAATCCGCGATCAACTCGACACGCTGCTGGATGAGGCCGCACGCTCGAAGATGACCTTGCGCGAGGCTTTGGCTCTCCTTGTGTCGCGCGAGATCGCGCGGCGTGACGAGCGGCGGATATTGACAATGCATACCACTTATGACGATCGAGTTGTCCTGCCAGGATGGGCGCGGGCGGCGGAACATCAGCGTTGCGATATGAGCGACTAGACAATTCATGACGCTTGGCAAATGTGCCCGTCCTGGCGCAAACCGGCGCGGCGCGTAATGGAGCACCGTTCAAGGAGTAGCTCGTAGGACTGCGCCGGGGCGCGTGCTATGCTAGCTAGTTTCCGTCCACAAACGCCAACATATTGATATTATTGCGTGAATCGGAACTTTGCGCAGGCAAGGCCCGGCGGTTTCAGGTACACTTTGGTCTCATGCCACTGATTCCAAAGCACAATCTGCCACCGCCGGAGCCGACAATGCGCCAAGAACGCACCGTCCAAGTCGAGTAGCGGAGAGGAATTTCACCTCTCCGCGCTCACGAAACCGGACATGACACTCTCGCGTCATCCGGCTTCTATTTTCCAGCCGTTGGTCGGACACCTATCTTCCACAAATACAGGATGTCCGGATCCCGCTTAGCGAGCCGTCCAAGCCAGTATGTCGCAGCAGTTTTCCGGTGCTTGAACCTTTTATATTTCCTTCTCACCCACTGGGCGAGTACCTCATTCACGTGTTGCAGAACGTTGACGCATTCTGAGCGATAGTATCGCCCGTAATAGTTCAACCATCCTCGCACCACGGGGTCGATCAGTTTTGCAAGATCTTCGAGCCATTGAGCGTTTCCGGTCAGATCAGTCCGCCATTTGCGGATAGTTTGCCGGATGCCCTTGGCCGCCTTGTTGCTGATAGCAGGCAGAAAGTTCGTGAACCTTTTGCCATTTCGGCCTCTGGCTTCACGTGGCTGGAATGTGTAGCCGAGAAAGTCGAACGAGATATGCTCGTAATCTTCCCTACGATTGCTGTCCTTGCAGTAAACGATCCTTGTTTTCTCCGGATGGAGTTCAAGACCACATTCAGCAAGACGCCCTCGTATTGCCTCCACCACGATTTGGGCTTCACGCTCTGTTCTACAGTGGACAATCGCGTCATCCGCATATCTTTCGAAACACAGAAGAGGGAATGTTCTCTGCATCCACAGGTCGAATGCATAGTGCAGAATCAAGTTGGCGATCACCGGAGAGACCACAGAACCCTGAGGGGTTCCGCATGTTCTCCCCTATGAGAGTACCGTCTTTTTGCTCCATTGGGGCCAACAGCCACCGCTTTACATAAAGACGGACCCAGCTCAGTTTCGTATGGTGAGCAACGACTTTTTCGATCAGGTTCCATGGAATTGAGTCGAAGAAAGACTTAATATCCAGATCGATAACCCAGTCGAACTTCCAGCAGCGTTGTCGCGCTTTCCCCACCGCATCAAGCGCCGAACGGTCGGGACGATAGCCGTAGGAGTCAGAGTGGAAAATTGGCTCCACCTCCGGCTCCAGAACCATCTTGACGACCGTCTGCGCCACACGATCGGCGATGGTGCTGATGCCCAAAGGGCGTATCCCTCCATTCGCCTTGGGGATTTCCACGAGACGAACAGGCGAAGGAAAGTACGCTCCTGAAGACATACGATTCCAGACCTTGTAGAGGTTCCTCTTCAGGTCTTTTTCGAACATCTCGATGGAGACGCCATCCACACCCGCCGCACCGTGGTTCGCTTTCACCTGTTTCCAGGCTTCCAGAACGAGGTGTTTGGAAATCTGATACGGCTTTGCCTCAGTCATCGGCTCCTCCCGTTTCCGGTTGACCTCTGACCTTGGCTGGAAAAATCGGGTCCCTTCGCTCCGCCCGCATTACCGGGTTTCATCACTATTACGAACCCGTCCGCCCCTATGTCACGCATCGGTGCTCTGCCCTCGACGGGGCTGCCGTCTCCGGGTTCTCCCTTGGCATCGTGACACAGGTTCCCACGTTCCGCACAAGAGCCTGTCACGGGCTCGCGCCGCCTTTGTACCGGTTGCCGCCCGGCCAATATGCAGGCACCCGCCGGGCTTATCCCAGAGATCCCATCCATCTCTGGTTTCGACAACTTCTGTCCGAATTTTCGATACGTCATCAGCGGTTCACTCGCGTTCGCCTTCCCGCAACTTACCTGCCGGGCTCGTGACCCGACTTTTCCACAACGCTCACCACCCCGGCCGTTGTGCCGACGCAGCTTGTGGCGGTTTGGACCCTGATCCTGCAATCCGAGCCCGAGGGACCTGCCCTCATCTCTCGTGCAGCATAGCTGCTGCGAAGCGATCCTACATTCTGATCTCCTTGCTTTGCTTTCGTGGCACACGATGGGGTATTCGGCTTGCGCCCCATCTTGGCGGAGCGGCATGGAGGTGCTGCGCTTCGAGCTGATGGTAGAACGTGGTCTGTCTGGAACAGCCACAAGCATCAGGAAGGAGAAGCGCAGCATGAAACATTATGCCGGATTGGACGTCTCGGTGAAAGAGACCGCCATTTGCATCGTCGACGAAACCGGCACGGTGTGCCGCGAGGTGAAGGTGCCGACCCATCCCGAGGATCTTGCGCGGGTGCTCAAGGATCCCGCCTGGCGGTTGGAACGCGTCGGGCTTGAAGCCGGGACCTTTGTCGCAATGGCTGTTCGAGGGGCTTGCCAAAGCCGGCTTGCCAGTGGTTTGCATTGAGACGCGTCACGTCAACGCCTTCCTGAAGGCGCAGCCGAACAAGACCGATCGCAATGATGCGCGCGGGATCGCGCAGATGATACGGGTCAATCTGTTCCGCCCGGTGCATGTCAAGACCCTGACGAGCCAGAAGCGCCGGGCGCTGCTGACGGCGCGCAAGCTCTTAAAGGAAAAGGCGATTGCCATCGAGAACGACATCCGCGGGCTGTTGCGCAACTTCGGGCTCAAGGTTGGCAAGGTCGGTGCGCTCAAGTTTGAGGAGCGGATCCGCGAGCTCACCGAAGGAATGCTCGATCTGGCCGAGATCGTCGAACCGCTGCTCGACGCGCGCCGCAAGCTGCGCCAGAATTTTGCCGCCCTGCACCGCAAGCTTCTGGCGATCGTCCGGGATGATGAGGTTTGCCGCCGGCTGATGTCGATCCCCGGTGTCGGCCCCGTCGCGTCGCTGGCTTACACCGCGACGATCGATATCCCCGCCCGCTTCCGCAACTCCAAGGCGGTCGGGCCGATTTTGGGCCTGACGCCGGCGCTCCATGAATCGGGCGAAAGCCGCCGGGTGGGCGGGATCTCGTTATGCGGCGACGGCATGATGCGAACGTTGCTCTACGAGGCCGCACAGACCCTACTGACGCGGGTGACGAAATGGTCCTGGCTGAAGGCCTGGGCGATGGACGTCGCCAAGCGGCGCGGCCAGCGGAAAACCATCGTTGCGCTCGCCCGCCGGCTGGCGGTGATCATGCATCGCATCTGGAGCGACGGCACACAGTTCCGCTGGACCAGGACGGAAATCATGCCGGTCGCCGGCTGAAAAATTAATAAACATCGCCCCTCCGATAGACGGGGACGACACCAGTTCCACCTACGGGTGGAAAAGCGTCCTTCGCGGGACGAGGATGAGGTGAGTTCGTCGATTGGCTTGGCTCGATTGCCTATCATCGGCAATCAAGGCGCTCGACAGATTGTTCCACCCCATTCTTCTGAATCCCCATAGAGGGCAGGGCCAGAGCGCCGATCCCGGAGAGAAGCAAGGCCCCGCGAAAGACGTCCAATGCCGGCGAAGCGGAAAAGAGCTAATGCGCTTGACTTCAAAGCGCCGAATAGAGAAGCCAATCGGTCAAGACCACGGAAAGCGGCGGAATTCGTGGCTTCGACGCGGGAAAGAAGATCAACGGGCGCAAGCGTCACATCG